>JAABTI010000105.1 GCA_011389955.1 Paracoccaceae bacterium | reverse complement strand
AAGGCGGTCAGCGGCAACCTGCCCACGGTGCGCATCGCCGGCTGGGCGGGGGCGCCCAGCGGGGCGCATGTGGCGGGGCTGGCGGAGGTCGGCCCGGAGGTGACGTTGCAGGCCTATGGCGAGGTGGTCGAGGTCAGCGCGATCCTGGGCGCTGGCGCGCGGCAGGGGGTAAACATGGTCTGGGGCGCCGAGCCGGTCTATGGCCATTTCGGGCTGGACCTGACCGGGCCGTCGGGGGGCATCGTTCGGATCGACGACATCACCATCGAGGACATCACGCACGTTTTCCACCGCGACATGATGAACTGGGTCGATGTGCGCGATTTCGGCGCCATGGGCGACGGGGTGGCAGATGACAGCGCCGCCTTCGAGGCCGCGGATGCCGCCTCGATGGGCCGGCGGGTGCTGGTTTCGGCGGGCAACTACCGTCTGGACCGCGGCGTGACGTTCCAGAACCGGGTGCAGTTCGAGGGCAAGGTGCAGATGAGCGACGCGCATCTGCTGGTGCTCACCAAGAATTTCGATTTACCCAGCTATATCGACGCGTTCGGCGACGAGGTGCTGGCGTTTCGCAAGGGGTTCCAGGCGTTGCTGAACAACTCGGACCATGAATCGCTGGACCTTGGGGGCCGGCGGATCAACCTGGATGCGCCGATCGACATGCAGGCGGCGGTGGCCAACCGGACCCAGTACGCGCAGCGCCGCCATATCCATAACGGGCAGTTCTATGTCGAGGAGTCGCCCGATTGGGACACGGAGGTGGTCACGTCGCAGGCGAGCTATGATCCGAACGATCCGCTGCGCCTGACGGGGGTGGTCAACGTGGCCAACATCCCGGTCGGCGCCCTGGTCGAGGGGGCGGGCGTGGGCCGCGAGGTCTATGTGCGGGCGCGCAACGTGGGCACGCAGGAGATCACCCTGTCGATGCCGCTCCACGATGCGGCGGGCGCGCAGCAGTTCACCTTTCGCCGGTTCAAGTACATCCTGGATTTCACCGGCTTCGACAAGCTGTCGAAATTCTCGATGTCGGATATCGAGTTTCAGTGCAACGGCCGCGCCAGCGCGGTGATCCTGGCGTCCACGGGCCTGATTTTCCATCTGCGCGACTGTTTCATCACCCGCCCGCGGGATCGAGGGTTGAGCAGCATCGGCATCGGCTGCCAGGGGATGCTGATCGATCGCTGCCAGTTCCTGACCGACCAGGGGGGAATGCGGGCGCAGGACCGCACGGTGATCGGCCTGAACGCCAATGCCAACGACGTGAAGCTGCGCAACAACCGGATCACGCAGTTCCGGCATTTCGCGGTTCTGGGCGGCACCAGTTCGATCATCACCGGCAATCACTGGTTCCAGGGCGATGACGAGCCGAACGGCGTGCGTACCGCCGGGCTGGTGCTGACCTCGGCGCATAACCGCGCCACGATCAGCGGCAATTACATCGACAACTGCTTCATCGAGTGGGCCAACGAGCATGACCCGGAGCCGGCGTTCAGCAGCGAATTCTCGTTCAGCGCGCTGAACATCTCGGACAACATATTCCAGGCGATCGACGTGGCGCCCTGGTTCCGGTTCATCGTGATAAAGCCCTATGGGCCGGGCCATTTCATCGACGGGCTGACCATGGTCGGCAACGTGTTCCGCGCCATTCGCGGCGATATCGGGCGGGTCGAGCAGGTGGATACCAGCCTTGCCGATCTGGATCGTTCGCGGATACGCAACATCGCGGTGAACGGCAACATGTTCAACTCGGTCGAGCAGGGGGTGACGAACCCGGCGGTGATCCATCACCACCAGGTCAGCCCGGCGCAGACATGGGCGGTGGATTGCGCCGGGCCGCTACCGTTCGGCGGCTATGCGCAGCACATCGATTCGATGGTGATGCGCAGCCGGATCAAGGACGGCGCGGACAACACGCGCCACGAGCTGCCCTACAGCTTTACCGAGCAGGGGGCGGCGCGCGACCAGGTACACCTGGGCTGGCCCGAGCCGATGTCGGGCAAGGTGTCGATCACGGTGCGGATGGACAACTGAGGCGCGGGGGCGGGCGTTTCAGCGCGGCGGCGCGAGGTCAAGGTCGGCGGCGGTGAGCCGATACGCCTTGCCGAAACCGCCGTTGAGCATGGCGCGCTCGACCCCGAACAGGACGAAGGCGAAATCGGCGAAGCCTGCGTAGAGCCTGGCCTTGGGGTGCTGCGCCAGGTAGTGGTGGTGAAGCGCCGCGTGACCGGTATCGCCGTGACGCACGAAAACCGCCCGCGCCTGAAGCGTCAGGCGCGGCTGGTTGAGCGGGTCGCCGCGCCCCGCCGGACCGTCGAGCAGCAGCGAACAGCGCGGATCGCCAGACAGCGCGCGGCTGTGCGCGGCGAGGTCCGAGATCAGCGACAGCGGCTGGCCGTCCGGGGCGCGGCCAAAGGCGATACGGCTGGCCAGCGGCGCGGATGTGCCCGGTTCCAGCACGGCCAGCGCGGCGGTAAGGGCCTGCGTCAGCAGCCCCTGCGCCATCTGGCGGGCCTCGTCATCGGTGGGGCGGATGCTGGGCGCGGGTGTATCTTGCATGGCAGCGATCTAGAACAGCGCGTGGCGCGGCGCAATGTCAGAACCGTCGCCACAGGGCGATCTTGGCTCCGTTGCGGCGCGGGCCGCGCAGGGTGTGGGTCAGGCCCAGTTCAAGCTGCATCTTGCCGCGCAGGTCCATCACCACCGAGGGCACCACCCTGGCGAAGGGCGGATCGCCCGCCGATTGCCCGGTCTGGAGTTGCACCATCGCCTTCAGGCCGGGGCGCGGGCGCAGCCCGAAGGTCACGTCGGTCTTGAAATCCAGCGTGTGGCGCCTCAGCCCGATCTCGGCCAGGGTATCGACGGAGATCCAGCCCTGTCCGATCGGCGCGTCGAGCCCGTGGCCCAGCGACAGCCCCGGCCGCAGCACCGGCTGGCGCGCGATGCGGCCCAGCCCTATTTCGGTGGCGAGGATCAGGCCGGGGGTGCCGGTCCAGCCCGGGACGGGCAGGGCGCGGCGCGCGAAGACCACCGACTTGGTGCTGCCCGAGGCGGCACGTCCGGCGTCGATGCCGGCAGTCAGGGTCGGCGTCAGCCCGAATTCGGCGTAGATGCCGCCATATCCGGGCACGCCCGGTCCGCCGGGATAGGACGAGGCCACGACCAGCCCTTCGCCGGGGGCTTGCGTCCAGGCCCCGGCACGGGCCGTGGTCCCGGCCCAGAGCATCGCCACCATTATCACGGCACGCAGCATTGCAGCCTCCCTCCGGGACCGACTGTCGGTCATCGTTGGTAAACATCCGGTTAATCACGCATGGCGGGACGGGTGGTGCGGCAGAAACCGTTTGCCGTGTCCGCCGATCTGGTCTTAGGCTGCGGGGAAGAACCGCAGGAGGGGGCGATGCCGCAGATTGCACAGGACAACACCTATCAGACCGTCATCACCACGTTCGAAATGACGCCGGGCACCTGTCAGGACCTGCTGGACGAGTTGAGCGACGCCTATGCCAGCTTCATCTCGAAGCAGCCGGGATTCATCGCGGCGGGGTTGCACGTGAACGACGCGCAGACGCGGATCGCCAACTATTCGCAGTGGCGCCGCCGGGAGGATTTCCAGGCGATGCTGCGCACCGAGGAGATGCGCCGCCGCAACCGCCGCATCGCCGATCTGTGCAAGACCTTCGAGCCGGTGATGTACGAGGTGGCCGGCACCTTTGGCGAGACCGCTGCCACGGCATGACATGAATCAAGGTGCGCGTCGGCGCAGCCTGCGAGGGTGAACGCCCAGATTGACGCGCGAAGGAAAGGATGACGCGATGTATTCCAACATATTGGTTCCTGTATCGTTCGACGAGGGCCGCGACGTGAGCGGCGCGTTGGAGGTGGCGCAGGCACTGGCCGCGGAGGGGGCGAAGATCAACGTGTTGCACGTGATGGAACACATCCCGCCCTACGCGATTTCCTACATGCCCACCGAGTACCTGGTGGAAAGCCGCAGGGCGATCGACGAGGAACTGGCTGACCTGGTCGAGGATCTGCCGAACGGTCACAGCGAGGTGGTCGAGGGCCATGCCGGGCGCACCGTGCTGGAATGGGCGGAGGAGCACGGGATCGATTGCATCGTCATCGCCTCGCACCGGCCGGGGATGCAGGACCTGCTGCTGGGTTCGACCGCGTCGATGGTGGTGCGCCATGCCAATTGCGCGGTGCATGTGATCCGCTGAGGTCCGGAGATACACAGCAAGGGAGGAAAGAGTAATGTTGAGATTATTGACGACATTGGCATTGGCCGGCGCGGTCGCGGGCAGCGCATGGGCCGAGGACAGGCCGGTGAATATCCGGCCCGACACGCCATCGGTCACGGTGCCCACGCCCGGTGGCGGCACAGCCGAGATCAAGCGCATCCAGGACAACGATCACGAGGTGACCGGCGAATGGGCGCGCACCTCGCGCGCCTGCCCGCCGTTCTGCATCCAGCCGATCAGCCCCGCCGAGGGGGTGACCACGATTGGCGAACTGGAACTGATCGACGCGCTGCAAGACCCCGAGGTGGTTGTGGTGGACAGCCGCACGCCCGACTGGTTCGAGGGTGGCACCATCCCCGGCGCGATCAACATTCCCTACACGCAGGCCCATGACCGGATGGGCGAACTGGGCTGCGAGATCGATTTCGATGGCTGGGATTGCGAGAACGCCAGGCAGGTGGCGCTGTTCTGCAACGGGTTGTGGTGCGGGCAATCGCCCACGGCGATCCGGCGCATGATCGAGGGCGGCTATCCGGCCGAGCGGATCAGCTATTATCGCGGCGGCATGCAAAGCTGGCGCGTGCTGGGCCTGACGGTGACGGGCGACTGAGGCTTGCGGCCCGGGCGGCAGGACCGTCCGGGGCACGCGCAGAAATGGAAAGGGCGGGCCGCAGGGCCGGCCCTTTGCGCCATTTCGGGGCGGGTTTTCGCAGCCCCTGCGCACCCCGCCAGCCTGCGCACGGGGGGCGCGGTTTCAGAAGATGATGATCCGGCGCGAGATCCCGGCCACCTGGTACCCGCGCCGGGGAGCAACTGAAGCGCCGAACGCGCCTTCCGCCGGATCACGCCGCCCTGCTGCACGGCCTTGGACGTGAAGAGATCATTGAGCCAGACCTCGGGCGCGAGGGGGGAGTTTCGGTTTTGCATGGCGCGAGCATGCGGGGCGGTTGGTTAAGGGGAGGTTAAGCAGCGCAGGTTGCGCCGGAGCTGAGGTGGCTTCGCATTGCCGGAGCAGGAGCGGGCGGCGTGGTGGAGGGAGAGTTCGGGGAGTAGGGTGGGCAATATTGCCCACCAAGGATGGCGGAGATGTGCCGGGGCGGTGGGCAGGTACCCGGAAGTGCGTCGGGGCGGTGGGTAGCCCATGGGGCGGTGGGGGGCGGTGGGCAGAACTGCCCACCCTACGCTTGCTAACAAGCCAACCTCAATGGTTGATTTCTAGGGATTTGTTGCTACCCTCAACTGTACGAAACGAAAGTAACAGCAGGCCAATCTGTGGATTATTCCCCGATTAATGAATTCAAGGCTTTTTTGACTAAGGAAATTTCTCCGGCCACGAAAGATATCGAGAAGCTAGAGGATAAGAACAGAAAGCACATTCAAAAATTAGTTTATACTAACCTAGTCGACCGATTTGATACGATGATTGACGCGACTATTCTTGCAAATTGTCGCGAGGAGAACTTTGCAGAGCAAGCATTGAAGGGTGCTACGGGGCCAGTAAGCGAAGCTGATATTTATCGGCTCTTAATGCAAGGAGATGGAATCCAACAGGCGCTTACTACGCGCCTTCAAGACGGATTACGCAATACCGTGTTGAGACAACGTCATTCTAGAAAGTTTCAACTGCTTCTTCAAGTTATTTCGCCTTCGCAGGGGGCAGACACACAGATGCCGCGCGTTAATATTTCGACTGGTCAAATCGTTGATAAGTTCAAACCTCAAAATAAAAAAATCCCACATTCTATTGTAGGGTATACCGACTGGCTTTATTCTCGACGCAATTCGATTGTTCATGGAGCTGGCTCCACTCAATTTCTGCGAAATGATCGGGATCAAATCCAAAGGCTTTGGAAAGTTGAGGTAACTGCCACCTTCAAAATCAGTGTAGGCTCGATAACAAACGCGCTGAAGTTCTACTCCGGCGCGGCCGATATTCTTCAAGCCGAGAGTTAGGTGCCTTTCTTCCCCTCGCTTCAAATTCCTCGCCCCCTTATCCCAGCTGCCGCGCCATTGTCCGCCCGCGTGCGCCCTGCAAAGACAGGGTAATCAAACCTCACCTCCGCCTCGAATGCAATACCTCCACGATTTCCACGCGCTCGCCCCGCGCCCGGTAGATCACCGGTACCGGTAGCGGCGGGTGACGAGGTAGCGCAGGGCGGTGCCCTCGATCCTGCGACCGATCCCGGGGAAGGCGGCGATGAGCGCGGCCAGGCGCTCGATCTCGGACAAAACGGCATCGCGGCGGCGGGGTTCAGGGGGCGCAGGTAGTCGTCCTGCGCGGTCAGGCTGGCCAGCGCGCGGGCGGACCAGAGCGGGTCAGCCACGCC
>JAABTI010000104.1 GCA_011389955.1 Paracoccaceae bacterium | reverse complement strand
AACACAGGATCAAGCCGCGCCGCGCGGGGGCTCAGACTGGCTTTGGTATGGCGGGGTGCCGCTGGCGGGTGTCATCTGGTGGCTGCTTTACGGGCAGCTCATCCCGGTCTCGGAATGGGTGACCTCGCTCTTCCCGGTGGCGCGCGACAGCCACACCGGCGAGGCCATCGCCTTTTTCGTCTACGATGTGCCCAAGGTGCTGCTGCTGCTGACCGGCATTGTTTTTGTCACCGGTGTGTTGCGCAGCTGGTTCAGCCCGGAAAAGACCCGTGCCATCCTCGCCGGAAAGCGCGTGATCTGGGGTTATCCGCTGGCGGCGACGCTGGGTGTGCTGACGCCGTTCTGTTCCTGCTCGTCGGTGCCGCTGTTCATCGGGTTCGTGTCGGCGGGCATTCCGCTGGGTGTCACGTTTTCCTTCCTGATCGCGGGGCCCATGGTGGGGCCGGTGGGGCTGGGCCTGCTTTACGGTCTGGTCGGTTGGGAGATCGCGACGGTCTACCTCGTTTTCGGCTTCACCATCGCCACGCTCGCCGGGTTCGTGCTGGGCAGGCTGGGGCTGGAGCGCTATCTGCAGGAGTGGGTGCGCGAGTTGAACACCGGCCCGGTGGGCGATCTGCCCGAGGAGCGCCTCACCCTTGCCGATCGACTGAGGATCGGCGCCGAGCAGGTGCGCGAGATCCTCGGCAAGGTCTGGATCTGGGTGGTCGTCGGCATCTCCATCGGCGCGCTGATCCACGGCTATGTTCCGCAAGCGATGATGCTGCGGATCATGGGGGGCGAGGCGTGGTGGTCGGTTCCCGCGGCGGTGGTCGTGGGTGTGCCGATGTATACCAACGCCGCGGGCGTCATCCCCATCGTCGAGGCGCTGCTGGGCAAGGGCGCGGCGCTTGGCACGACGCTGGCCTTCATGATGAGCGTGATCGCGCTCAGCCTGCCGGAGATGATCATCCTCAAGCAGGTGCTGACCCTGCGGCTCATTGCCGTTTTCATCGCGGTCGTGTCCATGGGTATCCTGGCGACCGGCTTTCTCTTCAACATTCTGCTCTGAAAGGACATGTCCAATGAAAACCGTCAAGGTCTATGGTCCCGGCTGCAAACGCTGCGAGGCAACCGAACAAATGGTCAGGGACGCCGCCGACAGGTTGGGCCTCGAGGTCGCGGTCGAAAAGGTCACCGATGCGAAATCCATCGCCATGGCGGGGGTCATGTCCACGCCGGGAGTGGCGGTCGATGGCAAGCTGGTGCACGCCGGCGGGCTGCCGGATGCGGCCAAGCTCGACGGGTGGCTCACGGCATGAAGCATATCCTGATTGCGGCCCTCGCCGCCATGCCGGGCCTGGCTTGGGCGCAGGTCCTCGAGATCCAGCCGGTCACCGACGATGTCTGGGCGCTGGTCGGTCCCAAGGAACAGCGCGACCCCGAGAACAAGGCCAACAACGCCACCTTTGGCGTGGTGGAAACCGCCGATGGCGTGGTGCTGATCGACCCGGGCGGGTCGTGGCAGGGGGCCGAGGACATCGACGCCGCGATCCGGACCCTGACGCAGCAGCCGGTCCGATACGTCATCAACACCGGCGGACAGGATCACCGCTGGCTTGGCAATGGTTACTGGCAGGCGCAGGGCGCAACCGTCATCGCGTCGGAGGCGGCGGTGGCCGACCACCATGCGCGCGCGCAGGATCACATGATCGCGCTGGCGCGGTTCCTCGGCGACAGCCTCGAGGGCACCGAGCCGTCCTATGCCGATGTCAGTTTCGAGACCGATTACACGCTGGATGTCGGCGGGTTGCGCTTCGAGATCATGCATCGCGGCCCGGCCCATACCCCGGGCGACAGCTTTGTCTGGCTCGAGCAGCGCGACGTGATGTTCACCGGCGATATCGTTTATGTCGAACGCATTCTGGGCAATGGGCCGGCGCGCAACACGAAAAGCTGGATCGAGGTTTTCGATGCCATGGCGGAATTTGAACCGTCCCGGATCGTTCCGGGTCATGGCCATGCCACCGACCTCGCCACCGCGCGCCGCGATACCCGTGACTACCTGGTGAACCTGCGCAGCCGGATCGGCGCGCTGATCGATGAGGGGGGCGACATCATCGACGCGCCGAAAATCGACCAGTCCGACTGGTCCTATCTGGAGCAGTTCGACGCGCTGGCCGGTCGCAATGCGCAATCGACCTATGAAGAGATGGAATGGGAGTGAGCGTCCGCGCGTTCAGATCGGCTCGACCCTGAGCACCATGCCCGGCGCCACCCGCCCGGTTTCGGGCGGGAGCGCCGCGATTCCCATCGCCTGTGCGATCGGGCGCAGGCTGGCCGAGGCGCCCGGACCGAGCCGTTCGAGCACCGGGCGACCCAGGGCATCGCGCCGCGACCATGTGACCGGCACGAATTCGCGCCGTCCGGTCCGGCGCGCATAGTCGAACCCGGAGACCGCGGGAAACCACGTATCCGGATCCTCGCGCAGGCCCGCCACGCGGCGCAGGGCCGGGCGCACGATCTGGGAAAAGGTGATCGCCGCGGCATAGGGATTGCCGGGCAGACCGAAGAACATCGCGCCGCCCACGCGCCCCACGGTCAGCGGTTTGCCGGGGCGGATCGCCACCTTGAGCACGTCGAGCCTTGCATCCCCGGCCCGCAACGCATCAAGGATGTGATCCTCTTCGCCCGCTGAAACCCCGCCCGAGGAAATCACCACGTCATGCGAGTCGGCGGCGTCGCGGATCGCGCCGCGAATCCGGGCCGGATCGTCGCGCAGGATGCCGAAATCGGTGATCTCGGCCCAGGGACAGGTCAGAAGCGCGCGCAGCATCACCCGGTTGGAATTGAAAATCTGCCCATGCGCGAGATGCCTGCTGGGTTCGACCAGCTCGTCACCGGTGGACAGGATGGCGATGCGCACCCGACGCCGGACCGTCACCTGCGCCAGGCCACAGCCCGCCAGAAGCGCAAGCCGTGGCGGGGTCAGACGAATGCCCGGATCGAGGCAGGGCGCGCCCGGCGCCACGTCCTCGCCGCGTTTGCGGATGTTGCAGCCGAGGTCGGGGCGAAATGTCAGCACGATCAGGCCGGCCTTTCGCTCGACCTTTTCCTGCATCACCACGCAATCGGCGCCGCGCGGCACCGGTGCGCCGGTGAAGATCCGGGCCGCCGTGCCGGGTGTCAGCGCGTGGTCGCGCGACTCTCCCGCCGCGATCCGGTCTGTGACGTCGAGTGTCCATGGCCCTGCGCCGGTGAGTGTCGTGCTATCGAGCGCATAGCCGTCCATCGCCGAATTGTCGAAGGGGGGCAGGGCCGTGCGCGCGGTGACCGCCTCGGCGAGCACCCGGTCGATCGCCGCGTCGAGCGCCAGCGTTTCGGTGCCGGCAACCGGGGCGGCGGCGGCCTCGGCCCTGAGCCGGGCCGTGTCGAGTGATATCGCCCGCCCCGGTTTCCCGGCCGCGCATTGTGTTGGCTGTTCTATCCGTCCCCCCCGGATTGCCGCGGGCCCGCCCCACAGAGTGCGGGACGGGCCGTTCCCAAATCACTGGCATGTCACCGGATCAGAGCGTGATTTCCTTGGACTTGAAGGAAATTCCCGCCGATTCCCGCGTGGCGTTCGAGACCTTGCGGATGTCGCCCCAGCAGTGCTTGTAGTCCGGCACGTTCAACTCGTTCACGCCGTTGGTGACGTTGCCCTGGCTGCCCGCCGGCGAGCCGAAGACCATCGCGACCTGGCCGCGTTTGGCGCTGGCGGTCGGATAGGCCATGCCTTGCGTCACGCCGTTGTCGTTGATGATCTCGAGCAGGTCGCCGGGGTTGAGACCCTCATCGACCATGTCATCGGGGTTCATCTCGATGAACGGATAGGGGAACCGGTCCTGCACGAAGTCGTTCTTCTGATCGAGGAACTGGTTCTGCCAGAAGATGTTGGCCCGGACGTTGTTGATCCAGTATTTGTGGTTGGCCTTTTCGCGGGCGCGCCCCGCTGCCTGCCAGCCGCGCCAGCCCGAGGCGCAAAACAGCGCCTTGCCGTCGTCGCGCCCGTGCCGGTCGAACCTGCCATCGGCATAGAGCCGCTCGGTGCCGATCAGCTGGCCGTTCTCATACCCCACGACCGGCTCCTGCACGCCATTGTTGCCGGCGGCGCGCAGGCGGTCATAGGTCACCTCGGGATTGCCCTGGTGGAAGCCGTCCATGAAGGCGTCTTCCTCGGTTTCCCAGTCATAGCCCTTGAACTTGTCGGCGTAGTCGTCTTGGCCCATGTCGCGCAGCACGCGCTCCATGTTCTGCGCGATCCCGGCGGCGATCAGGCAGTCGGGCCTGGAATTGCCGTAGGGGTCCATGTATTTTTCGGACAGGCGCAGCCGCCGCTCGCCGTTCATCGAGGTGAGATTCATCTCGTTGGACTCGCAAGCCGGCAGGATGACATGCGCGTTCTGGCCGATCTGGCTGTGGATGATGTCCATGTCCACCACGAAGAGCCCGCCCGCGTTGATCGCCGAGACGATCGCATCGACAAGCTGTTCGCGGGTGCCACCGGCGGCGGCGTCGATCGCGTCCTTGACCATGTCCGCGCGGCGCTTGTGCGCACGCTTGAACTCGGCAGCGTTGATCGTGGTCTTGTGGTGATCGCAGGCCCAGATATGGTGCACGCCGCCCAGGCCCCGGATGAGATACTGATCGACATATTCCGCCGGGCGGCCGACCACGGATTCGTCGGGGCGGTAATAGCCTTCCTGGTGGCCGCCGAGGCGACAGCACCCGCCGCCCTCGCGCCCGATATTGCCGGTGGCCAGCGCAATGTTCGCCATCGCGCCGACGGTGCGATAATTGTCATTGCCCCAGATGATGCCCTTTTCATAGGCCGAGGCGCATTTGCGCCGGCTGCCATCCTCGTGCGGCTTGGCGATCCACTCGGCGGCCCTGGCGATATCGGCGGCGTCCACGCCGCAGATTTCCGCCGCCTCGTCCAGCGAGGTGCGAATGGACTGCATCGCGTGATCGAGGCTGCCGAGGCTTGCCGGGTGCGCGGCGTCCTGCGCCACGGCTTCGCCACCCTGGAAGGTGGAATTGGCGATGAAGTCGTCATCCAACCAGCCATTGTCGACGATATGGGTCATGATGGCGTTCAGCACCACCATGTCGGTGCCTTCGTTGATCGCCAGATGCAGCACGTTCTCCTTGCCGGCGAACTGTTCGGCCGAATGCACCGTCACCGTGCGGCGCGGATCAACCATGATGAATTTCGCGCCATTCTGCATCCCCAGAACCATGTGGTTGAGATAGAGATTGGTCTGGGTCTCCATCGGATTGGCGCCAACCACGAAGATCGTGTCGGTGATCTCGTAATCGGAATAGCTGTTGTTGAGCTCGCCCACACCCATGTCGCGGGTGGAATGCACCTCGGAATTGTAAGCGGGGCGATTGTGGATGCGGATGTTGCGGATGCTCATGCTCTGGAAATAGAGCTTGCCGGTCGCCCAGGTGTTCTCGTAACCACCCGCGCTGCCGCCATGGTCGAACACCGACACAACGAGATCATCCTCGGATCCTTCGGTGACCACCTGCGCGGTGACCCGCGCCACCAGATCGAGCGCGTCATCCCACGAGGTCGGCTGCCATGTGCCGTTGCGCCAGACCAGCGGGTCGGACAGGCGCTGCTGTTGCGTGCCGGTGATCCGCGAGGGGCGGTTCTCGGCCATGCGCGCGCCGCGGATCGAGCCGAGGCCGGAATTGACCACGCAATTCTCGTCCGGCTTGACCACCAGCTGCACGTCGCGCCCGTCCTGACGCACGATGTTGTACATCGACGGCGCATACCACGCCGGGCTATCCTGATATTGTTGTTCGGAAAGATCGACGCCGAACTTGTTCCGGCCCGGTTCGGTGCCGCCCTGCTTGTTCATCGGCCAAGTATAGGCCTTGTAGCCGCAACCGACGATGCAGTAGTGGCAGGTGACGTTGAATTCCTTGGCGTCTGCGGGGATGATCGGCAGACGGTCGACTTGTCTCTTGTAACCCATTGCTTTTCCTCCCTCAGAGCGTGTTGGACAGGCGGCCGTAGATCAGCTCGTCCACGCCCTCGGCATAAATGTCGCCCGCGTCGTCGACGCGCAGCACGAATTGCGGCAGGTTGTTGGTGGCATGGCCCCAGACCTGTTGTCCGCCCGCTTCGGCATCGAAGCGCGAATGGTGTCCGGGGCAATTGAAGGTGCGGTCGGCGTCGTTGTAGCTCAGCATCCAGCCCTTGTGCGGGCAGAGCACCGAATAGGCCACCACATCGCCATTAGGCCCGACACCGCCCTCGACCCCCTGCCCCAGCTTGAGCAGCACGCCGGGGCTGTCGGCGTCGGGATAGGCTACGTCCATCGGCGCGTTGACCGCCAGATCGGCCAGGTTGGCCAGACGGTTCGCCGGATAGTCCACCCGCGCCAGCGCGCGCTCCGCCCTGGCTTCGCTTGTTCCCATGACAACGCTCGCCGCCGCGCCGGCGGTGGCCCCAAGGCCCCCGCGCAGGAATTGGCGACGGCCCGCATCGACCAGTCGATTACATTTCATTGGCTTGGTTCCTCCCTGGCTTAACTCATACAGGGTATCCGTTGCTCGGGGCGGTCGCGACTGCGCAGGTGTCCGCTCTGCGCTGAGGCATCTATCTGGAAATCAAAGGAAAATTTTCATGTTCGGATTTCCGAACAGGGTTGCGTTCAGGACAGGCCGTATTTCTGCATCTTTTCCCAAAGCGTGGTGCGCGCGATCCGCAGCCGTCTTGCGGCTTCGCCGATCTGGCCGTCGGTCTGATCGAGCGTGGCGATGATCTGGGCACGCTCGGCGCGCTCGCGGGCTTCGGCCAGGGTCTCGATTCCGCCCGGCCGGGCCTGCCGCTCGGGAAAAAGATCCGCGGGTTGCAGCACGTCACCCGACGCCAGGCCCAGACCCC
>JAABTI010000103.1 GCA_011389955.1 Paracoccaceae bacterium | reverse complement strand
GCGAACCCTGCCGCAGGCTCTGGCGCAGTTCGAACCGCCGCTGCGGCTGCGCCAGTACCGCATCTTCCGCTCGGGCGGCTATCCGCGCGCATTCATCACATGGGCCGGGCTGACGCGACTGGCCGAACGCCGGCTGGCGGTGGATCACCTGCCGTTGCGCCCGCCGGACTGGAATGCCGGTGGCTCGAAATGGGTGATCGACCTGGTCGCACCGTTCGGGCATGTGGATCAGCTCTTGCGCATGCTGGCGCGCAACCGGACCGAAACACGCCTGCGCACCCTGTGGCACAACCGCGCCGGCACCCGCTACCGCATTGTCGAATGGACCCGCCCGCACCCCGATGCGGCGGTCTCGGTCACCTCGTACGGGACCGGGCAGTTTGCCAAGCTGCTGGACGGAAGAGATTGAACGATGGGCGCCCCCACGATCGGCGGAGACACCAGCGGAGCGGTTACCGAGGACAGCGGCGCCATCGTCACCGGCGACCTTGACGATATCGGCCTTTTCAGCGTCAATACCGACGACACCTGGACGATCTCCGGCGCGGCGAGCTATGGCACCGCCACAATAGATCCCGAGACGGGCGAATGGGCCTATGACCTGGACGACAGCAACCCGGCGGTGCAGGCGCTCGACGATGGCGAGACGATGGACGACGTGTTCACCGTTCTGCTGGTCGATGACGACGGGGGAACGGACACACAGGATGTCACCATTTCCATCACCGGCGTCGTCTGCTTCGTCGCCGGCACGCTGATCGACACCGCCCTTGGCCCCCGCCCGGTCGAGACGCTGGCACCCGGCGACCTGATCCAGACCATGGATAACGGCCTGCAACCGCTGTGCTGGCGTGGGGCCGTCGATATCACTGCGCAAGACATGGCCATGAACGGCAAGCTGCACCCGGTGCGCATCGCGGCGGGCGCCCTGGGTCACGGCCTGCCGCGGGCCGATCTCCGCCTGTCGCGGCAGCATCGCGTTCTGGTGTCTGGCGCGGCGGCGCAGCACGCCTTCGGCGCGCCCGAGGTGCTGGTGCCCGCGATCAAGCTGGCGGGCCTGCCGGGTATCGCGGTCGAGGCAGCCGACAGCGCGGTGCGATATCTGCACTTGCTTTTCGAGCGCCACGAGATCGTGCTGGCCAACGGGGCGCCTGCCGAAAGCCTGCTGGCCGCGCCGCAGGCGATGGCGCTGATGCCATCGGCGTTACGCAACACCATGCCACCCGCCGGCCGGGAGCCGGTTCCGGCGCGTCCCTTACCCGCAAACGGCCGCGCGGTCAGGGACTTTCGGACCCGCGTGGCGGCGGCCGCGCCGCTCCTCGACCCGTCCGGCCTGACGTGGGCCGAGGCGGCGATGCGGCGCGCCTGACCGATAACGGTTTCAGACCTTCATCTGGGTGTATTTCTTCAACTCGGTTCGTGCGACCTGGCGGCGATGTACCGCGTCGGGGCCATCGGCCAGGCGCAGCGTGCGGACATGGGTCCATTTCTGGGCCAGCGGCGTGTCCTGGCTGATACCCTGACCGCCGAACATCTGCACGGCCTCGTCGATCACCTTGAGCGCGACCTGCGGCGCGACGACCTTGATCTGGCTGATCCACGGCGCGGCTGCACGGGCATCGCCCTGATCCATCATCCAGGCGGCCTTGAGGCACAGCAGGCGGGCCTGCTCGATCTCCATGCGGCATTCGGCGATGATGTCGTAATTGGCGCCGAGCTGCGCCAGCGGTTTGCCGAACGCCTCGCGTTCGAGGCTGCGCTTGCACATCAACTCGAGCGCGGACTCGGCCTGGCCGATGGCGCGCATGCAATGGTGGATACGCCCCGGCCCCAGCCGGCCTTGCGCGATCTCGAACCCGCGCCCTTCGCCCAGAAGCAGGTTTTCGGCCGGCACGCGCACATCGGTGAACCGGATATGCATGTGCCCGTGCGGCGCATCGTCGTGGCCATAAACCTCCATCGGGCGCAGCACCTCTATCCCCGGCGTCGCGGCGGGCACCACGATCATCGAGTGACGCTGGTGCTTGGGCATGTCGTCATCGCCGGTCTTGACCATCACGATATAAACCTTGCAGCGCGGATCCCCTGCCCCGCTGGCCCACCATTTCTCGCCGTTGAGCACGTAGGTGTCGCCATCGCGCACGCAGGACATCGATACGTTGGTCGCGTCCGACGAGGCCACGTCGGGTTCGGTCATCAGGTAGGCGGAACGGATCTGCCCATCCAGCAACGGCGTGAGCCAGTCATCCTTGAGCTTTTGCGTGCCGTAGCGTTCGAACACCTCCATGTTGCCGGTGTCGGGGGCAGAGCAGTTGAACACTTCCGCGCCAAGGGGCGTCTTGCCCATTTCCTCGGCCAGGTAGGCGTATTCGACTGTGGTCAGTCCAAACCCCTTGTCGCTGTCGGTCAGCCAGAAGTTCCACAGCCCTTCGGCCTTGGCGCGCGCCTTGAGCCCCTCGAGAATCTCGGTCTGGCGCTCGGTGTATTGCCAACGGTCGCCAGTGGCAATTTCTGCCGCGTATTCATCTTCCAGCGGCATGATCTCGTCGCGCACCATGGTCGCCACTCGCGCCAGCAGCTTGCGGTTTTCCTCGCGCATTCCGAAATTCATGTCCATGGGTTCTTTCCTCTGTGCGAAATTACATTCCACACTCATAACAGCACGTCGCGACCGCGATGAAAAGCCACGAATCTGAATTCGGACGAGATGACACGGGCGCGGTCTGCACTGCGAAACCGCACCGGCGAAGGACGGCCGCAACACCAGTCCCGGCACGTCCCAAATCAACCGGGGGTAGCGATCGGGGCCGATTTCGTGCAATCATGACCCCATGCCCGAACCTACAGGAATATTGGAAACCGTCCTTTACACCGACGACATGGATCGCGCCAAGGCATTCTACGAGTCGGTTATCGGCCTTTCACCGGTGTTCTCGGACGATCGAATGACGGCGTTCGATGTCGCGCAGCACGGCATGTTGCTGCTGTTCAAACGCGGCGAAACGCTCGAACCGGTGGAAACCCCGTTCGGCACCATTCCCCCCCATGATGGCGTCGGTCCGCTGCACATGGCCTTCTCGATCGCCGAGGCGGACCTGGAGCAGTGGCGCGAGACGCTCGCGGCGCATGATGTCGATATCGAGTCGGTAGTGGAGTGGCCGCGTGGCGGGAGGTCGCTCTATTTCCGCGATCCCGACGATCATTGCCTGGAACTGGCAACACCGGGCTTGTGGCCGGGGCATTGAGCGGCCCCACGACGTGGCAAGGCAACGGTCACCGATCACGCCACGCAGTGCCCGGGGTCAGGGGCCGAACACCTCGATCTCGGCCAGCGCCCCGAGCGGCAGGCCAAGGGCGCGCATCGCTGCGGGGGACAGCCGGCTGCCGCCGTCATCGTCCGCCGGGATAAGGTCAAGGTCGACACCCTGGCCACCATCGGTCAGGACCACGCGCCCGCGCGCCCCGGAATCGGCCAGCGGCGTTTCGACCCAAAGACCGGGCCGCGACGGATCACCCAGGGTGGCAACCGATCTGCCGAGAAAGCGCACCGCGTCGGCATCGGTCGTATCGGCCGCACCCTCCTGCGCACCGGGGCGGTCACGCGCACGCGTCGCACCCTGCGCTCCCGTATTCGCGGACTCCTGCGCGGTGTCGGGGGTCTGCGCGGGGTTGTCGAAGATCCGAAGCGCGTCGAGCCGGGCGCAGCCGGCGGTCGCCAACGCCACGCACAGGACCAAGGGGATGGAGTGCAATGTCATGACTTCATGCTAGACCGGGGCGCTATGATTTGTGAATTCATTTCTGCTCCGGGCGGGGCGGCGAAAACCAGATCACACTTGCCCATGCGGCGCGAACGGCTTAGTTGTTCGGCATGACAGCGCCACTCATCGATCCGTTCCAGCGCGCCATTTCCTACCTGCGCGTTTCCGTCACCGACAGGTGCGATTTCCGATGCGTTTATTGCATGTCGGAAAACATGACATTTCTGCCGAAGAAGGAACTTCTGACGCTGGAAGAGCTGGACCGGATGTGCAGCACGTTCATCACCATGGGTGTGGAAAAGCTGCGCATCACCGGTGGCGAGCCGTTGGTGCGCAAGGGGATCATGACCTTTTTCGACTCGATGCGCCGCCATCTCGACAGCGGGGCGCTGCGCGAGCTGACCCTGACCACCAATGGCAGCCAGTTGGAACGTTTTGCCGACGACCTGTACGCCGCGGGCGTGCGGCGGATCAACATATCGCTCGACACCCTGGACGAAAAGAAATTCGCGGATATCACCCGCTGGGGCCGCCTGCCCCGGGTGCTGAAGGGCATCGATGCGGCACAACGTGCCGGCATCAGGGTCAAGATCAACACTGTCGCGCTCAAGGGTTTCAACGAGGACGAGTTGTTCGCGCTGGTTGACTGGTGCAAGGCACGAGACATGGACCTGACCTTCATCGAGGTCATGCCGATGGGCGATATCGGCAACGAGGACCGGATCGACCAGTACTGGAAACTGACCGACCTGCGCGCGCGACTGGCCGAGACATACACGTTGACGGATCTGGCGGAACGCACGGGCGGTCCGGCACGGTATGTGCAGATCGAGGAAACCGGCCAGAAGATCGGTTTCATCACGCCGTTGAGCCATAATTTCTGCGAAAGCTGCAACCGCGTGCGGCTGACCTGCACGGGCGAACTGTTCATGTGCCTCGGGCAGGACGACATGTGCGACCTGCGCCCGGCCCTGCGCAACAACCCCGGCGACGACGCGCCGTTGCGCGACGCGATCCGGGATGCCATTTCGCACAAGCCCAGGGGCCACGACTTCGACTATTCCCGCCAGGATGTATCCGGTCGTGTGACCCGCCACATGAGCCATACCGGCGGCTGATAGCTAACTCTTCCACTCGGTCGCTGACCGTGGCACTGTGCGCCCCATGACGCAGCTCCTGACATCCCCTGACGGCACGCCTGCCAGTCGACTCGCATTTGGCACGATGCAATTCGGCGGTCGCGCCGACGCCGATCAGTGCGCCGGGATGGTGCGCGATTGCCTTGACGCGGGCCTGACGCATTTCGACACCGCGCATGTCTATAACGACGGCGCCTCGGAGCAGATCACGGGACGGCTGTTGCGCTCGCACCGCGAGCGGGTGATCGTGGCCACCAAGGCCGGGTTCAAGGGCGGCGCGGGCGGCGCCAACATCCTGCGCCAGTTCGACGAATCGCGTCAGCGCCTGGATATGGACATGGTCGATATCCTCTATCTGCACCGGTTCGACCCCGACACCGATCTGGCGGAGACGATGGAGACCTTCGCCGAGTTGCGCGCGCGCGGCCAGATCCGCCATGTGGGGCTTTCGAATTTCGCGGCATGGCAGGTCATGAAGGCGCAATGGGTTGCGGCGCAATTCGGTCTGCGCATCGCGATCCTGCAACCGATGTACAATCTCGTAAAAAGGCAGGCGGAGGTCGAGATCCTGCCGATGTGCGCCGATCAATCCATCGCGGTCGCGCCTTATTCACCGCTTGGCGGCGGGTTGCTGACGGGGAAATACGTGCGCGGCGAGACCGGCCGGTTGAGCGAAGACAAGGGATATGCGGCCCGCTATGCGCCGGACTGGATGCATGACACCGCGCGGGACTTGATTGCGCTCGCCGCGGATCTGGGCACCGATCCGGCGACCCTGGCGGTGGCGTGGGTCGCCACGCACCCCGCAGGCCCTACACCGATCATCTCTGCGCGCAGCACCGCGCAACTGGCACCATCCCTGGCGGCGCTATCGCTTGACATGGACGCGGAGTTGCGGGCGCGCATATCGGCGCTGGCACCCGCCCCGCCCCCCGCCACCGACCGACTGGAGGAAGCATGAGCGACATCATCGTCATAGGCGGCGGCGTCGCCGGCGTATCGGTCGCCGCCTGCCTGGCGCCACATGCGCGGGTGACCTTGCTGGAAAACGAGAAATCGCTTGCCTATCACGCCTCGGGGCGCTCGGCGGCAATGTTCATACGCGACTATGGCAACGCCAGCGTGAAAGCCCTGAACGCGGCCAGCGCCGATCACCATCACCACGCCGATGGCGGGGTGTTGTCGCGGCGTGGCATGATGCTGGTGGCGCGCGCCGACCGGGGTGAGGCGTTTCGCGCAGATGCCACCGCCCTGGGGCTGGGCGAAATCACCCTGGCGGAGGCTGCATCGCTCTGGCCGATCCTGAACCCGGACACGGTCGTACATGCCGCCTACAGGCCCGACGCCTACGACCTGGACACGGACCTGTTGATCCAGAACTACGCGCGGCGCGCGCGCGGCGCTGGCGCGACATTCGTCACCGGCGCGCCGGTGACGGCGATTGCGCGCTCAGGTCAAGGCTGGCGGGTCACGGCCGGGGGTCAGGACCACACCGCCGACATCATCGTCAACGCCGCCGGGGCATGGGCCGACGAGATCGCCCGCATGGCCGGGGCTGCGCCGCTCGGGATCACGCCCTACCGTCGCTCCATGGCGCGCATCGCAGCGCCGGGGGGGCTGGACACGTCGGGGTGGCCTTTCGTCGAGGGGGCGGGCGAGGAAAGCTGGTATGCAAAGCCCGACGCCGGGGCGCTGATCGTTTCGCCAGCGGAGGAGGAGCGCGTCGATCCGCACGATGCCTGGGCCGATGACATGGTGCTGGCCGAAGGGTTGGCGCGCTACGAGAAAATGGTGATCCACCCCGTGACCCGCATGCTGGCCAACTGGGCAGGCCTGCGCAGCTTTGCGCCCGACCGCACCCTTGTGATCGGGCCCGACGCACACATGCCCGGTTTTCACTGGCTGGCGGGACAGGGCGGCTACGGGTTTCAGACCGCACCGGCCGCCAGCCAGCTGGCCGCCGACCTGATAACGGGCGCGGCGCCCTCGTTGGACGCCGCCACCATCGCCGCCCTCAGCCCCGCGAGGTTTTCGTGACATGCCCAGGCGTTTGAACCTGCCCGACAGCGCATCGGTCGCCGAG
>JAABTI010000102.1 GCA_011389955.1 Paracoccaceae bacterium | reverse complement strand
CTTTGCGCCATCATCTACCGGATCGGCGGCATGAGCGTGTTCAACGCCGCGGCCCATGCCATGACAACGGTATCGACCGCGGGCTTTTCCACCTCGGATTCCTCCTTCGGCCAGTTCGACAGCGCCTTCCTGCAATGGACGGCGGTGTTCTTCATGATCCTGGGGGCACTGCCCTTCGCCTGGTATATCCGGGTGCTCTATCGCGGACGCCTGCGCAGCGAACAGGTGTTTGCGCTGCTATGGACGCTGGGCGCGGTTATCGGCTGCGTTACCCTGTGGTTGACCCTGACCACCGGCACGCCGGTCCTCGAGGCGGTGCGCCTGGTGGCGTTCAACGTGGTGTCCATCGTCACCACCACGGGCTACGCCACCACCGACTACACCCTTTGGGGGCCATTCGCCGTGGCGGTGTTCTTCTTCATCTCGGCCGCCGGGGGCTGCACCGGCTCCACCTCGGGCGGGGTCAAGGTCATGCGCTGGCTCATCCTGCTGCGCGCCGCCCGCGCCGAGATCCGCAAGATCCAGCTGCCCAATGCCGTCTCCACCATCCGCTACGAGGGCCGCAAGGTCGAGGACGATGTCATGTCGGGGGTGATTTCCTATTTCACCTTCTTCGCGCTGACCTTCGGGGCTCTGGCCTTCACGCTTGGCTTGCTGGGTCTCGATTTCCAGACCGCGCTCAGCGGCGCGCTGACCGCGGTGGCCAATGTCGGCCCCGGCATCGGGCCGGTGATCGGCCCGGCCGGCAGCTTCGCGCCCCTTGGCGACGCGGCCAAGCTGGTGATCGTGGCCGGGATGTTCCTGGGCCGGCTGGAAATGCTGACCGTTCTGGTGCTGTTCAGCCCGGTCTTCTGGCGCGAGGCCTGAGCGCGGCGCGATTGCCGCGCCCCGCGCGCCGTGCCATGCTGCCGCCCATGACGACGCATCCTTTCCCGCCCGAGGCTGTCCTGCACAAGCCGTTGATGGCCAACCTCGCCACCACCACCCCTGACGGCGCGCCGCGCAATGCGCCGGTTTGGTTCCTGTGGGAGGACGGCGCGCTGTGGATACCCGCGACCGAAGGCGGCAGTTCCACGCGCCGCCTGCGGCGCGACCCGCGCTGCGCGGTCGAGGTGGTCGAGTTCGACCGCCCCGCCGGCATCCTGCTGCATCTCGGTCTGCGTGGCCGTGCCGAGGTGGTGGCGATGCGCCCGGCCCTGTTCCGCCGACTGCTGCGCAAGTATCTCGGCCCCGAGCCGGACTGGAACCCTTGGTTCATCGACGCCATCGCGGGGATCGACGCGCCCGACGGGCGGCTGATCCGGCTGGTGCCCGACAGCACCTTCACCAACAACGTGTCCTATTTCCGGACCGGGCCGGATCTGGCCGTGGCGCCGTGATCGCGCCGGCGTGCCGGCTGTGGGCGTGGAAAACGTACGTTTCAAGGCGCGAACCGTCCGTTCCGGACGTTCGTGAACGCGCCGCGCGCCGGGGCCGTCAGGCCTTGGCGGTTTCCTCGACACGGTCGGCCAGGGCCTCCGCACGCGCCGCCAACTCGGCCAGCGTGTCGGTCACCCCGGTGGGAACCACCGGCACTTCCACGCGCTCCGGCTGCGGCGGCGGCGCTTCGCGCAACTTCTGAAGTTCGGCCTCCAGTTCCTTGATCTTGTTGTCTTTTTCCTTGACGCTGTCCTCGATACCGGCGGTCTTGTCGGCCAGCATCAAGCCCGCCATCAACAGCATGCGGGATTCCGGCAAGCGCCCGATCTGACGGGTCAGCACCGACGCCTCGTTATCCAGCATCGCCGCCGCGGCATGCAGGAACTGCTCCTCGCCCTCCTGGCAGGAAACATCAAACCCCCGCCCCCCGATCTGAATCTCGATCTCCGGCATCACTTTTCCTCCTTCGCCTCACTGGTCAGAAGCGGCTCCAGCGCGGCCATGATCGCTTGTGCCTCGGACTTCTCGGCGGCGCGCGCGGCGCGCAGCGTGTCCAGCTCCGCGCTGAGGCTTGCGTTGATCATCTCTCCGGCGACGTCGGCGCCCGCAGCCCGCAAAGCCTGCGCATCCTTTTGCAGCAAATCTTCTGATTTCTTCAGTTTTTCAAGAGCTTGCCCCATCTCCTTCAAGGCCTTTCGCGTCTTGGAAAGTTCGTCTTCCAGCGCTGCGACCCGCTCGTCATGCTTACGGTGCAATGCCTTGATCCGCTCCTCGAGTTGCGCCGTCACCAGGCGTTCGTCCTCCAGATCCTGACGCAGCTTCGCCGCGTCCTCTCCCTCGGCATCGCCCGGCGCGGCATCGGCTCCGGCAGGGGGCGTGCCGCGCTCCGACAAGCCCTCCAGGCCCTGCCCGATGCGCTCCATCGCCGCCGTCAGCCTGCGTTCCAGTTCGGTGATCTCGCTCATGGTTCCTCAACCCCCGTTCTTGCGCCTCGTGCGTGCCCGAATCAACGCCGGCGCTGTTTGACAAAGAGTTTATCCAAAGCCGCCGCAAAATGCGCCCCCTTTGACGCCAATGACTTAGCCGAATGCTTGATCTTCACCGCTGGGCTGATATGCAACGGGCAAGCATAGCCACATCAAAGGATGCCAAGCCCGTGGATATCACTGCCCTGCGTACGTCTCACCCCGATCACTGGAGCAAGGCGGCGGCGATCCGCGCCTTGACGCTTGATGCGGTCCACGCCGCCAACTCCGGCCATTCCGGCATGCCGATGGGCATGGCCGACGTGGCGACGGTCCTGTTCGAGAACCACCTCAAGTTCGATGCTGCCGACCCCGACTGGCCCGACCGCGATCGCTTTATCCTGTCTGCGGGGCATGGATCGATGTTGCTGTATTCGCTGCTGCATCTGACCGGCTATGCTGACATGACGATGGACGAGATCCGCAATTTCCGGCAGTGGGGCGCGCGCACGGCAGGCCACCCCGAATACGGGCACGCCAGCGGTATCGAAACCACGACCGGCCCTCTGGGTCAGGGGTTGTCGAACGCCGTCGGCTTCGCGATGGCCGAAGAAATCCAGCGCGCCCGCTATGGCCGAAAGGTGGTCGATCACATGACCTATGTGATCGCCGGCGATGGCTGCCTGATGGAAGGCGTCAGCCACGAGGCGATCGGTCTGGCTGGTCGGCACCGCCTCGGCAAGCTGGTGGTGCTGTGGGACAACAACAACATCACCATCGACGGCAAGGTTGACCTCGCCGACCGCACCAACCAGATACAGCGGTTCCGCGCAGCCGGCTGGCACGTGCAGGAAATCGATGGGCACGACCCCGATGCGATCGATGCCGCTCTCAGCGCCGCCAAGGCCGCGCGCAAGCCGTCGATGATCGCCTGCAAGACGCATATCGCGCTTGGATCCGCTGCTCAGGATACGGCGAAAGGGCATGGGGCGTTGACCGACGAGACCCTGATCGCGGACACCAAGGCCGCCTACGGGTGGACAGCCTCTCCGTTTGAGGTTCCGGCCGATATCAAGGCCCAGTGGGAGGAAATCGGCCGCCGGGGCGCCACCGAGCGCGCGGCGTGGCAGGGCCGCCTTGCCACCCTTTCTCAGCGGCGGCAGGACGAGTTCGCCCGCGTTCACGCCCGCGAGGTGCCGCGCAGGCTGTCGGCGCGGATCAAGGCGCTGAAAAAACAGATCAGCGCCGAAGCGCCCAAGATGGCCACCCGCAAGTCCAGCGAACTGGTTCTTGAGGTCATCAACCCGATCGCCCCCGAGACCGTGGGCGGCTCGGCCGACTTGAGCGGGTCGAACAATACCCAGACCGCCGACCTGGGCGTGTTCGACCTGGACAACCGCAAGGGCCGCTACATTCACTACGGCATCCGCGAGCATGGCATGGCTGCGGCGATGAACGGCATGGCTCTGCATGGCGGCGTGCGGCCCTATGGCGGCACCTTCATGTGCTTCACCGATTACGCCCGCCCGGCGATGCGGCTGTCGGCGCTGATGGGCCTGCCGGTGACCTACGTGATGACCCATGACAGCATCGGATTGGGCGAGGATGGTCCCACCCACCAGCCGGTAGAGCACCTCGCGATCAGCCGGGCGACCCCCAATACCCGCGTGTTCCGGCCCTGTGACACGGTCGAGACGGCCGAGGCGTGGGAACTTGCCCTGACGGCGACGACCACGCCCTCCGTGCTGTCGCTGACACGGCAGGGTGTGCCCACCCTGCGCACCGAGCATCGCAACAGCAACATGGTGTCCAACGGGGCCTACGTGCTGGCCGAGGCAACGGGCAAGCGGCAGGCGATCGTCATCGCCACCGGTTCGGAAGTGGCCATCGCGATGGAGGCGCGCACCGCGCTGGAGGCCGACGGGATCGGCACGCGGGTGGTATCGATGCCCTGCATGGAGTTGTTCGCCGAAGCTGACGAGTCCTGGCGCAAGCGGGTGCTGCCCGGCGGGGCGGTGCGGGTCGGCGTCGAAGCCGGCGTGCGGCAAGGCTGGGACCGCTGGCTATGCGGCGAGCGCGGCCGCGAAAGCAAGGCCGATTTCGTCGGCATGGATGGCTTCGGTGCGTCGGCGCCAGGGGGCGTTCTGTATGAGGAATTCGGCATCACGGCGCAGGCTGTCGCCGACAGGGTGCGCGCGCTTCTGGCGTGATATTGAGGGCGCCCCGCTATGTGAAAAAACGGCAAGTCGTTGATATATGTAATATTATATGGCTGCCTTGTGACGCCGCGCAATCGCGCATCTACGCAAGCGCGGCGTCAATCCTCGAACAGTTCGCTTTGTCCTTCGGGGGTAATGCCTCCCTCGTCGTCTTCGTCGGTCCCGTCGCCCACTTGCGGCAGGCTGCCGGGCGGCGGACGGTTGTCCAGAAGGCCCGCCGAACGCAATTCGGCCAGTCCCGGCAGATCGCGCGCGCTCTCCAGGCCGAAGTGGTCGAGGAATGCCTGCGTAACCACGAACGTCACCGGGCGGCCCGGAGTCATCTTGCGGCGCCCGAAGCGAATCCATTCCATTTCGATCAACTGATCGACCGTGCCGCGGCTGACCGACACGCCACGAATCTCCTCGATCTCGGCGCGGGTGACAGGCTGATGATACGCGATGATCGCCAGCGTCTCGATCGCGGCACGGCTGAGCTTGCGCGTCTCGACGGTTTCGCGGTGCATGAGATGGCCCAGGTCGGGCGCGGTACGCATCGCCCATGCATCACCCACCTTGACCAGCCGCACCCCGCGCCCTTCGTAGCGGCGGCGCAGATGCGCCAATGCCTCGGCGGGATCGCAGCCATGAGGCATCCGATCCGCCAGTTCGGCCACGGTGACAGGCTCGGCCGTGGCGAACAGGATCGCCTCGACCATGCGCTCCTGTTCGGCCATCGGCGGGGCCTCGAACAGGCTGTCGCCGGTCTCATGGCTTTCGTCTTGCATCATCCTACTCCGGCGGTGTTGTCCGTTTTCAACTTCTTTTCCGTCCGACTGCTTCAGCGCACGAGGCTGGCGGCGCGATCATTCGCCGCTGCGGTCCTTTCGGCGCATCTGGATCGGCGCGAATGTATCGCTCTGGCGCATCTCGGCGCTGCCTTCCTTGACCAGCTCCAGCGAGGCGGCAAAGGTCGATGCCGTGGCCGAGCGCCGGCGTGCGGGGTCTTCGGTCCAGCCTTCGGGCAGAAAACCCGAAATTTCGGTCCAGTCCCCGGAATAGCCGATCAGGCCGCGCAGCCGGTCAAGAGCCTCCTCCATCGTGAAAACGGCCTCGCGGTCCATCACGTAGGGGCGGAATTCATCGCGGGTGCGCAACCGCGCATAGCCCTGCATCAGGTCCAGCAGCGTGGCCGTGTAGCGAACCCTGCGCACGCGGGTCACGTCCTCGGGCAGACCACGCGCAAAGACGTCGCGCCCCAGCCTGTCGCGCGCCATCAGCTTGGCGGCGGCATCGCGCATGGCCTGTAGCCGCTCCAGCTGAAACGCCAGGTGCGCGGCCATCTCCTCACCAGACGGGCCTTCCTCCTCGGGGTCGGGCGGCAGCAACAGACGCGACTTGAGATAGGCCAGCCAGGCCGCCATTACCAGGTAATCCGCCGCCAGTTCCAACCTGAGCTGCTTGGCGCGTTCCACGAAGGTCAGATATTGGCGCGCCAGTTCCAGGATCGAGATGCGGCGCAGGTCCACCTTCTGGGTGCGCGACAGCGACAGCAGCAGGTCGAGCGGCCCCTCGAACCCGTCCACATCGACGATCAGCGCCTCGGCAGCCAGCCGGGCGGCCACGTTGCCATCACCCTGTTTGCTTTCGTGCTGTCCGAATGTGTCCTCAGCCATGCCCGCGCCCGTTGCCAAGCGTCTCAAGCTGCGCGGTCAACGCGCCGATGTCAACATCATCGGGCGCGCGGCGCGCCGCGATGGCGGCATCGGCCCGGCGCAGCCCGGCCCCCTTCAACGGCCCGGCAGCGGCGGCCACCGCGCGCTTTTCATCAAGCGCGCCGTTGCAGTGAAGCACCACGTCACAGCCCGCCGCGATGGCCGCGCGCCCCAGGTCGGCGGGGGCGCCGCTGAGGGCTTTCATCGAAATATCGTCGCTCATGATGAGACCATCAAAGCCGATATCGCGCCGAATACGCGCCATGACCAGCGGTGACAAGGTCGCGGGCAGGTCGTCAAACGCGCGATAGACCACATGCGCCGTCATCGCCATGGGCAGGTCCGACAGCGCCCGGAAAGGGGCGAAATCGACCTGTTCCAGGGTTTCCGCGTCGGCGCCCACCAGCGGCAGGTCAAGGTGGCTGTCCACCACCGCGCGACCATGGCCGGGGATATGCTTGAGCACGGGCACCACGCCGCCCGCCATCAGGCCGTCGGCCACCGCGCGTGCCAGCAGCGCCACCTGCCCCGGTGCATCGCCGTAGCAGCGATTGCGCAGGAACGGATGCGTGCCAGGCGCGATCACGTCGGCCAGCGGGGCGCAGTTGCTGTCGATGCCAAGGTCGCGCAACTCATGGGCGATGATGCGGGCGCGCAGATACATCACCACCCCGGCGTCCTGCCCGGCCCGTTCGACCTGGTCCAGCGCCGGCGGCCAATCACGCGCGAGCGGCGGACGCAGTCGCTGTACGCGGCCGCCTTCCTGG
>JAABTI010000101.1 GCA_011389955.1 Paracoccaceae bacterium | reverse complement strand
TTCGGGGCTGTTGGTGCTGAGTTTCGACTGGATCTTACGCATTGTCAGCCTCGCCTTGTTCCTTTTGCAGGGTGGCGAGAAGCTGATCTTTCTCGAACAGATCCCCCTCGGCCACGCAGATTTCCGCCACCACCCCATCACGCGGGGCGGCCAGCATGGTCTGCAACTTCATGCTCTCGATCGTGACAAGCGCCATGCCGACCGAAACATCCTGCCCCGGCTGTACGTGCACGGTAACCACCGTGCCGGGCATCGGTGCGCGCAGATCCGACAGCACGCCGACCGTGTCGGCCTCTTCGCCCTCGGCCAGAAGCGTCACCGTATGGGTGCGCCCGTCACAGCGGACCACCTGCCCGCCGTCGGCCTGTGCGCGCGCGATATTCAGGCGTTGCCCGGCAATCACCGCATGCGCCAGACCCTCTCCGGGGTGACCGGGATCTTCGACGACATGCTCGCGCCCGTCGATCAGAAGTCTCAGGTGCGGGCGGCGATGGATGATCTCGATATCATGCGATTCGCCATCCAGAATGATTTGGAAGGACATCGGTTCAGTTTCTCCATGGTCCGATGGCCGCGTGCAGCTCCGGCACGTCGAAGGCCAATTGGCGGAATTCCCGGAACCCCAGCGCCGCAGCAATCAGCAGCCTGTCCTGTTCCAGTTGCCCAAGGGAGCGGGGTTTGAGAGCTTCGGCATGTTGGGAAAGAAAGCCGGTATGCAACTCCCCGGCGCGAAACGCCGGGGTTTCGAGAATGCGTTGCAAATAGTCGGTGTTGGTCGTTACGCCCAGGATGGCCAGATCGCCAAGAGCGGCCAATGACCGGTCGATCGCTTCTTCGCGCGTCCCGCCATGCACGACCAGCTTGGCCAGCATCGGGTCGAAATCGGACGTAACGCGGCGCTGTGCATCAAGCGCATGCTCGAACCGCAGCCACGGGGCCTCGGGGATGTTTAGAAAGCGGATCAAGCCCGTTTCGGGCATGAAGTCCCGCTCTGGATTCTCGGCACAGATGCGGCACTCGATGGAATGGCCATGTCGGCCCACACCAGCTTGTGACACCGGCAGGCCGCGACCCGCTGCGATCTCGATCTGAGCCTGAACGAGATCAAGACCCGTTATCATCTCTGTCACAGGGTGCTCCACCTGAAGCCGGGTATTCATTTCGAGGAAAAAGAACCGACCATCCTTACCGACAATGAACTCAACCGTTCCGGCATTGCGATAATCAGCTGCCTGCGCCAGCCGCGTCCCGGCCGCGCAGATCTCCTGCGCGAGGCCCTCCGGCAGATCGGCAGCGGGAGCCTCTTCGATGATTTTCTGGAACCGCCGCTGCACCGAACATTCCCGTTCATGCAGATGAATTACATTGCCCTTGCCGTCGCCAAGCACCTGGACCTCGATATGGCGGGGATCCTCCACGTAGAGCTCCGCGTAGACCCGGCCGTCACCGAAATACCTCTCTGCCTCGCTGGCGGCGATGCGAGCGGCCTCCTGCAAGTCCTCGGGCGCGCGCACGATGCTCATGCCCTTGCCGCCACCACCGGCGGATGCCTTGATCAGGAGCGGAAAGCCGATGCCGGAAGCCTCTTCCAGAAATGCATCCAGATCGTCCGTCGGCAGGACCGACGGCGCCACCGGAACACCATGCGTTTCGGCAAAGTTGCGCGAAGATATCTTGTCGCCCATCAGCGCAATGGTATCGGCAGACGGGCCGATAAAGGTCAGCCCGGCCTGTTCCACCGCGCGGGCAAAATCAGCGTTTTCAGACAGGAAGCCATAACCGGGGTGGATGGCATCCGCCCCCGTGTCGCGGGCCGCTTCGATGATCTGCGCAACATCCAGATGGGCAGCCACGGGGGTCTCTCCGGTCAGCTCGACCATCTGGTCGGCTTCGCGTACGTGGCGCGCGCCGGCCTCGACGCCGTGGCACACGGCGACCGATGTCAGCCCCATGGCACGCACCGATCGGATGACACGACAGGCAATTTCGCCCCTGTTGGCAACAAGTATCTTGCGGATGGGGAAATCTTTCACGGTGGTCATGCGAAACGCGCCTCTTGAGAGAAATCAGCAAGCAGTCCGCCCTCGGCCACCCATTCCGCCGGGATCGCAACCGGCAGGTCGAGCAGGATCTGGGCGAGCGCCTTGCCTTGCGGATCATGGCGCAAAGAGGCGACTCCGCCCCCGCCAAGCGCCTGATCCATGACGAAATTGAATCCATCAAGGCCCGGCCATTCGTAGCGCCGCACCTCTCCGGTCACGAAATGGGAAAACCAGTTCGCCACGGCCTCCGGCGTCAGCGAAAGACGGATCCAGGGCAGGAAAACCGGATCACGGGCCAGAATGCCGATATTGGCCTTGTCGCCCTTGTCACCACTGCGCCCGTACGCCAGCGCGACCAGCGGCACCGTGCAACGCGGACCACCGACCGTAGGCAGTTTCCCTTCGGCGATATCTGGAGTCGCGACGGCATGACCGCCCGAAGGCCCGTGCGACACGCCGAACCGCGCGCCGCCAAGCCCGACCGTCATCGGCACAAGATCCTTTTCGACAAGGAACGAAAACAGTCGGATAACGGGCTGCGGCGCGGGACGCCCCCCGGCAAAACCGGTCAAGCCCTGCGCCATCGAGCAGGCGGCGGGGTAGATTTCGCGCGCGAAATAGCCGAGCGCCTCACGCTTCGGGTGACGCACGGCGAGCTTGAGCACGACCTCACGCGTGTGACCCGTTCGAGCCTGAGCGCCATAGTTGCTTTCAGCGCCCAGAACCTCGATCATCGTTTCGCTGAGCGGAGCGAAACCTGCGCTGGCAATCATTCTGCCTACGCGCTTGAGGATAGCTTCGCCGGTTGCGCGGGCCTTGGCCGCCGCGTCACGCCCGGCAATCATCATCGTCACCGCCGAGCGATAGCCGTCGGGATAGGTCGCGCTGACCTTGAGCGCGCCAGTGGGCGCCCTCCCCCGCGCGCCGCTGATACGGACCCGCGCCTCGCCAGCTTGTTCCAACTGGAGATCGGTCCAGTCACAGATGACATCCGGCAGGATATATGAGGAAGGATCGCCCACTTCATAGCAGACCTGCTCTGCGACCGTTTGGGGCGTGACCAACCCGCCTGTCCCTGGGGGCTTGGTAATATCGAAACTGCCATCAGGGCGGCAGACCGCTACGGGAAAGCCCATGTCATCCCAGCCGGGCACCTTGCGCCAGTCCGTGAAGATACCCCCGGTTACCTGCGGCCCGCATTCCAGAAGATGCCCGGCAAGGCTACCGGCGGACAGACGATCATACTCCGTCTCGCCCCAGCCAAATTCATGAATAAGCGGTCCCAGCACCAGCGCGGAATCCACGACGCGCCCGGTCAAGACGACATCCGCGCCCTTATCCAGGGCGCGGGCGATGCCACGCGCGCCCAGGTAGGCATTCATGCTGTTGATCTTTTCAGGTAGCGGCAGGCCGCTGAACATTTCGCGCACTTCGGCTGCCCTCAGATCATCGGCGAGGCCCGAGATGTCATCGCCTTCGACCACCGCGACCTTGAGCGGCACGTCAAGTTCCTGAAACACCTCCTCAAGCGCAGCACGGCAAGCCTCGAGATTGACACCGCCGGCATTCGTTACCACCCTGATCCCCTGTTCCGCGATCTCGGGCGCAAGCGGGCGCATGACCTGCGTGATGAAATCGGGCGCATATCCGCCATCGGGCGACTTGTCCCTCATCCGCGACAGGATCGACATCGTGACCTCGGCCAGATAGTCGAGTACGAGGTAGTGAACGTGACCCTTGCGAACGATCTGGGCCGCGCCCTCGGGGCTGTCACCCCAGAATCCACCGCCGCCGCCAACTCTCACCTCTGCCATTGCTTACCTGCCCGTCCATTCCGGAGCACGCTTTTCGGCGAAGGCGGCGAACCCTTCGCGGGCATCTTCGGTCCGGGCCATGTTGGCCAGCACGAAAGGCGCATATTCCAACGAAGCGTCGAAAGTCATCTCGCGTATCTTCACCAGCGCCTGCTTGCCCAGCCGTATTCCCGTGGGCGATTTGGTCGTCACGCGCTCGACCAGCCAGTCGATCTTGGCGTCAAGCTCATCACCGGGCACGACGTAGTTCACAATGTCATGCGCAAGCGCCTCCCGGGCGGTCAGCGGCTCGCCGGTCAGGCACATTTCCATCAGCACTCGATTGGGCGTGTTACGTAGCAGGAAGGGCAAGATCATCATCGGAAACAGCCCGACCTTCACTTCTGATACCCCGAGCAACGCATCCTCGCGTGCCACGACGAGATCGCAGCCACAGACAAGGCCAAACCCCCCGGCCAGCGCGTGCCCGTTGACCCGCGCGATCAGAGGCAGGCGGCACTGGTTCATCCGCCGAAACAGACCGGCGACGTAATGCGCAGGGTTCGCGGCATCGATCGTGAAAGGGGTGCCGTCCGCGGATGGCTGAAGGTCGCCACCGGCGCAAAACGCCTTCTCCCCTGCCCCGGTCAGAACAATCCCGCGGATATCACCATCCGCCTCTGCGTGATCGATTGCTTCGCATATTCCTGTTGCAACGGCTTCGTTCAGCGCGTTCCTGCGCGGCTCACGCGTTATCATGACGGTCATAACCGCCCCATCGCGCCACGTTGAAACAACTTCGCTCATTTTTCGCACCTCCGCTCAGCACAGCAACACGACCCGCAACGTCGCACTTCCCATTAATGATCCATACTCATCAACTATGTCAACACGGCAGGTTGAATCTGACAAATACATTGCGTTGAGAAGCCTCAAAACAGATATTTAACAGATATTTTCAATTGACCTGCGCAAAAATCATGTGATGAAATGAATTCATCAATTGGATTTTCATGCGAGAGCCGAACAAGGAAGCCCCTGATGACCCAGAATTACCCCGAGTCATTCGAGCTGGACGCCGAACAGGCAGCCATTCTCGATCACGCGGACCGATTTGCCCGTAACGAACTTTATGGGCTTTCCGAACGGATGGATCGAGACGAGTGGTGGCCCGAGGATGCATTTCCCAAGATCGGCGAAACCGGCTTTTTCGGGGCAACTATCCCGAACGAGTATGGTGGCGCGGGTATGGACCTTCTGTCCGCCGGCATTGTCTTGCAGGGATTTTCGAGGTGGAACCACGCCATGGCGCTGTCCGTGGTGGCGCATGACAACTTGTGCGCAAACAACATCTATCGCAACGGCAACGAGGAGCAACGTCGCAAATACCTTCCTGATCTTTGCTCCGGGAAAGCAATTGGCGCGCTTGGGCTGACAGAACCGGGCGCCGGATCGGATGCGCTGGGGTCGATGCGCACGGTCGCGAAGCGAGACGGCGATGACTACGTCCTGAATGGCTCCAAGATGTACATCACCAACGGTCCCGTCGCCGATATCGTTCTGGTGTATGCCAAGACCGCTCCGGAAATGGGACCGAAGGGCATTTCCGCCTTCATTGTGGAAACCGACACCCCCGGCTTCAAGGTTGCGCAAAAACTGGAAAAGATGGGTTATCGCGGCAGTCAGACAGCGGAACTCGTTTTCGAGGATTGCCGTGTGCCGGCAGAGAACCTTGTCGGCGCGGAAAACCAGGGCGTTGGCATCGTGATGAGCGGACTTGACCTGGAACGTGCGATGATCTCTCCCATTTGCCTCGGCGTGGCCGAGCGCGCCTTTGATCTGACCGTCGAATACGCCCAGACGCGGCGGCAGTTCGGCAAACCGATCGGTTCGTTCCAGATGGTGCAGTCGATGCTGGCGGAAATGTATGTGCTGGTCGAGACGATGCGCACCTTCACCTACAGGGTGCTGTCCGCCTCTGGCGATCTGGAGGTTGGTAGCGGCGGGCGAGGCGACATTCACAAGCTTACCGCAGCCTCGGTGATGTATGGCGCCGACACGGTCCACAAGGTACTTGACCTGGCGGTTCAGGTTCATGGGGGTAGCGGATATATATGGGAATCCGAGATCAACCGCCTGTTCCGATCCACCAAGATTCTGGAAATCGGTGCGGGCACCACCGAGGTTCGCAAGATGATCATTGCTGGTGAATTGCTCAAGGATATGCCCCGTGACTGAAACCGCGGGATTCGGCCTTACGGATAGCGAACTCGCGACTCACGACACGGTTTTCGCCTGCGATGCCCTGAAAGGTCGCCTGGCCGTGATTTCCGGGGGCGGAGGCGGGATCGGCCGGGCGATTGCCTGGCTTTACGCAAGACTTGGCGCCGAAATCGTGGTGACTGGACGTGATGCCGAAAAGACCGAGCGGCTTGCCGAAGCATTGCGTGCTGCGGGCCACGTGGCGTCCGGCGAAACGCTCGACATCCGCGACAGGCCACAAGTGGACGGATTCTGGGCCCGGCAATGGGATGAAAGCGGCGGGGCCGATATCCTTGTCAACAGTGCCGGAGGGCAGTTTCCGCAGGCCGCGATCGATTTCAGCCCCAAGGGCTGGAACGCGGTCATCGATACCAATCTCAATGGCACCTGGAACATGATGCAGGCCGCCGCGCTGAAATGGCGTGATTTCGAACGTCCGGGCTGCATCGTGAATATCGTCGTCGTTACCACGCACGGCCTGTACGGTGTGGCCCACTCGACGGCCGCGCGCGCGGGCGTTGTCGCGCTCAGTCGGTCAGTTGCGGTGGAATGGGCGCCCCACAATATCCGGACGAACTGCATCGCGCCCGGCGCCATCGAAACCGAGGGATGGAACGTCTATTCCACCGAAGCGCGCGCCGCCTATCCGAAAACAAACCCGATGATGCGCGCGGGCACCGCCTGGGACATCGCTCAAGCCAGTGCATTTCTCAGCGCCGCCTCCGGCAACTTCATTACGGGCGAAGTGCTGACCGTTGATGGCGGCGGCCAGCACTGGGGCGAGACATGGACAACCGGCAAGCCGCAATACTTCAAGACCTGAAAGGCGCAACATGGCACGTCGCCCCGGAGGGCAAGGACCGTTGTCATGACCCTTTCGGGATAATGCGAACGCCCGGTCGCGTCAGCCGCTGTCTTGGCTCAACCGGCGTTCGACCTCGTGACGGACGATCTTGCCCGTCGTACTGCGCGGAAGGTCGTCATACTCCACGAAATGCACCTCTTTGGGCCGCTTGTACCCGGCCAGATGCGCG
>JAABTI010000100.1 GCA_011389955.1 Paracoccaceae bacterium | reverse complement strand
GGAGCGCCTTGAGCGAGGCTGTCCATTCTCGATGGACTCAGTCTGTTCCGGGGTAGTCTGGAGTTCGCGTTCAGACTGCAGGATATTGCACTTGGAGTCCGTCGAAGCGCTGGAAATCGCGGCTCACGATGGTCGACTCGAAACTGTGCCGGGCATCGGGTCGGGCAAAGCTGCATGTATCCGGGCACCGTAGGGTGCGTTACTGGTCCTTCGCAGACGCACAGCACGGTGACTCATGAGAAGCTGATCGTGGCAAGAACTTCTCGACGGGGCAGGATTTGCCCTGAGCCGGCGAACAATGGCTGCCTTGCCAAATCACGCTCACGAACAGCAAGGAGAGAACAATGCGTGCAATGGTCTTTGATGGCGACGCGCCACGGCTGGCCTTGCGGGATGTGCCAGTTCCAAAACCTGCTGCCGGACAAGTCCGTATCGCTACCGAGGCCTGTGGTGTCTGCCGAACCGATTTGCATGTTGTGGATGGTGATCTCACTGAACCACGGCTACCTCTCATTCCAGGGCATGAAATCGTGGGCCGCGTGCATCAAGTCGGTCCCAAGGTCGAGGGTCTCGAAGCTGGACAGCGTGTTGGCGTGCCCTGGCTTGGCCACACCTGCGGAAAGTGCCCCTATTGCCGCTCGGGGCATGAAAACCTGTGCGATGCCCCGGGCTTCACGGGCTACACAATCAACGGCGGCTACGCCGAATACTGCGTTGCAGACTCGGATTTCGTCTTTCCTCTGTCCGAAAAGGCGGACCCGGTGTCGCTGGCGCCGCTGCTATGCGCAGGCTTGATCGGCTATCGGAGTTACAAGCTCGCTGGGAAGCCACAGAGGCTGGGCATCTACGGTTTCGGTGCAGCGGCCCACATCCTCTGCCAGATTGCGCGGTACCAGGGAGTCGAAGTCTACGCCTTCACGCGAGACGGCGACGACGCAGCGCAGGAATTTGCACGGACGCTTGGTGCCGTTTGGGCGGGCGGTTCCTCCGAGCCCTCTCCGGCGTTCCTTGATGCAGCCATTATCTTTGCACCCGTCGGCGTTCTTGTGCCCGCATCCCTGAAAGCCGTGCGCAAAGGTGGGCGCGTGATCTGCGCTGGGATCCACATGAGTGATATTCCGAGCTTTCCCTACGCAGACCTCTGGGAGGAGCGATCGATCATGTCGGTGGCAAATCTCACCCGGAAGGACGGGCAAGAGTTCTTTCCGGTGGCAGAGGCCGCTGGTGTGAAAACCGAAACCACGCCCTATCCGCTCGAGAAGGCCAACGAAGCACTCGATGACCTTCGAAACGGCAGGGTGCAGGGCGCGGCCGTGTTGGAGATGTAGTCACATGCCCGGCTTGATGGAGTAGAACGAACCGTCGCCCTTTGACGCAATCAGCACGGTGATGATCAAACCCGATCCGCTTCCCACCTGCCCGCGTTTTCGAGAATACGCTCCGGCTTTCGGAACGCCTTGCGCAGGATGCTTTCGTAAAGCGCGGCTTCCTCGTCGCGGGTCACGGGCGTTGCCTTGCCCATCTGCTTTTGCAGCGCGCCCTCAAGTGCCGCCACCGTGCCTGACCCCTCGTCGAACTGTGCCTTTTTCCTCCAGACGAGGTCTTCGGGCAGCAGGTCGGCGCAGGCCTTGCGCAATATCCACTTCTCGGTGGTTTCGCCGGTTGCCTCGGCAGCCTCCGGATCTGTACGGCAAAGTTTCCACGCGGCGGGAACGGATTGCGCGAAGTCGATGAGATCGCGGTCGAGAAAGGGCGTGCGCGCCTCCAGGCTTTCGGCCATGGTTATCCGGTCCACCCTTTGAAGGTTGATGTTGTGCATCGTGCCAAGGCTCCGGGTCAGTTCATCTGCCAAGGCACGAGGATCGTCCACATAGTCGTGGTGATAAGTGTATCCCGCGAACAGTTCATCGGCACCCTCGCCGGTCAGTACCGCCTTGACCTTGTTGCGTGCCAGGCGGGCCGCAAAAAGCGTCGGTATCGCGCTGCGCACAAGGTCCACATCCGCGCTTTCGAGGTGATAGATCACGTGCGAAAGGTTCTCGACGACGTCATCGGCGGTAAAGGCGTATTCGTGATGTTCGGCACCTATGTGATCCGCGACGCGCCGCGCCGCGAGCAGGTCGGCCGATCCTTCGGTGCCAACCGCGAAGGTCTTGAGCGGTCCTTTCCCGGCCTCCTTAAGTATTTTCTGGGCAATCGCCGCGATGATCGAACTGTCGAGTCCTCCGGATAGGAAAGAACCGACTTCGACATCAGCCACCATCCACTTGGCCACCGCCTCTTCCAGCACCAATCGCAATTCCTGCGCCGTGCGCCCGATATCCGCCCCGGGTTCCGGCGTGGCTGCGCCGTGCGGGGTGCGATACCATTGCCGCCAACCATCGCGGCTATCGTAAAGCGAGCCGGGTGGAATTGCCTCAATCTGATCCACCTCCACACCGTCGAAGGCCTTCAGTTCGGAAGAAAATGCATAGCCGTCACCAATGCGCGCGACATAAAGCGGCTTGATTCCCAGGGGATCACGCGCGGCGATGATCCGATCCCGCGTCGCCAGTACGAAGGCGAACATGCCGTCAAGCTTGTTGATCCATCGGCTTTCGCCAGATCGGAACAGATGCAGGATGGTTTCACTGTCGCTGGCCGTCTCGAAGACGCTTGGCCCGAGGATGGCGCGCAGATCGACATGATTGTAGATCTCGCCGTTAGCGACCAACAGGTCACTGGTCTGGTAGATCGGCTGCGCCCCGTCATCCGTCCCGATGATCGAGAGGCGGCAATGGGCCATTATGACAGGGGCGTTCGGCAGCTCGGCAACCTGAACGGCATCAGGCCCCCGATGGGCGATCTTGGTGATCATGCTGGTCGCCAGCGCCTCGTCTCCGACGTTCCAAAGACAGACAAACCCACACATCACTATTCCTTCCGCATTTCATTACACAGGCCGTCACGGCAACGACTCTTGCCATCGCTCCACAAGCCTACCGAGTTCCATGTTCAACGTCGCCCAACTCGCGCAGAACCGCAAGTGGCTGGAAGATGACGAGCAAGAACAGTGGTTTCCGGCCGCATGTCGAACAGGCCCGGCTCCTGTATCACGCGTGCCTCTCTGCTTGCCTGGACTGTCCCTGTTATCGCACTGGCATTGCCATGGTTCGAACCTGCCCTCGGTTTCTACCATTTGGCCGGACGTGCAGGAGTATGTGCACCCCGACCACTCGCAATGAAATGCCCAGCATTCGCCCCGATGGACCAGAGGCCACCGATGCATTAACAATCGAAGCTGAGCACGCGACAGGGTAGCCCGGGGAGTTTGCCGATTTCCGCGCGCTCGAGCGCGTGCAGCACTCAAAGGAGCCACCGCATGAGTCTTATTCCCGAAATCGAAGCCTTCGCATCCGAGCTGACCGCGATCCGCCAGGACTTTCACGCGCACCCGGAGCTGGGATTCGAGGAAACCCGAACCGCCGCGATCGTCGCCGAGAAGCTCCGCGCCTATGGCGTGGATGAGGTGCACGAGGGTATCGGGGGAACCGGCGTTGTGGGTCTGATAACGGGGCAGGGGCGTGGCAATCGTCGTGTCGGCCTGCGCGCCGACATGGACGCGTTGCCGATCGAAGAGGCGTCGGGAGTGCCCTTCGCCTCCACCCGCGCCGGACGCATGCATGCCTGCGGCCACGATGGTCACACCACCATGCTGTTGGGCGGCGCCCGCTACCTTGCGGAAACGCGCGATTTCGATGGCACCGTGGTGCTGATATTCCAGCCGGCCGAGGAAGGTCTGGGTGGCGCACGCCGCATGATCGAAGAGGGATTATTCGAAAACTTCCCCTGTGACGAGATCTACGGCATGCACAACGACCCCAATTCGGACCCGGGCGTCGTTCGCGTAACCCCCGGCCCTGCGATGGCCGGTGCCAGCTTCTTCGACATCAGCGTCAAGGGTACAGGCAGTCATGCCGCCATGCCGCATCAGTCCCGCGATCCCATCGTCATCGGCACCGCGCTGGTGCAGCAATTGCAGACCGTGGTTTCACGCAATAGCCCGCCCACGAAACCCGTGGTCCTGTCGGTGACCAAGTTCAACTCCGGCTCTGCATATAACGTCGTCCCCGACGTCGCCACGATATCCGGGACGATCCGCTACTTTCACGACGAGGTTTCGGATATGGCCAACAGGCGCATCCGCGAGCTATGCGCCGGGATGGCCCAAGCCCATGGAATCGAGATTTCGGTCGATCTGCACAATGTTTTCGACGTACTCGTTAATGATGATCACCTCAGCACAGCTTACGTTGCCGCCGCATCGGACATCGTCGGTGCTGACATGGCTTCCGAATCCACGGAACAGGCAACCGGCTCGGAGGATTTTGCGGACATGCTCAAGCTGGTCCCGGGCGCTTATTGCCGGGTGGGTCATGCGGGCAATATTCCACTGCACAATCCGGCTTTTGTGCTGGACGATGCGATCCTGCCACTGGGAGCGTCGATCTACGCCCGGATTATCGAAACCCGCCTGCCCAAGGGGGGTGGCGCCTGATCTCGGCAAAGACACTCGATCAATTTTCCCAGTTCTGCAAAATCCCCGGATCGGCCGCGCGTGGCGATCGGGACAGGAGTCCGCAAATGACCGACCCGCTCGATTTGACTTTCGATACTGACGAGATGCTCGCCGGCCTCAAGCCCTGGATTGAAACCGAAAGCCCGACTTTCGATGCCGCTGCCGTCAACCGCATGATGGATGTGGTCCAGCACGAGTTGGCTGCACTCGGCGCGCGGGTCGAGCGTATTCCGGGGCGCATGGGTTTGGGCGACAGCGTCAGGGCGGCAATGCCACATCCAAAGGTGGGGCAGGGGGGGATCCTGCTGCTTGGTCATCTGGATACGGTGCATCCCGTCGGCACGTTGTCCAGGCTGCCGTTCAGACGAGAGGGTGATGTCTGCTATGGTCCCGGCCTGCTGGACATGAAGGGCGGAAATTACGTGTATGTCGATGCCCTGCGCAAATTGCTTGCTGCCGGGATCGAGACGCCGCTGCCCGTTACCATTCTCTTCACCCCGGACGAGGAGATCGGCACACCGTCGACCCGCGCCCTGATCGAGGCAGAGGCCAAGCGGCACAAATACATCCTCGTTCCCGAACCCGCCCGCCCCGACGGCGGTGCCGTGATCGGCCGTTACGCCATCGCACGTTTCAACCTGCAAACCCGGGGCAAGCCGAGCCATGCCGGCTGGGCGTTGTCAGAGGGGCAATCGGCCATCGCCGAAATGGCGAAATCAGTGGAAAAGATCGAGGGGATGACCAATGACGACTGCACATTCTCCGTGGGAGTGTTTCATGCGGGGCAGTGGGTGAACTGCGTCTCGTCGGTGTGCGACGCAGAGGTGTTGTCCATGGCCAAGACACAGGCTCTCCTGGACGAGGGTGTTCAAAAGATGATGTCCTTCAATTCTGACAAGGGCGACGTGGTGATGGAGGTCAGGCGCGGCGTCACGCGGCCGGTTTGGGAACCGGATCAGCCCGGCACCATGGCGATGCTGGCATTGGCCCGGGAAATCGCGGGCGAGATCGGGTTCGAGATGACCGGCGCGTCAGCGGGTGGGGGCTCGGATGGCAATTTCACCGGCTTTCTCGGTCTGCCAACGCTTGATTCCATCGGTGTATGTGGCAAAGACTTGCACACATTGAACGAACACATCTTCATTGACAGCCTTGTCGAGCGTGCCCGCCTCGCCGCTGCCCTCTATTGCCGCCTCGGAAGCTGATGCTTGGCGCATTGTCCCATCCGACGTGATTCGCAGGTACGTTTTGGAAACCGATCGAGATGCTGCGTGCCGGACTCAGCCTTCAAGAAGCCAAACCATACGGGAGAGCGTATTGTCCCACCACCCCACGGACCCCGCCGATCTCGGCGCGCTGGACGCGCGCCGCCTTATCGCGCGCCGACAGCTGTCCGCCAAAGAGCTGGCCACTGCCTGCATCTCCCGGGTCGAGGCGGTTGACCATGCCGTGAACGCGTTTGTTGCCCGTGATTTCGACCGGGTCTTGGAGGGCGCTCGCGCCGCGGATTTGCGGCAGGCCAAGGGCGAACCGCTCAGCCCCCTGCATGGTCTGCCCGTGGCAATCAAGGACATGAATGATGTGGCGGGACTACCAACGACCTTCGGTTCCGAAATCTTCCGCAACAACGTACCCACACATGACGATGCGCTGGTCGCAGGGTTGCGGTCCGCCGGTGCGTTGCCAGTGGCGAAGACCAACAACCCGGAATGGAGCGCCGGGGCAAACACGCGCAATCGGGTCTATGGCACCACCGCGAACCCACATGACTTGACCCGCAACTGTGGTGGCTCGTCGGGGGGCTCCGCTGTGGGCTTGGCTTGCGGCTATGTGCCGCTCGCGTCCGGCTCGGATCTTGGCGGCTCCTTGCGGACACCGGCCGCCTACTGTGGTGTTGTGGGGTTCAGACCCAGCTTTGGCGTTGTGCCGGGTGTGGCGCGTGCGACCGCGCTTTTGCCGCAGCCAACCTCTGGCCCAATGGCGCGCAACGTAGCCGATTGCGGATTGATGCTGTCGGTAATGGCGCGACCCGATAGAAGGGATCCGTTCACCACGGTGATCGATGGATGCACGCCCTGGGACGCGGAGGATTTCGCCAATTTGCCGCTGCGAGACCTAGGAGCATTGCGCATAGCCATGACCGAGGATTTCGGTTTTGCCCCGACCGAAGCGGCGACTCGTGGCGTGTTTCGCAATGCTGTTACCGCGCTTGAGCCATTTCTTGGACGGGTCGAAGAGCGTGCGCCCGACTGCGCGGATGCCGATCGCATTTTTGCGGTGCTGCGGGCGGTCATGTTCCTTGGAAATCATGCGCATTTCGTGGACCAGATGCCAGAACTGGTCGGGCCCAATGTCACCGAAAATGTTGCAGAGGGGCGCAGCTATAGCGCAGCGGACGTGGCGCAGGCATTGGAAATGCAGGGCGCATATCACCGGCGCTGGCAGCAGTTCTTCGAGACCTGCGATATCGTGATATCTCCCGCCGTGACGGTGCCTCCCCGTGATTGGCACGAGATGTATCCGACCCAGATCAACGGTGAGCCGACGAAGAGCTATTATCACTGGCTCGGTCTTGCTTATGCT
>JAABTI010000099.1 GCA_011389955.1 Paracoccaceae bacterium | reverse complement strand
CCTGCGCCACCAGCTCGATGTCCTGCAAACGGCCGGGGCCGATCTTGGCGTCCCACGGGCCTGACGGCTTCTTGGCGGCGCTGATCCGAGCGCGCATCGTGGCCACCTCGGCCAGCACCTTGTCGCGGCAATGATCGCCGCCAAGCACCGTGTTGCGGACCCCCTCGACATCGGCGGCGACGTCGGTCGCACCGGCCACCGCCCGTGCCCGGGTCAGTGCCAGATGCTCCCAGACCCACGCCTCGTGCAACTGGTAGTTTCGAAAGCTGTCCAGGCCCGTGGCGACCGGCCCCTGGGTGCCGGACGGGCGCAGCCGCATGTCCACCTCGTACAGCTTGCCTTCCGACATCGGCGCCGTCACCGCCGTGACCAGCGCCTTGGTCAGCCGCGCGTAATAGCGCCGCGCATCCAGCGGCCGAGCGCCGTCCGATTGCTCGGCCCCGTCCGCGTCGTAGATCAGGATCAGGTCCAGGTCCGACGTGGCCGTAAGGCGTCGCGCCCCCAGCGACCCCATCCCCAGAAGCGCCGCCCCCCGCCCCGGCGGACGCCCGTGCCGCGCGGCGAACTGGTCAACGACAACCGGCCACAGCGTGCACAGCACCGCCTCGGCAAGATCGGCGTACTGGTGTCCCGCGTCATCGGCATCGATCAGCCCGCGCAGGTGATGCACCCCGATCCGAAAATGCCATTCGCGCGCCCAGCGTCTGGCGGCATCGAGCTTGCGCTCGTAATCATCCACGACATCGACCGCCTCTTGCAGTTCGTCGCACAGACGCTCCTGCCCCGGCCAGGGTGCAAAGAAATCCCCCCCTATCACGGCGTCGAACACATCGGCATTGGCGGACAGATGCGCGGCCAGCGCCGGCGAGGTACCCACGATGTCGATCAGCAGGTCGATCAACTGCGGATTGGCTTCGAACAAGGCGAACAACTGCACCCCCGCAGGCAGCCGCGACAGGAAACCGTCCAGCGCCAGTAGCGCCTCGTCCGGCTGCGCGGTCCGCATGAGACGCTCCAGCAAGTCGGGCTTGAGGCGCTCGAATATCTCGAGCGCGCGCGAGGATCGCAATGCAGGGTAACCGTGCCACCGCTCGATCACGCTCGTGTCCAACTCGGAATACTTGGCTTCCGGCGCAGCGCCGCTTTCGGGCGCGAAGAAGCTCTCGATCAGTTCATGCACCTCTTCCAGCCGCTCCATCACCCCGGCTTTCAGCTCGGATGCGGATGTGCCCATGAAACAGGCCAGGCGCTCGAATCCCTCCTCGCTTTGGGGCAGGCTGTGCGTCTGGGCATCACGCAGCATTTGCAGGCGATGCTCGACCTCCCGGTGGGCGCGGTAATGCCCGATCAGCACCTGCGCCACATCGGTGGGAATCCATTCCTTGCGCGCAAGAACCTCCAGCCCCTCGACAGTGCCGCGCACGCGCAGATCACGGTCGCGCCCCCCGGCGATGATCTGCCGCGTCTGGGTGAAGAACTCGATCTCGCGGATGCCCCCCCGGCCCAGTTTCATGTTGTGCTCGGGCAGGGTGATGGGACCACCCAGCCCCTTGTGCTCGCGGATGCGCAAGCGCATGTCATGGGCGTCCTGGATCGCCGCGAAATCAAGGTGCTTGCGCCAGACGAACGGCTTTATCGTTTCAAGGAATCGTTCCCCTGCCGCGATGTCGCCAGCGGCCGCGCGCGCCTTGACATAGGCCGCGCGCTCCCAGGTCCGGCCCAGGCTTTCGTAATAGGCCTCGGCTCCGGCCATTGCCATGCAGACCGGCGTCACGGACGGGTCCGGGCGCAGGCGCAGATCGGTGCGGAAAACATATCCTTCGCCCGTCATGTCCGAAAGCATCGTGGCCATGCGCCGGGTCGCCCTGACAAGGCTGGCGCGCGCCTCGTGATAATCGTCACGCTCAAATCGGGTTTCGTCGAACAGGCAGATCAGATCGATATCCGATGAATAGTTCAACTCGAACGCGCCCATCTTGCCCATGGCCAGCGCAACCATTCCGCCGGCCGTTTCGGCATCCTCGGGCTGCGCACCGGGAAGTTTTCCGCGCCTGATTTCCGCACCCACGGTGGTGCGCAGCGCCATCGCAACGGCCAGGTCGGCAAAACGGGTCAGGTTCCCGGTGACGGTTTCCAGTGGCCACACTCCGCCCAGATCGGCCAGCCCGGTCAGCAGGGCGACCCGCCGCTTGCCCCGCCGCAGGGCCGACGGCACCTCGTCCGGCGATGCCGCGCGAACATGGGCAAGGACATCGTCCATGGCCTTTTCAGGTGCCTCCAGGGCTTCCGCAAGCCAGCTGTGTTCGCTTTCGATCAGGGCCCTGAGATGGGGGCTGCAACCGCTTGCTCCTTCGATCAGGTCGCCCTCGGGCCCCGACAGGTCGGGCAACAGGGCCCGTACCTCGGCGCCTCGGTCGGGCTCGAACGGGATGGGGCAGCGGGTCATGCGTGATGCGAATGTCATGCCCGCAGAATGCGGCGGCATTTCAGACTGGTCAATGCAACAAACACTTGGAATACTGCGGCAAAATCGGAGGACAAGCCATGAGCAAAAGCCTGAGGCGCGTGGCGCGCGCACTCGACGAGGCGGGGATCACGACGGATATCGTGGAGCTTGGCGAGGCACGTACCGCCGCACAGGCCGCTGCCGTTGCCGGGTGCGAGCTGGATCAGATCGCCAAATCGATCATTTTCCGCGGCATCGAAAGCGGCGAGGCGCTCTTGTTCCTGACTGCGGGCGGAAACCGGGTGAGCGACGACAAGGCCGGCACCCTGGCCCGGGAACCACTTGGCAAGGCCGACGCGGCCCTGATCCGCGAGCAAACCGGCTTTGCAATCGGTGGTGTCGCCCCGATCGGACATAAACATGCGATCCGTGCGTTCATCGATCCGCGGCTGCTGGAATTCCCGACCATATGGGCGGCAGCAGGAACGCCGCACCACATATTCGCGATCAACTCGGCCGACCTTCAACGCATAGCTTCGGCGGAAGTAGCTGATTTTACCGACTGAATACAGCTATGTAAATTTTCTTCACATTACCCCTTGCAATCGGCGGTCACAAAGCAAATCTTGGGTATGTAAAAAGTCTTTACATCAACCCTGGCACGACAAGGAGTTTCGAGATGACAACCGCCACAACAACCGGCCCCGGCATCGGCGCCTGGCTTCGCAGTGTCGTTGACTGGCTCGACGAACGGGGCAAAGCCGCCTGGATTACCCTTATGGTTCTGGGTTTCGTCCTGTTTTGGCCCATTGGCCTCGCTCTTCTTTTCTACATGATCTGGAGCAATCGCATGTCCGGCAATTCCTGCCGCCGCCAATCCCGCGCGGATTTCACCAACCCCGGATCGACCGGAAACTCGGCATTTGATGCCTACAAGGCCGACACCCTGCGCCGCCTCGAACAAGAGCAGACGCAATTCGAATCCTTCCTGCAACGCCTGCGCGACGCCAAGGACAAGGCAGAATTCGATGCCTTCATGGAAGAACGCGATAAGGCCGCCACCGAAACGGCGGGCACATCAACACACGCACCCGCGGATACGTGATTGCCACCCATTGAACTGCCCGTCGGCGTTCGGGCAGTTCCCTCGCCACAACACTTTCGGCACGCGCAGTGCAGTGCCCGAATGGAAAAGATGCGGTTTCGGCGCTTGGCGCGTTGGCGCATCATTGTTATCCTTGCCAAAAAAGCCAAGTTAGAGATTTATGCGCCACACACTTCCCGTCGCACCGCAGTTCTATGTAACCGCGCCACAGCCATGCCCCTACCTCCCGGGCCGCATGGAAAGGAAGCTGTTCACGGCCTTGCAGGGCGACACGGCAGAAAGTCTCAACAACAGCTTGTCCAAGCAGGGATTCCGCAGGTCACAGAATGTGCTCTACCGTCCGTCCTGCGCGGAGTGCTCTGCCTGCATGTCGGCGCGAATCCGTGTGGAAAACTTCACGCCGAGCCGCAGTCAGAAACGCACCTTGCGACGGGGGGCCGCCATAACACGTAGGGTCAGCTCTCCCTGGGCCACCGAAGAGCAATACGACCTGTTTCGCAAATACCTGGAAATGCGTCACGCCGATGGCGGGATGGCCGATATGGACGTGTTCGAATTTGCGGCGATGATCGAGGAGTCGCCGATCCGCACGCGCGTGATTGAATACTGCGCTCCGGACACTGACGAATTGATCGCCGTCTGCCTGACCGACATCCTCGATGACGGTGTAAGCATGGTCTACTCCTTCTATGACCCGGACAGCTCACGCAATAGCCTCGGAACCTACATCATCCTCGATCATGTGGAAATCGCCCGTGAAGCGGGGTTGCCATATGTCTACCTGGGTTACTGGGTGCCCGGCAGCGACAAGATGGGGTACAAGGCGCGCTTTGCCGGCCTCGAGGTGCATCGGCACGGCGAATGGGAACCGATGACAAGTCCCGATGACTACGAGTCCGAAACGCACCCATTGAACACCGACCCCATCGCCGAACAAGTGGCAAACATCACGCTACCCGGCAGTCACCCCGCCAAGGGGTAGCCGCGCCCCGACCACCATTAGTCACGGAGTTTTTCCGCAGTGGCCGGGGCGTTTTCCAGGTCAATTCCCGAACAGATCAGGCACGATCGTGACGATCGCCGGGAAGTACCACAATATGGCAAGACCCAGAACCTGGATCAGAACGAACGGCATGACCCCGCGGTAGATCTGGCCGGTCGTTACTTCCTTCGGAGCGACACCGCGCAAATAGAAAAGCGCGAACCCGAACGGTGGCGTCAGGAAAGATGTCTGCAAGTTGACCGCCACCATGATCGTCACCCAGCTAGGATCGAAGGTGCCACCATAGATCACCGGCCCGACGATCGGGATCACGATGTAGATGATCTCGAGGAAGTCGAGAACGAAACCGAGCACGAACAGCACCAGCATCACGATCAGGAAAACACGGTATTCACTATCGAAGCTTTGAAGGAACTGCTGGATATAGTGTTCGCCTCCGAACGAGATCACCACAAGATTCAACAACTGCGAACCGATCAAAATGGTGAACACCATGCTGGTGACCTTCGCCGTCTCCCGCACGACCGGACTGAGGATGCTTGCCCGGAACAAGGTCCAACACGAATACAACAGCCCGAACAATGTGTAGAGATACGCGCCATACGCCGCGATGAAGGCAAACCAGTTCTCGACCGTGGCGGACTCGTTGTTTATCCGGAGGTCGAAATTGATGCCGATCAAAAGCATGATGATCAGAGAGAAAGTCGACCATATGATGACCTTGCCGCTGCGCTGCTCGTCGCGCAGCCGGCGATAGGCGGCCAGCATCAGCGCCCCCGCGGCGCCGAGCGCGGCAGCAGGCGTCGGGTTCGTAATGCCGCCCAGTATCGATCCCAGAACCGCAACGATCAGTACGAGGGGGGGGAACACGACACGAATCAAGTCGTTGCGCGCCAATCGCTCAACCGCGTGCCGACAGCCATAAATCGATATGACGACCGGAATCGCCATGAGCGCCCAGGTCAGGCCCGGGCTGGAGAGTGGTCCGAGGAAGAGAATGTCCACCAAGAACATCAATGCCACACCCGAAAGCCCGACGGCGATCGGAACCTGGTTCGCCGACGGCGCCACACCGCGTGCAGTAGTCAGGACAAGCGCTAGCAGGATCGACAGCGTTGCAATCCCGGTGCCGATAGGCGCAGCCGCGGCAACCTTGTCTGCAAGTGCCTGCTGGATTTCCTCATCGCTCCGACGCCGCATGTCTTCCTCTTCGGAGGCAGCATCAATCGCTGCTTGTTCGGCAACGGCGGCATCCCACGCGTCCTGCCCGTGCAAGTCGATCATTGCCGCCTTGCATTCATCGTCAACACTGGTGCGCAGAGATGCGGACTCGCGTGCGTCGGTAAAGCTGCTGATCTGGATATTCTGTGATCCGATCACGCCGATCTGCCCCAGCATCAACGCACCGCCGATCAATGCGAGCGGCGCACCGACGAACCATGTCAGGCTTTCGCCACGCGTGATCGGTTCGGCGTTTGCCGCGCCAAGCTGCACGGCCGGTGCCTTGGAAGGGTTGAACAACGCGTAACCGAATGCATAGGCCGCATACAGGAATGCCAGCAGGATGCCCGGCAACAATGCCGCCTGGAACAAAGTTCCCACCGAAACGACCGCCGGTTCACCGAGGTAGGTCAGCGCATCGTTGCAACCTGCCAGTTGGGCCCGTTTTTCCTGTGCCGTGGAATAGAGATCGCCCGCCAGCGTCCCCAGCAGAACGATCACGATCGAAGGTGGAATGATTTGTCCCAACGTCCCGCTGGCGGCGATCACGCCAGTCGATAGCTGCGGCGAATACCCGTTGCGCAGCATGGTGGGCAACGACAGCAGGCCCATGGTCACGACTGTAGCACCGACAATCCCGGTCGAGGCGGCGAGGAAGGCACCGACCACGACAACAGAAACCGCAAGTCCGCCCGGAAGCGGCCCGAACACACGCGCCATGGTCGTGAGCAAATCATTGGCGATCTTGGATCTCTCAAGGGTGATGCCCATGAGAACGAACATCAGCACTGCCAGCAGCGTCTCGATCGATGCACCGGCCAGCACGCGCTCGTTCATGCGGTTGACGATGAAGGACACGTTGCGGTCCATCGCCATTTCCCAGCCACGTTCGAAGACCGGCTGTGCGATGCGCGGCAGGTCGGGATATCGGAATATCGAGATGCTTTCGGGGCGAACACCCGTGTTTACAAGCGCCTCGAAGGCTTCCGACGACTTGTCAATAGCCTGGTGCACCAGGATACCCGAACTGTCGAGGGCTGCGATGATCCCGAAGGAAATGGCCCCTGCCCCGCCGATGGCGAATGCGACCGGAAAGCCCGACAGAATGCCCCCGAACAGGCAAAAGGCAACGATGATCAGGCCGATCTCGACGCCATCAAGTCCAAATAGCATGGTTCAACTGCCCCTGAGTGTGTCAGTGTGTGCCTTCATAGGCCTCTTCGCCCTCGCCGAGGCTATCCCGGTCGAGGTATTTTCCAGAACTTCCCTCGCCTTCCTTGAACTCAAGGAACGAGCGACAGAAGAATGCGATTGCCTGTATGAAGATCATCCCCGCGAAACAAACGAGCAGGATCTTGAACAGGAAATAAGCCGAGAACCCGTTTGGTGAAAAGCTGATTGTCTCGACGTTCCAA
>JAABTI010000098.1 GCA_011389955.1 Paracoccaceae bacterium | reverse complement strand
CATGGTGGCGCGCAACCAGCAAACGCGCGAATGTGCTTACGCGCGCGGTGACGGCACCTATGTCGTGCGTCCCTGCCCCTGATCGCAGGACATGAAGTAGCTACCCTGTCCGCCCCTCAAGGGGGGCGGCGGGATGGTCGGAATGACATCGCAACGCCAAACTGACGACCAATTTGGCGCGGGTGCCGTGTTCGGGCGTATGCCTGCTTCATGATCGTGCCCTGAACCACCTCGTGATCGAGGCTGCATTGGCGTTCCATGGGTCCGTAACCGCCCCTATTACAGAGTTCGGCGCAATTCGGTTTTCAGAACCTTGCCGTAATTGTTCTTTGGCAACTCATGCCGATGAACGTAGCGTTTGGGCCGCTTGAACCGCGCGATCCGGTCAAGACAATGGGCGTCAAACGCCATCTCGTCCATATCGTGACCAGGCGCGCACACCACAAAGGCGACGACGATCTCGCCCCATTCCGGATCGGGCGCGCCCACGACAGCGGCCTCCTGAACCGCCTCATGAGTCATCAGCGCCTCTTCCACCTCGCGTGGATAAATGTTGGTGCCACCCGCGATAATCATGTCTTTGGATCTATCGCGCAGCGTCACGAACCCCTGCGCGTCCATCACTCCGACATCCCCGGTCATCAACCAGCCATTCACCAATGCGCGGGTGCTGGCCTCCTCGTTGCGCCAGTAGCCAGGCATCACCGCATCCCCGCGCACCATGATCTCGCCCGCCGTGCCGGAGGCGGCCACACCACCCGCCCCGTCGCCTATCGCCACTTGGACCACTGATTGAGCCCGCCCGACCGAAGCCAGACGCGCCTGCCAATCGTCATGCGTCCGATCCGCCACCATCGCGCGCGGCAGTGCGGTGATGCACATCGGGCACTCACCTTGCCCGTATATCTGGATAAACACTGGTCCGAAGTGATCAACCGCCTCGACGATATCAGCGTGGTACATCGGACCGCCGCCATAAACGATGCTGCGCAATCCCAAGCCCGGCTCATCGTACGCCTTGGCATGTCGAGTAAGCCGCTGCACCATCGTGGGCGCAGCGAACATGTGCACGCTCCCGAAATGCGCTGCCAGATCGAGGATTTCGCCAGGATCAAATCCGCCCGAGGGCGGGCAGACATGATGCGCGCCCACCAGCACATGCATCAGGTTGTAAAGCCCTGCACCATGGCTCATCGGAGCAGCATAATGCGCGCAATCCTCAGCGTGCACCACATCAACATCCGCGAAATAGCTCAACGCCATTGCCGACAGCATCCTGTGGGTGATCATAACGCCCTTCGGTGTTCCGGTGGTCCCTGATGTATAGAAAAGCCACGCCAGATCACCCGGCGATTTGTCGCGCGGGCCCGGCAATGGTGCAGCCGCGAAAACAACGTGATCTTCACCGTCGCCGGGCAGAACGATCACCTCGCCATCACAGCCCTGCTGCTGTAACGCCGGGGCCAGATCGGGCGTTGCGAACACGACGCGCGCACCGCTATCATCGGCAATCCATGCCATCTCACGTGCATGCAGCTTGGCGTTCATCGGTACCGCCGCCGCACCCGCATACCAGATACCATAAAGGGCACACAGGTAATCCGGGCAGTTGCGCATCGCCAACGCAATCCGGTCTCCCGGCGCAATACCGTTCGCCACCAGCCACCCGGCGACAGACGCCCCCCGGGCATGGAACCCGGCGTAATCCGCCACCATTTCGCGCCCCAAGAACAGCGCCGGGCGGTCGCCGCATATCGACGCCCGCCGATGCAGCCAGTTTGCAATATTGACCATCTTCGCCTCTCCTTGACCTCCGCAGACAATCACCCTGCGCGCCAAGGATCAATTGGTAGAAATACGTCACGGGGCTTTTCATGGCATCGCGTTCAGGGCATGACATTCCCATGCAAGTCGGAGATATCGCCTTTGAGCATGCGCCCATCGGGCTGGCCATGCTGGAAAACCGCGTGATACGCGGATGCAACCGGCAGTTCGCGCTGATATTTGGCGGTGCACCCGATGATTACCGTGACGTGCCCTTGGCTCGCTTCTACCCCTCGCGCCAGGACTACGAAACCATCGGGGCACGGGGTCTGGCCGAAATGCGCAAGACCGGCCGCTACGCTGACGAACGCGTCATGCGCCGCGCCGAAGGCACGCTGTTTTGGTGTCGGGTGCGCGGCCAATCTCTGACGCCTGCAGATCCTTTCATGCGCGGCATCTGGTCCTTCGCCGACCTGTCACAGGAGCGACCCGTCGTCGAACTGACACAGCGCGAGCGCGAAGTCGCGATCCTGACCTGCCGGGGGCTAACCAGCAAGGAAATCGGGCTGGAGCTTTCACTATCGTACCGAACTGTCGAGGTGTATCGCGCCCGCCTGCTGGAAAAATTCCGCGCTCGCAAACTGGCCGAACTGGTCGCCAAACTCTCGGGCATGCCGCTGTGACTATACCATGCACGCCAGCGCTCTGACGCCTGTAACAACGAAATTGCATGCTTTTCCAGCGCCTCCAGATCGCCTATAAGCGCAAAAGATTGTCACGGGGCCATGACATGCCCGCCCCTGAAAACCGGTCGAGGACAGTATGACAAAGAAAACCCATGACTCCGATGTGACCTTCATTCAGGCGCTGGCCGAATTGCTGCGCGAGAATGACTTGACCGAACTGGAGGTCATGCGCGAATACGGCGACAACGACAGCCTCAATGTCCGCGTCAGTCGAGGTCAACCGGCCGTCACCGCCCCCGCACCCCAGCAGCAGGTCGCAGCACCGGCGCCAGCAGTCGCGCCTGCCGCCGAGGCGTCGGCGCAGCCGCTTGAAGACCCAGCCAGCCATCCCGGCGCGGTCACGTCCCCGATGGTGGGCACGGTATACCTTCAAGGCGAACCGGGTGCGCCGCCGTTCGCCAGCGTCGGCGGCCATGTGTCCGAGGGCGACACCCTGTTGATCATCGAGGCGATGAAAACGATGAACCATATTCCCGCCCCCAAATCCGGCACGGTCAAGCGGATTCTGGTCGAGGATGGCGCCGCCGTCGAGTTCGGTGCCCCTCTGATGATCATCGAATAAGGCGCCGCAAATGTTCGATAAAATCCTGATAGCCAATCGCGGCGAGATCGCCCTGCGCGTAATCCGCGCGGCGCGCGAGATGGGCATTCAATCCGTGGCGGTCCATTCCACTGCCGATGCTGACGCGATGCATGTGCGTATGGCCGATGAAACCGTGTGCATTGGCCCACCGTCGAGTACGGACAGCTACCTTTCGATTCCGGCGATCATCTCGGCATGTGAAATCACCGGCGCACAGGCGATCCATCCCGGCTACGGATTCCTGTCCGAGAACGCTAATTTCGTTCAGATTGTCGAAGATCACGACCTTACTTTCATCGGTCCCACGGCCGAGCACATCCGCGTCATGGGCGACAAGATCACCGCCAAGGACACGATGAAGGCCCTCGGCGTCCCTTGCGTACCCGGTTCCGAAGGCGGCGTCTCGACCTTGAAAGAGGCACAGGAACTGGCCGGGGAAATCGGCTATCCCGTGATCGTAAAGGCCACCGCAGGTGGCGGCGGACGCGGAATGAAAGTGGCCGAAACCGCCGCCGACATGGAAAGCGCCTTTTTCACCGCGCGTTCGGAATCCAAGGCCGCGTTCGGCAATGACGAGGTCTATATAGAAAAATACCTGACCACTCCGCGGCACATAGAAGTGCAGGTATTCGGCGACGGCAAGGGAAAGGCCATCCACCTGGGCGAGCGCGACTGTTCGCTTCAACGCCGTCACCAGAAAGTTCTCGAGGAGGCCCCCGGCCCCTCCATCACCCCGGAGGAACGTGCGCGCATCGGCAAGATCTGCGCCGACGCCGTGGCCAATATCAACTATGCTGGCGCCGGCACGATCGAGTTCCTCTATGAAAACGGAGAATTCTTCTTCATCGAAATGAACACCCGGCTTCAGGTCGAGCATCCCGTGACCGAAGCGGTTTTCGGCGTCGACCTGGTGCGCGAGCAGATCCGTGTCGCAGAGGGCTGGCCGATGTCCTTCACCCAGGAGGATCTGCGCCTGAACGGCCACGCGATCGAAGTTCGCATCAACGCCGAGAAACTTCCGCATTTCTCGCCCTGCCCCGGCAAGATCACGCAATATCACGCACCCGGCGGGCTGGGAATCCGCATGGACAGCGCCCTTTATGACGGCTACGCGATTCCACCCTACTACGACAGCCTGATCGGCAAGCTGATCGTGCATGGTCGCGACCGATCCGAGGCATTGGCGCGACTGAACCGTGCTCTGGGGGAGTTGATCGTCGATGGCGTGGACACCACCGTACCATTGTTCCACGCACTGCTGGCCGAACCCGATGTTCAAAGCGGCACTTACAATATCCACTGGCTGGAACACTGGCTGGAAACCAACATGGGCGGCTGACAGGGGCCGCCCTACCCCCAATAACCCATGTGCGCGCAGGACTGCTCATGCCCCGCGACGAAGAACCGACCATAACACCGGAACTTGTTCTGCATGCCTACGCGGCGGGCATTTTTCCGATGGCCGAACACCGCAATGACCCCGAGGTCTTCTGGGTCGAGCCGCGCCGCAGGGGGATAATCCCGCTGGACGGGTTCCACATGTCCCGCTCGTTGGCGCGGCGGATCCGACAGGGCCGCTACGATGTTACGATAAATACAGCCTTCGACGAGGTGATCGACGCCTGCGCCAATCGCACCGAAACCTGGATCAACGACCAAATTCGCAGCCTTTACAGCCAATTGCACGACAAGGGCCACGCGCATTCGTTGGAAATACGTCACGATGGGCAGTTATCGGGCGGGGTTTACGGCCTCGCAATAGGCGCGGCATTTTTTGGTGAAAGCATGTTTTCGCACCAGCGCGATGCCTCGAAAATCGCTCTTGCGTGGCTCGTAGACAGGCTGCGGCGTGGTGGATTCATGCTCATGGACACGCAGTTCATCACGCCTCACCTCGCGTCCCTGGGCGCGATCGAGATTCCCCGCGCCGAGTACCGCCGCCGACTTGACGCGGCGTTGGCCCACAGCGCCGATTTCACCGCGCCGCCGCTGGCAACGCCTCAAGGCGTGGTGCAGCGCAATACCCATACATCATAACGCGAATGATCCATCGGGTTCAAAGCCGGTGACGTGGCCAGCATCCAACCCTCGAACACGGTTTCGCCTACTTCGCGATCGCGTATCGACAGGTAGGCATAGGCCTCGCTGGCCGGGTCCTCGGTAGGATACCTGCACTCTTGCAAGTTGATATCCATACGGTTCAGCGCCGCCGTCTCGCCGCTGCGCAATTCTATATCACGCGTGGCGCCCTCCAACTTGTCTAGGGTACGCACCACGGCGCCAGTGCCTGTGGTCACCGAAAGCTGTTCCTGCGCCTGCCCCGCCAATGCCGGGACCACGACAAGCATCGCAGCGGTCAGCCAGCGGATCATTGTGGCGCACCACCTGATTGCTCCGACCCAGTCACGAACTTCATCAGAAGCGAAACCAGACTGACCGCTCCCTGGGTGTCTTCGATCTCGGCACCCGGTTCGAAATAGAACAACGATCCACCTGGTACAATTTCCACGAAATTGCCGCCGAGCAACCCCTCAGAAGCGATCACGATCGCACTGTCATCCGGAATTTCCACTCCTTCTCGCACCTCGATTTCGGTATCGGCGCGGTAAGTCTGGGGGTTCAGTGCGATATCCGTCACAGTCCCGATCTTGACGCCGGCAAGCCTGACATCGGTGCCGACGGTCACTCCCTCCAATGATCGGAACGAAGCCGTCAGAGGATAGCCGCGATCACTACCAGCTGAAAAGCCGGTCATTTGCCCAGCATAGACAAGAAACCCCAACGCGACAGCCAGAACCGCGCCGCCGACGATCACTTCGGTGGTATTTTCAGACATTTCGCCGCCTATCCTATTCCGGCGTCCACGCCTCGTAATCGCTGGTCGTACTGGGATGGGCGCGCCGGATAGACCCGCTCGGCGCATATGCAAGCGCGGTGCCAGTCAGATTCTCCCGGTGCGGCTTTTCCCAAGACTTGTGCGCCAGCGGTTTTTCGCTGGGCACTTCGTCAAAGGTGTAATGCAGCCAACCATGCCAGTCGGGGCTGACACGGCTCGCCTCGATCTCGCCATTATAGATAACCCAGCGACGCTTTCCATCCCGGCTGAGGAAGAAGCGATTGCCCTGCTCGTCGTCACCCACGTGAACGCCATGGCGCCAGGTATAGAACTGGGTGTTGAGGGTCTGGCCGTTCCACCAGGTCACGCTGCGCAGCAAAGTGTTCAGGATACCCATCTATCTCTCCGCATTTTACTGGTCCGATATGGACCATTTGCGCGCAAAGGTCCAGTGGCCCCAAACGACAAAAGGCTACGCTAGAGCAGCACATCCTCGACCAGCAGAGAGAATAGTTGCGACTTGCCGCTTACACCCGCCTTGCGATAGATCCCGGTGCATTGCGTCTTGACCGTGCCTTCGCGGGTGCTGCGCAATTCGGCAATCTCGGACAAAGACATCCCCTTGAGCAGGAACCACCCCGCTTCGGTTTCCGCCGGGGTCAGGGCGAGTTCTCGAAAATACTTCTCAACGACCGTGTTGAATTCACCGGATGTCACCTGCCGTGACGATTCTGCCCGCCGGATGTCGCGGCTCGCCGTCATTGCCAGCGCCACGCCCGGAACCGCCCCCAACTAGCGCCGATATCGACGAGTTCCCGCGTCTGCCAGCCCAACGGGATTGTTGGCAGCCCCAGGATCGCAGCCAGGATTTCCCACAGAAAATAGGCGCCGCAGCCGAGCTGCACCATCACCAACACCCACAGCAACCACGGATGCCTCGACATGGCAGGGTATCCAAAATCCCTGCAAACTCGGGAAATTTCGGGATCATTGGCCTACCCCCACACTACCGCCGACTCCGCCAACGCCACCCCTGCGCCGGTCACGTCATCTACTGTACCCGCCACTCCATCGAGCGCGCCGCCAAGCGCATCATCACGACCAGTCGCGCCGTCCTGATCTAAAGGGCTGTCACCTTTCGGCTCTTTCAGGAAAAAGACGCGGTCACGAATGATCTGGTCAGTCGTGCGGTTCAACACGATTTCCCTGAGGTATTGATCGTTCTGCGCGGTGATCAGAATCCGCCCCAACCAGGTGCGCGAAATGTCTGTCACCGCGTAGCCCTGTTTTTCGATCAACGTAACCACGGGTTTGACAACACCCTCCTCGGCCAGCGCCGGGAGG
>JAABTI010000097.1 GCA_011389955.1 Paracoccaceae bacterium | reverse complement strand
GGCCACGCGCTGTCGCCCCTGGACGAGCGGCGCGATCAACTGCCCTGCATCCTCCAGCAAGTTGTCGCCGATATGAATGTCATAGGCGCGCGCGCCCAGATCAACATGCACCGTTTTCATTCATCCGGCTCCTGATGCAACACGTCGGGCCGCTGGCTCAGCACGTCCAGCACGCTTTGCGCGGTTTGCTCGATCGACAGGCCCGGAATCACGTCCACCCGCAGATCGGCCTTGGCGTAGCTCGGCACCCTTGCCTCGTACAGGTCGGACAGCGTCTGGTAAGGATCTCCGGTGCGAAGCAACGGCCTGCTGTCCTTGTGACGCACCCGCCGCCACAACAGCGGCAGCCGCGCATCCAGCCAGACCGACACGCCATCGCGATGGATCAGCGCGCGGTTGCGTTCCTTCAGGAATGCGCCGCCCCCCGTGGACAGGATCCCGGCGTAGCCTTGCAACAGGCGCGCAATGACCTGCGTTTCCTTTTCCCTGAAGAATACCTCGCCGTCGCGGGCGAATATCTCGCCGACACGCATGTTCGCAGCGGCCTCGATCTCGGCGTCGGAATCCAGGAACGGCACGTCGAGCATCGTCGCAAGCGCCCTGCCCACGGCGGTTTTTCCCGCCCCCATCATGCCAACCAGCACCACCGTCTTTTTCAAAACCCAAGCCATTAATCGCCTGTTTCGGCCATCCGCCGCCATTTTTCAATATTTTCGCCTGAATGACGTGAACTTGAGTGGAAGGCCAGATATATGTTTGATGAATGATGAAACATAATTCATCGCAACAGGCAGGATCCATGCTGAGGCTCATCAAGTATCTATTCTATCTGGCGGTACTGGGCGGAATCGCCCTGGTAGGCTACGCCTATATCGGGCCATTCCTGGGGGCGGATTTTTCTGCGCCGCAGGAAGATGTCAAACAAACGGTTGTGCTGCCACTCGACACCGACGGCGCAGCCGAGTCCACCGGCGGCGAATGAAACGCCGCATCCTGATAGCGACTGTTTTCATGCTGCTGGGTGCGACACCGATCCCGGCGCAGCAGCCGCTATCGGCGATTGACTGGCTGAGCGAACATTCCGCCCCACCTATCACGCAGCGCGACCTGAATTGGTCGCTCCGGCGCGACGACGGCCCGGACGCACGCGGGGTCCAGACCCCCGATGTCGAGGTGCTGCCGCTGGAAAGTTCGGCACAGGCCGACGCGGTCGGCCTGGTGCCATCGCGCGTAAGCGGCTTGCCAACCGGGCTTTGGGCCGGATCGGCCAATGACAAGCTGATCGCGCTGCTGAGCGAACGGCGGGTTGCGCGCCTGCCGGCGATGCAACGATCGCTATATACGCTTCTTCTGGCCGAGGCGGACCCGCCCGCGCAAAGCGGCGGCGCCAACAGGTTCGTTCAGGCGCGCGTCGAGAAGTTGATGGATCTTGGTGCCCTTGATCCCGCGTTGGCGTTGTTGGAGCGTGCCGGCCCCGAACGCCCCGGCCTGTTCGACCTTTGGTTTGATATCTCTCTGCTGACCGGCCAGGAGGATCAGCCATGCCAGGCGCTACGCGCACGCCCAGGGTTGTCGGACTCGCAGGCGGCGCGCATTTTTTGTCTGGCGCGCGGAGGGGAATGGGCGAATGCGGCTCTGATGCTGGACGCGTCGGCCGCACTGAGCCTGTTGTCGCCAGAGGAGGAAACGCTTCTGGCGTGGTTTCTTGAACCCGAGCTGTTCCACGGGGTTGAGACACCGCCACCGCCGCAGACCCCCACGCCGCTGGTTTTTCGATTGCGCGAGGCGGTTGGCGAGCCGCTGTCGACATCGTCACTGCCGCGGGCCTTCGCGGTTTCCGACCTGCGGGGAACGGCCGGATGGAAGGCGCAACTGACCGCCGCGGAGCGACTTGCCCGCACCGGCGCCTTGCCGGAAAACCGTCTTCTGGGCATCTATACCGCGCGGGAGCCCGCCGCGTCCGGGGGGATATGGGACAGGGTCGAGGCGCTTCAGGCCTTTGACGGGGCAATGCGACAGCGCGACCCAGCAGCCATTGCCGAGACATTGCCGGTTGTCTGGATCGCCATGCAATCAGTGGAACTGGAAGTCCCGTTCGCGGCACTTTTTGCCAGCCGCTTGTCGCGCATACCTCTCACGGGATCGGTCGCCGCGCTGGCCTACGAAATCGCCCTGTTGGGGCCGGAATACGAGGCCGCCGCCAGAACCACGGGAATACGGCAGGCCGAGTTTGCTTTCGTCAACGGGCTGGCACGCGGCGCGCCGGCGCTACCGCAGGCCAAGGGCCAGTTGCAGCGCGCGATCGCCAAGGGATTTTCGGCCTCGGCCGCGCCAACGGGCCTTGACGAGGTCATCGAGGAGTCGCGGCTGGGCGAGGTGATCCTGACCGCGATGCGCCAATATGAGCAGGGCGTGCAGGGAAATCTGACACGCGTCACGCAATCGTTGGCCACGTTCCGCGCCGTCGGACTGGAGGACATCGCCCGCACTGCGGCGCTACAGCTATTGCTGCTGCGCCCCCGGCTTTGACGATGGGCGACAGGCGCTGGATATCCACATTCATCGAGGCACAGGCCGCCGAACAGGGTGCCTCGCATAACACGCAACTGGCCTATGCGCGCGACCTGCGCGATGCTGCCGGGTTTCTGGCGTCCCGGGGGGGATTCGCCGCGGCGACGCAAGCGGCGATCGAGGAATATCTCATCGCGTGCGAGGCACAGGGATTGGCCGCGGCGACACGGGCGCGCCGCCTGTCCGCCATCCGGCAGCTTTACCGCTTTGCCTTTGAAGAGGGCTGGCGCGCGGACAATCCGGCGCAGCGCATCGCCGGCCCCGGCCGCAGCAAGCGCCTTCCCGGCACGCTCGGCACGCGCGAGGTGGATCGCCTTCTGGACGCCGCGCGGGAGCACGGGCGCAATCCGCCCGAACGACTGCGCAATACCTGCCTGATGGAGTTGCTTTATGCGACCGGGATGCGGGTCAGCGAATTGGTGTCGCTGCCACAACAGGCCGCGCGCGGCGATCCCCGGATGCTGCTGATCAAGGGCAAGGGCGGCAAGGAGCGCATGGTGCCGCTATCGCCGCCGGCGCGCGCGGCGCTGCGCGACTGGCTGGCCCATCTCGATGACCAAGCGAGCCGGGACCGTGCCGCGGGCAAGCCTGACTCGCGCTTCCTGTTTCCCTCGCGCGGCAAGGCGGGACACATGACGCGTGTTCGTTTCTACACGCTTATCAAGGAGTTGGCGCATCACGCGGGCGTCGCCCCAGAGGCGGTGACGCCCCACACGCTCCGACATGCCTTCGCGACGCATTTGCTGGAAAACGGCGCAGATCTGCGCGCGATCCAAACATTGCTGGGCCACGCGGATATCGCGACCACCGAGATATACACCCATGTTCTGGAAGAACGGCTCAGGCAGTTGGTGTTGGACAATCACCCGCTGGCAAAAGCGCCACCGCGGAGTTGAAGCGGCAGAACGTCTTCGGATGGCCAGCGCCCTGATACCAGGGTGCGATCGTATCCCTGCACCAGACCGGCCGCCTGCATCTGCCGTGCCGCGCCTTGCGCATCATAGCCAAGTCGCTCGATGCGCGGCCCCTGCTCCGTGAGAACAGCATAACGCGTGGCCGTTGCGCCATCGTTCGGCGGCAAGCCGATCGCGCCGGGGTTGATCCACTCCGGCGCTCCCGATCGGATGAACGCCAGCCCGCAATGGCCCGCCACCACCGCATCGATCGGCCCGCAGTGCCGCTCGATTTCCGAGACTTCCTCGGAAAACGCCAGGTCGGGGCTGACCGGCCAGATGAAGCGGCTGATATTCGTTGCGCCCCCATGGATAACGGCAATATCGCGGCCGGCGTGATGAAACCGGATCATATCGGGCAGGCCCGCCATCCAGCGCCGGTCAGACGCGCCAATGTGCGCATCGGCATGCGCGTACCACCCCGCCGACAGCCGGTCGCAGGTACTGCCCGCGTCGAACCCGCAGCCGCATGTCATGGCCCCCTTGGCCAGTTGCCGTTCGCAGTTGCCGGCGACAACATGAATGCCGCTGCGCCGGATCATTTCGACACATTCGGCGGGCTGGGCGCAATAGGCCACAACATCGCCGGTGCACACCATGCGATCGGACGGAATGCCCAGGTCATGCGCGCGCTGCATCAGCGCGTGAAGCGCATGCAGATTGGAGTGAACACCACCAAACAGCAGCACCGCACCGTCGAGAACGCCAATGTTGTCAATCCGCATCGCGGCAATCCCTTGATTGACAGGGGTTTCATCACCATAACCGCATGCAGGCGACAAGGACACAACCCAAATGGACGATACCTCAAGCATGTTTGATGCGGCTTTCTGGCTTACCTCGGGGGCCATTCTTTTTCTTCTATTCCTGTCAGGCTTGTTCTCGGGGTCGGAAACGGCGCTGACGGCGGCATCGCGCGGGAAGTTGCGCGCGCAGGCGGACAAGGGATCGAAAGGGGCGCAGAAAGCGCTGAGCATCACCGAGGACAACGAGAGGTTGATCGGGTCTGTCCTGCTGGGCAACAACCTGGTGAATATCCTTGCGGCCTCGATGGCGACGGCCTTGTTTACAAAGCTGTTCGGGGAATCCGGCGTGGCGCTGGCCACGCTGGTGATGACGCTTCTGGTGCTGATCTTCGCCGAGGTGCTGCCCAAGACCTACGCGATCACCAACGCGGAATCCGCCGCGGCGCGGGTGTCGCCCTACATCGCGGTCGTGATCCGGGTTTTCGCGCCAATCGTGGCGGCGGTGCGGTGGCTGGTGCGGGGCCTGCTGCGGATGGTCGGGGTGACGACCGATCCGGACAGCCATATCCTTGCTGTCAGGGATGAAATCGCGGGCGCGTTATACCTGGGCCATTCCGAAGGGGTGGTCGAAAAGGAAGACCGCGACCGTATCCTGGGGGCGTTGGACCTGGGCGAGCGGGCGGTCGAGGAGATCATGTTGCACCGCAGCCAGATCGAGATGCTGGATGCGGCGAGCGAGCCGGAAACCCTGTTGGAGCAATGCCTGCAAAGCAGCCATACGCGGTTGCCGGTGTATCGCGACAACCCCGACAATATCGTGGGCGTGGTGCATGCCAAGGACCTGCTGAGGGCGATGCACAAGCTGGCATACGGACCCGAAGGATCACCTGCATCGTTGCAATCGTTCGATATTCTTGACGTGGCGATGCCGCCTTACTTTGTCCCGGATACCACCACTCTGGACGATCAGATGCGCCAGTTCCTGCGCCGCAGAACGCATTTCGCGCTGGTTGTGGATGAATATGGCAGCCTGGAGGGCTTGATCACGCTGGAGGATATCCTGGAAGAAATCGTGGGCGAGATCACCGATGAATTCGACCCCGCAACCGACCATCCAATACAAAAAAGCAAGGATAACCAATTCCTTGTGGACGGCGACATGACGATACGCGACCTCAACCGGGCGACCGACTGGTCGCTGCCTGACGAGGAGGCCAACACCGTGGCCGGGCTGGTCATTCACGAGGCGCAGATGATCCCGACGACGGGCCAGGTGTTCAGTTTCCACGGCTTCCGCTTCGAGGTGGTGGAGCGCGAGGGCAACCGCATCAGCAAGCTGAAGATCCGGCCGCTGGCACCGCGTTCGGAGGGGTAACGAACGCCGGTAACGGACGTTTCACGCCTTGAAACGTCCGTTTGGCACGCGTGTCAGGCGCGCAACCGCCGACCGTCGGGGTCGAACGGTGGTGCATCGAGGATCACCGCCGGGTGCGGGCGGCCCAGGATCATCACATCGACCCGGTCGCCGGGCGCGGCGCCGCGGACGAAACCAAGCGCCAGCGACTGCCCGACACTGTAGCCGTACCCGCCCGAGGTGACGCGCCCGATCCCGGCACCTTCGCGGAAGATCGGCTCGCCGCCGGAGGCGTCGGCGTTCGAGGCGTTTACCGCCTCTTCATCGATTGCCAGGAGAACCAGGCGTTCGCGTGCGGGATGACCCATCGCGGATTGCGCGGCGGCCTTGTTGAGGAAATCCTTGTTCATCCGGCACAGCCGGTCCAGTCCGACCTCGTGCGGGAAGTATTCGGGGGAGTATTCACGCGACCATGAGCCATATCCCTTCTCGATGCGCATCGCCATCAGGGCACGCGAGCCGACCGGCCCCGCACCATGGGCCTGCCCCGCCGCCAGCAGCGCGGCGTAAAGGCGCGGCTGATCGGGCGCGGCGCAGTGCAGTTCCCAGCCCAGATCGCCGGTGAAGGAGACACGCAACGCCACGCATTCCACCCCCGCCAGCGTGATCCGGCGCGAGCGCATGAATGGAAAATCCGCCGTGGCAAGCGACGCATTGGTCAGCCCCTGCAGCAAGTCGCGCGCGCGTGGGCCGGCCACGTTGAATCCGCAGACCGTGTCGGTGAGCGAGGTCACGGACACATCATCGCCGCGCGGCAGGGCGTTGAAATACCGCTGGTGATAGCGTTCGGCCATGCCCGACCCGATGATCCAGAATTCATCCTCGGCCAGGCGGGTGACGGTGAAATCCCCCGCGATGCCGCCGCGCACCGAGATCAGCGGCGTCAGGCAGGACCGCCCCACATCGCGCGGCATCCGGTTGGCGAACAGCGCGTTCAGCCAATCCTCGGCGCCCGGCCCCGAAACGCGGATCTTGGCGAAGTTGGAAATGTCGATGATGCCGGCCGCGTTGCGGGTCATGCGGACCTCTTCGCCGACGGGGGCAAACCAGTTCTGGCGGGTGAAGCCATTGGTATCGGCAGCCGCGGGGGTGTCCGCGAACCACAGCGGGTGTTCCCAACCGCCATTGAGCCCCATGACCGCGCCCATGTCGCGCTGCTGCCGGTAGGCGGGGCGGGTGCGCGCGGGCCGTCCGGCGGAGCGTTCCTCGTTGGGGTAATGAATGGCGAAACGGTGCGCGTACTGGTCGCGGACGCGGGCGCGGGTGAAGGCGGCATCGGCCCAGTCGCCGAAGCGGGCAACGTCCCAGGCGAACATGTCGTAGCGCGTCTCGCCGGTGGTGATCCAGTCGGCGGCCAGAAGGCCCATGCCCCCCGATTGCGAAAAGCCGGGGATGATGCCGCAGCAGGCGAAATATCCCTTCCGCTCGGGCACCGGGCCGAACAGGACATTGGCGTCGGGCGACCAGATCATCGGGCCGTTGATGACACGCTTGACCCCGGCGCCCGCCAGCGCGGGCACGCGCGTCATGGCGCGCATCATGTTGTCCTCGATCCGGTCGAGATCGTCGGCGAACAGTTCATGCGCGAAATCGGGCGGTGTGCCGTCCTCGGCCCAGAACCGCATGTCGCGCTCATAGGCGCCCACCAGCAGGCCCTGCCCCTCCTGCCGGAGGTAGTATTCGCCGTCACGATCCGCGACCGAGGGCAGGCGACGATCCAGCGCGGCCACCTCGGGCATGGTTTCGGTCACGAAATACTGGTGCTCGGTGGGTTGCAGCGGCAGGTGAATGCCGGCCATCGCCGCCACCTCGCGCGCCCACAGGCCGGCGGCGTTGA
>JAABTI010000096.1 GCA_011389955.1 Paracoccaceae bacterium | reverse complement strand
ATCACGACCGACGGTTTTTCGCCCACTTCCGAGCGGCTGAATTCGTATTCCGTGCCCTTGACCTTTTCCGCCCAGATGCCGAGCGCCGGTTCGGAGGCGAAGCCGGCATAAGCGGCATATGCCATCCCGGTGGGGCAGGCCGTGCCTTGTTCGACCTGGTTCCAGACATAAGACAGGACTGCGCGCGCATAGTGGCCGTTCTTCTGGTTGGTGCGCCACGCGAGGTTGGGAACCTCGTGCTGCCATGCCAACGACATCAATTCGTGCCAGCTGGGGTGGAAATCCACCCAGTCCACCCGATTGCCAAAGCGGTCATGCGACTTCAGTTCCGGCTCGTGCCGGTTCGCCGCATGGGCCAGATCCTGAACCCTTTCGTCCCCCGCCAGGGCACCAAGCGCCGCGCATCTGTCCGCGGCCCACGGCGCCTCTCGCTCGATCGCCTCGCGCAGGACGACATCATTGCTGAACGCATTGATGCCCGCAGGGCGGTCAGCCTGGTTGCGCACGTCGTGCGTTTCATAGCGAACGATGTTCGGGTCTCGCGGATCGGAAGGAAGATCTCTTTGCATGGGGCGAACTCCTCTCGGCCGACTTTGGCGGCTGGCCGGCGACTTGAATTCAGGGTCGACCGATCCCGACCCTGGGTCAACCCCAACGGGTCAGCTACGTCGCGTCGCTGTTGTATCGGCGCGGTTGTCCACCTGCGACACCGGCATCGCGTGCCGCCATGAATGCGGCCGCGTCGCGGCGGCGCGTCAATTGCCGCTTGCCTCGAATGCCCCCTTCACCGCGAGTGCCGAAACCCGTTCCCGCAATGACCGGGGGCGTTCGAGTTTCAGCCGCTTGAGGCAGGCGTGAAGGTCGGTGTCGGACCCATCGGCAGAAAGACCCTGCCACAGCAGCCTTGCCATTTTCATGCGCGATCCCGATGCCGCCTTCAAGACAGAAAGCGCGGGCAGCAGGCGTTGCTCGATTTCGGAGAAATCGGTGCCGAACGGAAACGCCGGCAGGGCCCCGTTGCCCATGTAGGGCGAAAGCCAGTCCTGGAGTTGCTGGGGCGTGTTTGCGCGGTGCTGCTGCGGCACCTGCGCGTCCTTGGGCAATTTTCCCGCCGCCTTCGCCCGGTCCAGCAATTCGGGCTGAAACCGGCTGTCGGCAATCGAGATCATGCGCATGACGCATTCGGCATCCGAGCAGCCGCGCAGGTCGGCGATCCCGTATTCGGTGACGATGATATCGCGGAAATGGCGCGGGATCGTCTCGTGCGGGTGATCCCACACGATGTTCGACGTCACCTTGCCCTTGCTTTCTCGTGTCGCGTGGAACCCGATGATCGCGCGCGCGTCGTGCAGCGCGAATGCCTGGTCGACGAAGTTGAACTGCCCCCCCACGCCGCTGACGATCCGCCCATCCTCCGTCACGTCCGAGATCACACCACCAAGCGCGGTTGCCTTCATGGCGCCGTTGACGAACCGCGCGTCATGCCGCGCGGCACGCTTGCCGGTTTCATCCCCGTATAGCTGGTTGGTGAAGGATACCGGCATCATCTGGATACGCCCGCGCTCGGCCTCCGGCATTTCGCGCAGGCTTCGGTAGAAATCGCGGCAATCCACGATGAAACCCGCGTGAACCGCGGCGCCATCAACCTCGCGGCGGATCACCCCGGCCTTCAGCAACTCGACAATGCCCTGAACCAGCATTTCGGTGACGCCGTAAAGGCCGCGCTCGAACCTGTCCGTTTCCACCGTGTCCGGGCGGGGAAAGGGTGCATTGGTCACGATGGCGCGCATTGCCTCCGGGTCGCGGTGTCGCAGGATCAGCGAAGACGCCACCGCATCACCGACGGACCCGATGCCGATCTGCAAGGTGCCGCCATCGGGCACCAGGGTCGCCACATGCAGGCCGATCGCGTGGTCCGCCGCCAACACCGGGCGCTTGGGCACGGAGAAAAGCTCGAACTGCGAAGCCGGATCGTCGAGCAGGTAATCGACCTCGTCGCGCTTCAGCTCTCCTGCGCCCGGCATGAAGGGCAGGTGCGGGTTGATTTCGCCCGCGAGGATGAAATCCTGCTCGCTGCTTGCGCGGGCGTGCAGAAGGTCAACCGTTATATCGGTGTTGGACGACAGGCTCAGCCGTTCGTCGTCCCGGGCAAGAAGCTGAGCGATGACGTTCGGCCGACGCGCCATGAGAAAATGTAGCGCGTGGGTATAGTTGGCCGGGATATAATTCTGCTGCGCCGCTGAATTGCCCAGCCAATCGCCCGCCTGAAAGAAGAATTCCTGCACCGATATGTTGTCGGGCAGCGTCCCGTCATCAAGCCGGTCCGCATAGTCCAGCGGCGTATAGGCCCCGAACAGCCGCTCCATCGCCGGGTCAAGGAATCGCGCGTGAAGATCATTTTCCGGGCGTGGTCGTCGCAACGTCAGGGCGGTGAATACGTGCAGGCTGATCGAGCTGTCTGCCATCGCCATGTCGGTCAGGGCGTTGGTTATCGTATTCGCCTTGCCCAGACCCAGCGGCAGAGCCAGCCGGATATCGCCGCCGGTTTTCTCGACGATACGCCGCGCGATGGCCGCCGCATCGTCCAGGATGGTCGGAGCTGCGCCCATCTCAGGGCAGGTCCTTCCAATGGGGGTCGGGGCGGAAACGCGCGCCATGGGCATCGGCCAGCTCTTCCAGGCGCGCCACGATCTCGTCGGGCCCGCGCCATTTGGCATAGTGCATGGGTCCGCCCCGGAAGGGCGCGAAGCCTGTGGCGAAGATCATCGCGCCATCCACCTGGTCCATGTCGCGGGCCACGTCCTGCCGCAGGCATTCAACGCAGGCATCCAGCATCGGCAGCATCAGCCGGTCGGTGATGTCGCCCGTGTCACTGGTGTCCGGTGCATCGCCCTTCTGGGCCTTGCCGTCTTTCCATTCGTAGAAACCCTGTCCGGATTTCTTGCCGGTGTTTCCGTTCTCGACCATCTCGCCCAGCCAGTCGGGAATATCGGGCATCGGCTTGTCCAGCCCCGCTGAAAGGCTTTCGCCAACGTGGAGGCAGATGTCGAGCCCGACCTGGTCGGCCAGTTCCACCGGGCCCATCGGCATCCCGAACCGTTCCGCCGCACTGTCGATGACCTGCTTGTCGTGCCCTTCCTCGATCAGTTGGATGGCTTCCAGCAGGTAGGGTGTCAGCGCGCGGTTCACCAGATAGCCGGGATAGTCGCGCACCCGCGCGGGTAGCCGGCCTATCGTCCCGCAGAAGGCCGCCAACTGGTCCGTCACGGTGGCATAGGTGCCCTCGTGGTTGACGACCTCGACCAGTTGCATCTTCGAGACCGGATTGAAAAAATGAAGCCCTGCAAAGCGTTTGGGTCGTTTCAGGCCTTCCGACAACGCGGTTACCGAGAGCGAGGAGGTATTCGTGGCCAGCGTCGCGGTCGATTTCATCTTCGGTTCAACCTCGGCGTAGATCTTGCCCTTGATCTCCGCATCCTCCGGGGCCGCCTCGATTATCAGGTCGGCCTTCGGCACGCCAAGTTGGCCGGGGTCCGGCATCAATCGGTCCAGCGCATCGCGGGTTTCGGTCCCGCTCAGATGCTGCTCGCGGCAGATGGCGGCCGCGCGGCGGATCGTGTGCCCCAGTGCCTCGGTATCCGGGTCCGACAGCGTTACGTTCTTTCCCTTCAGGGCGCACCATGCGGCAATTTCGCCGCCCATGGTTCCGGCGCCCAGGACGTGGACACGCGCGATGCTGTCCTTGCCGTGGCTGTCCTCCTTCAACGCCTGTTGCAGGAAGAAAACCCTGACGAGGTTTCTGGATGTCTCGCTGGTCACCAATTCGGCAAAGGATGTGATTTCGCCGCGCTGCATCGCCTTCTTGTCGTCGCCATGCGTCTGCCAGAGGTTGATCAACGCATAGGGGGCGGGATAATGCGCCTCGGGGGCGCGGTCCTGTGCTTTCGCGCGCATCTTGCGGGCGGCGTAGCTGCGCGCAGTCGACAGCGACATCGCGCGATCGGTCAGGCTTGGACCCTCCTGCTTCAACTCACCGGCAATGGCGGCGCGTATCGCTGCTTCGACATGCCGTTCCTCGACCACCGTATCGGCGATCCCCAGCGATCTGGCCTTGTCCGTATGCGCGGTCTTGCCGGTCAGCATGTGCGTCATGGCTTCGACCGGGTCGATCCGGTCGGGTAACCGAAACGTTCCGCCAAGCCCGGGGTGCAGGCCAAGATTGACCTCGGGAAAGCCAAAGCTCGCGCCGTCCACTGCGATGATCCAGTCGCAGGCAAGCGCGATCTCGAAGCCGCCGCCAAGTGCCTGGCCATGCACGACGCACACAGTCGGACAATCGAGCGCCTCCAGCCGGTCCAGCACCGCGTGCCCGCGTGTCAGCATGGATTCCACATCCCCGGGGTCGTGCAGTTCGCGGAACATGCCGATATCGGCCCCTGCGGCGAAACCGCCGGTTTTCGCCGAGCGGATCACCACGGCTTTGGGCGGGGTCTGCGCGATGGTGTCAAGCTGTTGATCCAGCCCCTCCAGAACGTCGCGCGAGATCGTGTTCACGCCGGTCTCCGGCACATCCAGCGCCAGCCAGAGCACGTCACGGTCGTCGCGCGCGGCACGCCACGTCTTGTCGCGCCCGGCGCTGCGGGCGGGCCCCAACTGAAGCCACGTTTCGCCCAGATGATTCAGAACAGGTCCGGTCATGCCACTGCCTCCAACAACATTGCACCGCCCTGACCGCCGCCAATGCATTCGGTTGCAATTCCACGTTTGGCGCCCTTGCGTTTCAATGCGTTGGCCAGGTGTAGAACGATGCGGTTTCCGCTGGTGCCCACCGGATGCCCGAGAGACACCGCGCCGCCGTCGATATTGAGCGCGTCGCGGTCTATCTCGCCGAAGGCGCCGCTCAGGTTCAGAACCTCCTTGCAGAAGTTTTCGTCGTTCCATGCGGCGAGGCAGGCAAGAACCTGCGCGGCGAAGGCTTCGTTTACCTCCCACAGGTCGATATCGTCACGGACCAGCTTCTGCCGCTCGGTGATCGCGGTCGAGCACAAAACCGGCCCCAGCCCCATGACCGATGGATCAAGCGCCGACCATTCACTGTCCACGATCCGCGCGATCGGGGTCAGGCCGTGCTCTTCGACCGCACGTTCCGAGGCGACGATCACCCACGAGGCCCCGTCGGTGATCTGGCTCGCGTTGCCCGCGGTCACCTTGCCATGCGGTTTTTCGAAGACCGGCTTCAACTTGGCCAACCCGTCCATGTCGCTATCGGGGCGCACGCCATCGTCGTGATCGTAGTGGTTGCCGTCGCGGTCGAACGCGCTCATCACCTCGTCGGCCAGCCAGCCTTCTTCCTGTGCGCGCGCCAGGCGCCGATGGCTTTCCACCGCGTAGGCGTCGGCCTGTTCGCGGCTGATGTCGAACCGATGTGCCAGGATCTCGGCGGTCTGGCCCATGTTCAGATCTGTGATCGGGTCGGTCAGGCCGCGTTCCAGCCCCAGCACCGGCTTGAAGAATTCCGGGCGCAGCCCGGTCAACTGCGAGGCGGTGTCCAGCGCGCCCTTGGCCGTCGCCATTTGTGCATACCATTCGACCGCCTCCTGCCGCAACACAAGTGGTGCGTGGCTGAGCGCCTCGGCGCCACCGGCTAGGATCATGTCATGCCCGCCATCGCGGATATACCGGTAGGCGGTGTCGATCGATTGCATCCCCGACCCGCAGTTGATCTGAACCGTGAAGGCTTTCATCGCCGCGCCCATTCCCAGCCGTAGCGCGGCGACCCGCGCGGGGTTCATCTCGTCGGCGATGACATTGACGCACCCGAGAATGACGAGATCGAAGGCATCGCGCGCAAAGGGTTGACGCGTCAGCAGCGGGCGGCCGCATTGTACCGCCAGGTCCACCGGCGTGAACGGGCCGGGTTTGCCCCGCGCCTTTAGAAACGGCGTGCGCGTACCATCGACAATATAGACAGGACGATCGTTCATTTCGCGGTCTCCTTGGATGCCTTTCGCACCTTGCCTTGTTTGCCGGCCTTGAGGTCGGGAAACAGTTTCGCCAGTTCGCCGGGCGCGAAATCGTCAACGGCGATCACCGATTGAACGGCGGCGTTCTTGGCATTCAGACTGTCGTTCTCAACGTCATTGATCTTGCCCTCCTGTAGCGCCTGCTCCTGGGTCAGCCCCGCTGCGCGCAGCCGCTTTTCCAGCGGTGCGCAATCCATGACCAGGTCAAAGGCGTCTTCCAGCTTGGCGATGCCTTCTTCCGCGCAGCCGTGGAACAAGGCGCCGGACAGACGTTCGCGCGTTTCCGTGCGCTCCGTGATCAGGTTGGCGCATTCCTCGGTCAGGGCGTCGGACGGGCCGCGCGAGGCCCATTTCGGCACGGTCAGAACGCGAAGGAGCCACCCCGCCCACCGTGCCGGCAGATTGGCCAGCACCAGGTCTAGGCTTTCGCTGATCTTGTCGAAGGCCGTTTCCGCCGCGAAACGGACCAGCGGCAGATCCTCTTGCAGGCGACCCTCGTTTTCCCAACGCTTGAGGGTCGCCGACAGGATGTACAACTCCGACAGCACATCGCCCAACCGCGCCGAGATCATCTCGCGCCGTTTCAATCCGCCCCCCAGCGTGAGAAATGCGAAATCCGAAATCAGTGCGAACGCCGCCGACCAGCGCGACATGCGCCGGTAGATCGGCCGAAGCGGCCCCGCATCCTTCGGCGCGGGCGCGAACAGGCCATGCGTCCACGCGCGGCCCGTGGCCAGCAAGAGCGTCTTGCTCGTATGCCCGACATGGGCCCAGAAATGCTTGTCGAACCGGTCCAGCGATTCCGCCCGGTTCTCAAGCTCAAGCGCCTGCATCTCGTCCAGCAGATGCGGATGCGCGCGGATCGATCCCTGGCCAAAGATGATCAGGCTGCGCGTCAGGATGTTGGCCCCCTCGACGGTGATGCCGACCGGCACCGCCTTGTATATCTCGGACAGGTAATTGCCGGGACCGTCGATCACCGCCTTGCCGGAATGGATGTCCATTGCGTCGTTCACCGCGTCGCGCATCCTGTAGGTGGCGTTCGCCTTCATGATGCCGGAAATCACCGCCAGCGCACGCCCCTCGTCAAGCCCGACACAGGTCAACTGACGCGCTGCATCCAGCGCATAGGTGTTGGCCGCAAGCCGCGCCAGCCCCTCCTGGACGCCGCCGAATTTCGATACAGGTATGCCGAATTGCTCGCGGATGCGGGCATAGGCACCCGAGCTGTGCGCCGACAAGGCGCTGGCCGCGGCAGACAGGGACGGCAGCGAGATGCCGCGCCCGGCCGCGAGCGCGCTCATCAGCATCATCCACCCCTTGCCGGCATAATCCGGCCCGCCGATGATGTTGTCGAGCGGAATGAACACATCGGTGCCGGTGGTTGGACCGTTGTAGAACATCTGCCCGGCCGGGATATGCCGGCGCTCGGTCTCGATCCCGTCCAGATCGGTCGGCACCAGCGCGCAGGTGATGCCGATATCCTCTGTGTCGCCAAGCAGCCCGTCGGGGTCGCGCATCTTGAACGCAAGACCGAGAACCGTGCTGACGGGGGCCAGCGTGATGTATCTCTTGGACCAGTTCAGGCGCAGGCCGA
>JAABTI010000011.1 GCA_011389955.1 Paracoccaceae bacterium | reverse complement strand
GAGCCGGACCGCTGCCCGCCCCGCCAGCAGTAGAGCAGTGGGCGCCATCCCCCCTCGCGATCGCTCAGAGAACCCTCCAAGTGACGCGCGGCGTTACGTGCGACCAGCGCGGCACCGATCTTGCGGGCAAGGAACCGATCCTGCTGCACGTAGATCGTGCCGACGCGCGCGCGCTCGCAATCCGACAGAACCGGAAGGTTGATTGCGCCGGGAACGTGGTCCTCGGCGTACTCCGAAGGGCTGCGCACGTCGATGATATCGTCGAACGGCAGTTGCGTTAGCGCTGCAAGCGATGTCAACTTCTGCGCCATGATCGCGCTACGCCCCGGCGAGCGCGGCGCGGACACGGGTCATGAAATCCTCGCCGCGTTGTTCGAAATTGTCGTACTGGTCGAAACTGGCGGCCGCCGGCGCCAGCAGCACGGTATCACCCGGCTGCGCCTCGGCCGTGGCCCGGGCCACGGCGTTTTCCATGGTGGTGCAGACCTCGGCCTCGACCCCTTCCAGTTGCAGGGCAAAGCCCTGCGCCTCGCGCCCGATGACATAGGCCTTGGCGACGTTGTCCAGTTCGGGCTTGAGGCCGCCGAGCCCGCCCTCCTTTTCCAGACCGCCGCAGATCCAGCGGATGCGCTTGAACGCCGACAGGGCGCGCGCCGCCGCCTGCGCGTTGGTGGCCTTTGAATCGTTCACGAAGCGGACGCCGTTCGCCTCGGCGAAGACCTGGCTGCGGTGGGGAAGGCCGGCAAAGGTGGCAAAACCCGCCTCGATCACCCGCGGTGCCAGGCCCAGGGTGCGCAAGGTGGCATAGGCGGCGCAGGCGTTCTGGTGGTTATGCTCCCCCGGCAACCCCTTGATCTGACGCAGGTCGATCGACCCGGCCTGGCGGCCCTTTCGGTATTCCGAAAGGAACCCCTTGCGCGCGAACACGTGCCACCCCGGCCCCGTCAGCTTGTACGTGACGGAAATGTCGATCATGCGATCGTCGCCCGGCGCCTCGCGCATCTGGCCAGCCAGAAAGGCGCCCTCGGGGTCGTCCACGCCGATGATCGCCCGCTCTGGCCCGCCCTCTGCGAACAGGCGCCGCTTGGCCGCGAAATACCCGCCGAGGCCCGCGTGACGATCAAGGTGGTCAGGCGACAGGTTGGTGAGAACCGCCACATCGGGCGTCAGCGCTCGCGCCAGTTCTATCTGGTAGCTGGACAGTTCCAGCACGACGACATCACCGTTGACAGCCGGATCTATGTCCAGCACTCCACGCCCGATATTGCCCGCCAGCTGGACCGGCCGGTCCGCGTGTTCAAGCACGTGGTGGATCAGAGCCGACGTCGTGGATTTGCCATTCGATCCGGTCACGGCGACAACCCGCGGGGTGACATCGAACCCGTCCCAATCCTGCGTGGCAAAGGAGCGGAAGAACAACCCGATATCGTTATCGACGGGTACGCCCTGGCGCTGCGCCACGACGATAGCCGGGTGCGGCACGGGATAGAGATGCGGGATGCCGGGGCTGACGATCAGGATGGCGATCCCTTCGAACGCGCCGGGGCGCGTGAGATCAATGGCGCTGAACCCTTCAGATTCGGCGCGGGCGCGGGCGTCGGGCATGTCATCCCAGCACAGCACCTCTGCGCCGCCGGCGCGCAGGGCGCGCGCCGCGGACAGTCCCGATCTGCCCAGCCCCAGAACGGCCGTGATTTTGCCTTGGACACCGCGCACAGGTATCATCGCACCCTCCAGTTTCGACTGCCACAGCGCTATCAGATCGCGGGGACGTTGACCAGAGGCGGCGGGCGTCAGGCGCTGTCGAACCGTCCGTTTCGTCCGGCGCCGGCCGCGAACCGTGCAGCGCCCCGGATCCCCTCTTGCTCGAAACTCGCCACCGATGCCCATTCGCGGCGGATCGCGGCGGCAAGGTCGCGCGGGGACAGTCGCGCGGAGAGATGGTCGGCCCGCATGCATCCCTGCGGAAACGGAGACAGGCTGTCGGCCAGATCGAGCGCGGCCTGCAACGCCAGCCCGGTGCCGACCTGCCGATCGATCAGGCCCATGGTCGCCGCCTCTTCGGCGGTGACGGGACGACCGGTCAGGATCATGTCATTGGCGCGTCCCTGCCCGACGATACGGGGCAGACGTACCGTGCCGCCATCTATCAACGGCACACCCCAACGCCGGCAAAACACACCGAACACCGCGTCATCGGCCGCCACGCGCAGGTCGCACCACGCGGCCAACTCCAGGCCACCGGCGACGGCATGCCCCTCGATCGCGGCAATCACCGGCTTGTCCAGCATCAGGCGCGATGGCCCCATAGGGCCCGGCAACGGCTGCGTGCGCGCATCTTCCCAGCCATCGGGGATATCGACATGCGCTATCCAATCGCGCGCCGCGCCATCCGCCGCGGTCTTGAGGTCGAAGCCCGCGCAGAAGGTATCCTGCGCCCCGGTCAGGACCGCGACATCAACGGCGGCATCGGCGTCGAATGACATGAAGGCGTCGAACAGGCGCCGCGCCGTGGCCGGGTCAACGGCGTTGCGCTGCGCGGGGCGATTGATCACGATGAGACGCGTGCGGCCCTCGTCATGGATTTCCAGCGTCATTTTCTGCCCTTTCCTGCGATCTCGTCCGGCAACCACCTTGCCCTTTGGGTACCCGGTCCGGCAAGGAGCCGGAGGTGCTTTTCCCTATCACGCCTGCATGCTAGTGAAAGGTGACGTCAGCGGCGATCCGCGGCGGCAGTTATCATCCCCCGGCTGGAAATGGAATTTGCAGGATGCAGCATTTTGAAGAGCAACTCGCGCACCTGACGCGCACGGTTGACGAGCTCTCGGAAATCGTGCGCGCGCAACAGGACACGATCGATCTGCTGACCCGCCGGGTGGCCATGCTCATGCAGCGCGAGGCAGGGCGCGATGCCGATGGCGGCAGCCATGTCTATTCCGCCGATCAGCGCCCCCCGCACTGGTGATACGGTCCCGCCTCAGACCTCTTCGACTGCCATCACTCCGGCCAACGACTTGATGGCACTGCGCACCTGCGGCGTAAGAGGGTATTCGCGACCGGTGTCGATCTCGACCTCGCCGGGCAGGGTCGGATCCATCAGGCAGAACAGAACCGGCCCTCGGCTCGCCGACTTGACGCTTTGCGCCGCACCATCGAGGACGGATGCCACGGGCGCAACCGCCTGTGCATCCTCGATCAGAATCCGCAAACCACTCGAGCCGGCATCGGCCACCACGGCATCCATCGGCGCGACAGATCGACCGACAGGATCGAACTGTCCCTCGTTGAAACGGGCTTCAAGCGTCATTACCACCTGGTTGGTCTGCTCCAGAACGCGGCGGGTGGCCTCGAAATCATCGGCGAACAGGACCATGCCGCTGACCTGCCCTGTCGGGTCGGATATGGTCATCCGGAAAAACCGCGTGCCACGGCCCGACTTGCGTTCCTGAAGGCCGGACACGATCACCCCGACCTTGGCGATGGCGGCGCCGTCCTGTTCAGCCTTTTGCTGTATTTGCTCGAGCGTGAGCACGTTCTTGCGCTTGAGCGCCGGCAGGTAATCATCCAGCGGGTGCCCCGACAGGTAGAACCCGATCGCCTTGTGCTCTTCGGCCAGCCGCTCGACCGGCTGCCAATCCTCGACCGGTGCCAGGCGGGGCTCGGGCAGGTCCTCGCCCGCCTCGCCGAACAGGGAGACCTGATCGGAATGCTTCTGTTCCTGCACGGCGGCGGAATAGTTGACCAGCGCATCGAGGCTTTCAAACACCCGCCTGCGGTTCGGCTCCAACTGGTCGAAGGCCCCGGCGCGGGCAAGCATTTCAAGCGAGCGTTTGCCCACGCGTTTCAGGTCGGCGCGGCGGGCCATATCAAAGATCGTCACGAAGGGCGTGTCGCCACGTGCTCGCGTGATCAGGCGCATCGCCTCGATGCCGACATTCTTGAGCGCGCCCAGACCATAGACAAGCCGGCCCCTGGAGACCGAGAACATCTCTTCCGAGCGGTTCACGCAGGGCGGAACGATCTCGATATCGAGCCCGCGGCGGACTTCCTCGGCGTAGATCGCTAGTTTCTCGGTCAGGTGGATATCGCAGTTCATGACCCCGGCCATGAATTCGACCGGGTGATTGGCTTTCAGCCATCCGGTCTGGTAGCTGACCACCGCATAGGCGGCCGCGTGACTCTTGTTGAAACCATAATTGGCAAATTTTTCCAACAGGTTCCAGACATCCAGAGCCTTGTCGTCCGGGACGCCGTTTTCCTTCGCGCCCTTGATGAATTTCGGTCGCTCGGCGTCCATCGCCTCCTTGATCTTCTTGCCCATGGCACGGCGCAGCAGATCGGCGCCGCCCAAGGTGTAATTGGCCATTTCCTGCGCGATCTGCATCACCTGCTCCTGGTAGACGATGATGCCCTGCGTCTCGTCGAGGATATGATCGATCGAGGGGTGAATACGGTCGCGGTCGCTCTGGCCGTTCTTGACTTCGCAGTATTTCGGGATGTTCTCCATCGGACCGGGACGGTACAGCGCGACCAGAGCGACGATATCCTCGATGCAGTTCGGCTTCATCCGGCGCAGGGCGTCCATCATGCCCGAACTTTCCACCTGGAACACCGCAACCGTTCTGGCGCTGGCATAGAGCTTGTAGGTGGCCGCGTCATCCAGGGGGATCGCGCCGATGTCATCGATGGCGGACGCCTCGGGCGGCTCATAAAGCTGCCGGCCATCGGGGGCGATGTGCAGGTGCCGCCCGCCCGCCTTGATCAGGTCCACCGCGTTCTGGATAACGGTCAACGTCTTAAGCCCAAGGAAGTCGAACTTCACCAGACCAGCTTGCTCAACCCATTTCATGTTGAACTGCGTCGCCGGCATATCGGACCGCGGATCCTGGTAGAGCGGCACGAGGCGATCAAGCGGGCGATCGCCGATCACCACGCCGGCGGCATGGGTGGAGGCATTGCGCAACAGCCCCTCGACCTTCTGGCCGTAGTCCAGAAGGCGTTTGACCACTTCCTCGTTGCGGGCTTCTTCGCGCAGGCGATCCTCCTGCACCAGCGCCTCGGCGATGGATAGGGGCTTGACCCCTTCGACGGGGATCAGCTTGCTCAGGCGGTCCACCTGACCGTAGGGCATCTGCAACACCCGCCCGATATCTCGCACCGCAGCCTTGGACAGCAGAGCGCCGAAGGTGATGATCTGCCCCACCTTGTCACGGCCGTATTTCTCCTGAACGTAGGCGATCACCTCTTCGCGGCGGTCCATGCAGAAGTCGATGTCGAAGTCGGGCATGCTGACGCGTTCGGGGTTCAGGAACCGTTCGAACAACAGCTTGTAGCGCAGCGGATCCAGATCGGTGATGGTCAGGGCATAGGCCACGAGGCTACCCGCACCGGACCCGCGCCCCGGACCGACGGGAATATCATGTTCCTTGGCCCATTTGATGAAATCGGCAACGATCAGGAAATAACCCGGAAAGCCCATCGATTCGATGATGCCAAGCTCGAAATCAAGCCGCGCCTCGTAATCCTCCACAGGCGCAGCATGAGGGATGACGCGCAACCTTTCCACCAGGCCTTCCTTGGCCTGACGGCGCAGTTCCTCGACCTCGTCATCGGCGAAGCGTGGCAGGATCGGGTCGCGTCGATAGGCCTTGAACGCGCAGCGGCGAGCGATTTCAACAGTGTTTTCCAAGGCCTCGGGCAAGTCGGCAAACAGGGTGGCCATTTCCTGTTGCGACTTGAAATAGTGCTGCGAGGTCAGACGCCTGCGCGGCTCTTGCTGGTCCACGTAGGCGCCGTCGGCAATGCAGATCAACGCGTCATGCGCCTCGTACATATCAGCATCGGGAAAATAGACATCGTTGGTGGCCACCAGTGGCAGGTCCATTGCGTAGGCCATTTCGACAAAGCCGCGCTCGGTCAGGCGTTCGACCTCGGGTTGGCCTTCCTCGGTGGGGTGGCGCTGCAACTCGACATAGAGCCTGTCGCGATAGGTGTCAGCCAGACGCCGCATGAGGGTTTCGCCCGCCGCGCGCTGTCCGTTTCCGAGCAGTCGCCCCACGGGCCCGTCGGGACCGCCGGTCAGGCAAATCAACCCTTCTGCGTGCGCCTGCAATTCCTCCAGCGTCACATGCGGCACCTCTCCGCCGCGATTGACGTAAAGGCACGTGTTCAGGCGCATCAGGTTTTCATAGCCGGTCTCGTTTTGCGCAAGCAGAACCACTGGCGCAGGCGGCTTCGGCTGCTCGCCGGGAACCTTGTCGATATAGGCCAGGTCAATCTGGCAACCGACGATGGGTTGCACCCCCGCGTCCGACGCGGTTACCGAAAACTCCAGCGCGGCAAACATGTTGTTGGTGTCGGTCACGGCCAGCGCCGGCATGTCCGCCGCTTCGCAAATGCCGGGCAGTTTCTTCAACCGCATCGCCCCCTCGAGGAGGGAATATTCGGTATGAACACGCAAGTGAATGAATCGGGGGGAATTGGTCATGGCAGCGAAACTACCCGCCCCCGTCGCGGAACAAAAGACTTGCCAAACGCCTGATTCACAGTTTTCATCCGGGGTCAGCGAACAGGCCCGCCACCTTCTACGCCGCATCGAAGGTGGTTACCGGACGGGCGGGACCTTTGGTAAGGCGGCGGGTTTTTCAAAATGAATGTCTCCTTTCGCTTGAACGGAGAGAGGGTGCACCTGCGTGAGGTGGGGGCGACTACCACTCTACTGGACTGGTTGCGCGAAGCACGCGGTCTGACCGGCACCAAGGAGGGATGCAACGAGGGCGATTGCGGCGCCTGCACCGTCATGGTCACCGACGAGGGCGGCGCACGGGCGCTGAACGCCTGCATCCTTTTCCTGCCCCAACTGGCGGAGAAGGCGGTGCGCACCGTCGAAGGGGTCAGCGGCCCGGATGGCCGGCTGCACCCCGTCCAGGAAGCCATGGTCACCCATCACGGATCGCAATGCGGGTTCTGCACGCCGGGATTCATCACCTCGATGGCGACGGCGCACCTGAACGGGGACACGGATCACGAAACCGCGCTGGCGGGGAATCTGTGCCGGTGTACCGGCTACGCGCCTATACTGCGCGCCGCCCGCAGCGCCGAGAATGCCCCCGTGCCCGAATGGATGCGCCGGGACGCCCTGCCGGCCTCGGCGCCCGCGCAAGGGTACGCTACCCCCGCCGAGAGCGACGGACAGGTGTCGCATGCGGCGGTCCTGCCCGAGACCTCCGATGAACTGGCCGCGTGGTATGCCGCCAATCCCGATGGGACTTTAATCGCCGGCGCCACGGATGTAGGCCTGTGGGTCACCAAACAACTGCGCGACCTGCCCCGTGTGGCATTCCTGAACCGCTGCGCCGACTTGCAACAGATAACCGAAACACGCCAGGGCATCCGCATCGGGGCCGGCGTGACCATCGCGCGGCTGATCCCGCTGATGGACGGGCTGCACCCCTCGTTCGGCGCGATGCTGCGTCGCTACGGAGCGGCACAGGTACGTGCGGCGGCGACCATCGGTGGCAATATCGCAAACGGCTCGCCCATCGGCGATGGCCCGCCCGCCCTGATCGCGCTTGGCGCGCGTTTGCACCTGCGCCATGGCACCACTCGGCGCGAGATGCCGCTTGAAGATTTCTTTGTCGAGTATGGCAAGCAGGATCGCCAGCCCGGCGAATTCGTCGAGGCGGTGACCATACCGCGACAGGCCAACACGCTGGCCTGCTACAAGGTTTCAAAGCGGTTCGATCAGGACATCTCGGCGTTGCTGGGGTGTTTCAACGTGACCGTGGCGGATGACCGTATCACCACGGCGCGCATCGCGTTCGGTGGCATGGCCGGCACGCCGAAACGCGCCTCGGCGCTGGAGGAGGCGCTGACAGGGGCGCCGTGGTCGCGCGAAACCATCCAAGGCGCCGCCGATATGCTGGAGCGTGACTTCACCCCGATGAGCGATATGCGGGCAAGCGCGGAGTACCGCATGGAAGCGGCGAAAAACCTTCTGCACAGGTATTTCCTGGAACGTACCGGGGCACTGCCCGCCTCGGTCAACGAGGTGCAGGCATGAGCGTTGCAAAGCCTCTTCCCCATGACGCGGCGCGGCTGCACGTAACCGGGGCGGCGCGGTATGTCGATGACATTCCTTCGCCGGCGGATTCGTTGCACCTGGCCTTTGGCCTGAGCGCCATTGCGGCGGGGCGCATCACCGACATGGATCTATCGCGGGTGCGCGCCGCGCCCGATGTCGTGGCGGTTCTGACCGCAGAGGATCTGCCGTTCGACAACGATGTTTCTCCTTCTGTGCATGACGAGCCCCTGTTGGCCGATGGCGCGGTGCATTATCTGGGCCAGCCATTGTTCCTGGTTGTCGCGCGCTCGCATCTCGCGGCGCGTCATGCGGCGCGGCTCGGCAGTGTCACCTATGAAGAGCAGACACCGATCCTTACCGTGGACGACGCCCTTGCCGCCCGAAGCCATTTCGAGGATGGTCCACGCATTTACGAGAAGGGCGACGCGGAGGCGGCGATCACGTCCGCGCCCAACCGACTCGAAGGTGTCATCGAAATCGGCGGGCAGGAACATTTCTATCTCGAAGGTCAGGCGGCACTGGCCCTGCCGCAGGAAGACAGCGAGATGGTGGTGCACAGTTCCACCCAGCATCCCAGTGAAATCCAGCATAAGGTCGCCGAGGCGCTTGGCCTGACGATGCACGATGTACGTGTGGAATGCCGCCGCATGGGCGGTGGCTTCGGCGGCAAGGAAAGCCAGGGCAACGCCTTGGCGGTGGCCTGCGCCGTGGCGGCGCGGGTCACAGGCTGCCCCTGCCGGATGCGGTACGACCGCGACGACGACATGGTGATCACCGGCAAACGCCACGATTTCCGCATCGCCTACCGGGCAGGGTTCGACGATGATGGCAGGCTGAGAGGCGTGTCATTCGTGCAATATGCGCGCTGCGGCTGGGCGCGCGATTTGTCAACGCCGGTCGCGGATCGCGCGATGCTGCATGCCGACAACGCCTACCATCTGCCGGCAGCGCGGATCGAAAGCCACCGGCTTCGCACCAACACCCAGAGCGCGACGGCCTTTCGCGGGTTTGGCGGGCCGCAGGGGATGGTCGGGATCGAGCGCGTGATCGACGAAGTGGCGCACCGCCTAGGCCTGGACCCGGCCGAGGTGCGTCGGCGCAACTACTACGCGCCCTGCGATGCGGCAACGGCATCGCCCGCCAGCGCCACGGATGCGGGCGCGGTGGGTTCCGGTCAAAAGACCGAGCAAACGACACCGTATGGTCAGCCGGTCGAGGATTTCATCCTGCACGAGATGACCGATGCCTTGATGCAAAGCGCCGACTACGCGGCAAGGCGTGATACCGTGGCGGCGTGGAACGCCCGGGGCGGGGTCATCCGCAAGGGGCTGGCGATGACGCCGGTCAAGTTCGGGATCTCGTTCACCCTCAGCCACCTCAACCAGGCAGGGGCGCTGGTGCATGTGTATCGCGACGGTTCGGTGCGGATAAACCACGGCGGAACGGAGATGGGCCAGGGCCTTTACCAGAAAGTTGCGCAGGTCGCCGCGCATCGGTTTGGCGTCGGTATCGAGGCGGTAAAGATCACCGCCACCGACACCGCGAAGGTGCCCAACACATCGGCCACGGCGGCCAGTTCAGGCAGTGACCTGAACGGCATGGCTGTCAAGGTCGCCTGCGATACGATACGGACGCGTCTGGCGCAGCACCTTTCCGAAACCCGGGGCATATCGGATCAGGGCATCGAATTCGCCGATGGGCGCGTGCACCTGCCCGATGGGCGCAGCCTGGATTTCGGCGAGGTTGTGGACAGTGCCTACCTGGCCCGCGTCAGCCTGTCATCGACGGGGTATTACGCCACGCCGGATATCTCGTGGGATCGCATCAAGGGCGAAGGGCGGCCGTTCTACTACTTCGCCTACGGGGTGGCAGCGACCGAGGTGGCGGTGGACACGCTCACCGGCGAATACCGTATCGTGCGATGCGACATCTTGCATGACGCGGGCGCCAGCCTGAACCCCGCGATCGACATCGGCCAGATAGAGGGTGGCTACGTGCAGGGGGCGGGATGGCTGACAACGGAGGAGTTGGTCTGGGATCGGCGCGGGGCGCTGCGCACCCATGCCCCCTCGACCTACAAGATTCCGGCCATCTCGGACACGCCCGATGTGTTCAACGTCACGCTTTGGGACGGGGCCAATCGCGCGCATACGATCTACCGCTCCAAGGCCGTGGGTGAGCCGCCTTTGATGCTGGGCATCTCGGCGCTGATGGCCCTGTCGGACGCGGTGGCGTCATGCGGGGCGGGCTATCCCGGGCTGGATGCCCCCGCGACGCCGGAACGGGTGCTGATGGCCATTGGGAAGGTGCGGCGCGATGGCGATTGACCTGACAGCGCTCGGGAACGCGGTGAAGCGGCACGGGCGCGTGGCGCGGGTCGTGACGGCGGAGGTGGCCGGCTCTTCGCCGCGCGAGGTGGGCGCGGCGATGCTGGTATGGCCCGGAGGCCAGTCGGGCACCATCGGGGGCGGCACACTGGAGCACGGCGCGGCGCAGGCGGCGCGCCGGATGCTGGCGCGCAACGAAGATGGCAGCGCCGTCGCCGCGCAACCGGTGCTCGAACGGCACGCGCTCGGGCCCGACCTGGGCCAGTGCTGCGGCGGCGCGGTCAAGCTGCTGTTCGAAATCCTTGATGCACAGCGCCTCGCGGTAATCGGGCATGATTGCGATGCAGGCGTTGTCGCGCGTCCGGCCACGGCCGGGGCGGCGCGTGAAATGCCGCTGGCGGTGCGACGGCTGATCGCCGGCGCACGCGCGCAGGGTTCGCGCCCCGATCCGCAGCTCGTGCAAGGCTGGATGGTCGAACCCCTGCACCATCCGCAGACCCCGATATGGATATGGGGCGCCGGCCATGTCGGCCGGGCATTGGTGAGCGTGATGGCGGCCCTGCCCGATGTCGAGATCACGTGGCTGGACACGGCCCCTGACCGGTTTCCTTCCACCTGCCCTGAGGGGGTGCAGGTGCTGCCGGCCACAGAACCGACTCGTATGGTGCGCCACGCCCCTGCGCGGGCGCGGCATGTGATTGTAACCTATTCGCACGCCCTTGACCTGGACCTGTGCCATGTGCTGCTGCGCCACGGCTTTGCCGAGGCGGGATTGATCGGATCGGCCACGAAATGGGCGCGATTCCGCAAGCGCCTGTCCGCAATTGGCCATACGGATGCGCAAATCGCGCGCATCACCTGCCCGATCGGGCGCCCGCAGCTGGGCAAACACCCACAAGCCATTGCCGTGGGCGTGGCTGCCGCGCTACTAGAAGACAGGGCACGACAGATCGCCACACAAGGAAAAACCGCGTGACTGGGATATTGCTATCCATCGAGGGGCTGACCAAGGCCTATCCGGGCGTCGTCGCCAACGACGACGTCTCCTTCGATATCCGCGAGGGCGAGGTTCATGCCCTTCTGGGTGAAAACGGCGCGGGCAAGTCCACGCTGGTGAAGATGATCTACGGGCTGGTCAAACCCGACGAGGGGCGTATGAGCCTGCGCGGCGCGCCCTACGCCCCGGCGGCCCCGCATGCGGCGCGCGCCTCGGGTGTGGCGATGGTGTTCCAGCACTTTTCGCTGTTCGAGGCGCTGGACGTGGCAGAAAACATCGCTCTCGGCATGGAAAGCCCGCCCCCCATGCGCGATCTGGCGCGACGTATTCGCGAGGTGTCGGAGCTGTACGGCCTGCCGCTCGATCCCTCGCGCACGGTCGGGGAGCTTTCGGCCGGGGAACGCCAGCGGGTGGAGATCATCCGCTGCCTGCTACAGGAGCCGCGGCTTCTGATCATGGACGAGCCAACCAGCGTATTGACCCCGCAAGAGGTGGAAATCCTGTTCGAGACACTGCGCAAACTGCGCAACGAGGGGGTCGCGATCCTGTATATCAGCCACAAGCTGGAGGAGATCCGCGTGTTGTGCGATCACGCGACGATCCTGAGAATGGGCAAGAAGGTGGATACCTGCACGCCCGCCGAGACAACGGCCCGGGAATTGGCCGAAATGATGGTCGGCGGCACGCTCCAGAGCCCGGAAAGCGCACCGCATGAAACCGGCGACGTGGTGCTACAGCTTGACCGGATGTCGGTTGCGTCACCTTCGCAATTCGGCACGTCGCTGCGCGATGTATCGCTGGAATTGCGCATGGGCGAAGTTCTGGGCATCGGCGGAGTGGCGGGTAACGGCCAGGATGAACTGCTGGCCGCGCTATCGGGTGAAATCCGCTGCGCGAAGGGGGCCTTGCGCCTCCATGGGCGGGATATCAGCGCGCTGGGACCGGTCGCGCGGCGGCGCATGGGGCTGCTTTCAGCGCCTGAAGAGCGCCTCGGACATGCCGCGGCCCCCGACATGAGCCTGACCGAGAACGCCATGCTGACCGGAGCGCAGCGCGAGGGATTGGTGCGGCACGGGTTCCTGCACTGGGGCAAGGCGCGCAGTTTTGCCGAATCGATCATTGAACGGTTCGATGTGCGCACACCCGGGCCGGCCACGATGGCGCGGGCGCTGTCGGGGGGGAATTTGCAGAAGTTCGTGATCGGCCGCGAGGTCATGCAGCGCCCCGAGGTTCTCATCGTCAACCAACCGACATGGGGGGTTGATGCCTCTGCCGCGGCGGCGATCCGCCAGGCACTTCTGGATCTTGCCTCGGACGGCGCGGCGGTGCTGGTGATCAGCCAGGATCTGGATGAACTGATGGAAATCAGCGACCGGTTCGGCGCCCTGAACGAGGGGCGGCTTTCGGAGGTCCGCCCGGTGCGTGACCTCAGCATCGACGAGGTGGGCCTGATGATGGGGGGCGCTCATGGAATGGAGGTGGCGCATGTCTGACCGGTCACGACCGAATATCCGTGCCTGCGGCGAGGCCGTCACGGACCGGACCTGCCGCCATTGCGTGGTGCATGATGGCATGACACCCCCCGGCGCGGGTTGTGCGGCGTGTCCCCCGTGGGGGCCCGAACGCGGGGGGAGCATGACATGCTGAAACTGGAAAAGCGGCCCCAGCCGTCGCAAGTGTGGATCTACCTGACGCCGCTGATCGCCGTTCTGGCCACGATGCTGGCGGGTAGCGCCCTGTTCGCCTTTCTTGGCAAGGATCCGGCGGTGGCAATCCGCACGATTTTCTGGGATCCTCTGTTTTCCGAGTTCGCCTTCTACTACCGGCCGCAACTGCTGGTGAAAGGGGCGCCGCTGGTCCTGATCGCGATCGGCCTGAGCCTGGGATTTCGAGCCGGGATATGGAACATCGGCGCCGAGGGACAATACATCATCGGCGCCCTGACCGGCGCGGGTGTGGGGCTGGCCTTCTACCCGATGGAGGCGTGGTTCGTGTTCCCGCTGATGGTGATCGCGGGCGCGCTTGGCGGATGGGCCTGGGCCATGATACCGGGCCTTCTGAAGGTGAAGTTCGGCACCAACGAGATCCTGGTATCGCTGATGCTGGTCTATGTGGCGGAGCAATTACTGGCGTCCATGTCACTGGGATTGATGAAAAACCCCGAGGGCATGGGGTTTCCCGGCTCTCGCAACCTTCAGCATTACGAGAGCGCGCACAATGCCGAACTGTTCACCGGCACAGGCATGCACTGGGGCGTCGTCGTGGCCTTCCTGGCGGTGATCACGGCCTATGTCCTGCTCAATCGTCACATCCTTGGCTATCACATCCGCCTGACCGGGCAGGCGCCGCGGGCGGCACGCTTCGCGGGGGTGGTTCCGGCGCGGATGATCCTGTTCTGCCTTGGTACGGCGGGCGCATTGGCGGGGCTGGCAGGCATGTTCGAGGTTGCCGGACCCGCCGGTCAGGTCAGCATCGACTTCAACGTCGGCTATGGATTCACCGCGATCATCGTGGCCTTTCTGGGCCGGTTGCACCCGGTCGGCATCCTGCTGGCGGGGGCGCTGATGGCGCTGACCTATATCGGCGGGGAAATCGCGCAATCCCAGCTTGGCCTGCCGGCCGCGGCGATACAGTTGTTCCAGGGGATGCTTCTGTTTTTCCTGCTGGCGATCGACGTGATGACCAATTACCGGCTGGCATGGCAACGCAGAGAGGTGGCGTAACATGGATTTCGGATCGATCAGCCCGGTCCTGTTGCTGGCCAGCCTGATGGTGGCGGCCACGCCGCTGTTGCTGGCGGCGACGGGGGAACTGATTGTGGAACGCTCGGGCGTTCTGAACCTCGGGGTCGAGGGGATGATGATAACCGGTGCGATCTGCGGCTTCGCGACCGCCGTCAATACCGGCTCGCCGCTTACGGGCATGGCGGCGGCGGCGGGTGGCGGTGCGGCGCTATCGCTGCTGTTCGCGCTGTTGACGCAATTCGCACTGGCCAATCAAGTGGCCTCGGGCCTTTCGCTGACGCTGTTCGGTCTGGGACTGAGCGCCCTGATGGGACAGGGATACCAAGGCATCAAGCCGCCCCCGTTTCCCGAAATCAACATTCCGCTGCTCAGTGACCTGCCATTCGTGGGCGACATTCTGTTTTCGCAAGACCTGATGGTTTACATGGGTCTGCTGATTTGCGGGGCGGTCTGGGTGATGCTGAAATACACCCGGGCGGGGCTGATCCTGCGGGCGGTGGGGGAAAACCACGACGCCGCGCACGCCCTCGGCTATAACGTGGTTCTGATCCGCGTCGCCGCCATCATGTTCGGTGGTGCCTGTGCGGGGCTTGGCGGCGCATATATCAGCCTGATCCGGGTGCCGCAGTGGACCGAGGGGATGACAGCGGGGATCGGTTGGATCGCGCTGGCGCTGGTGGTGTTCGCGAGCTGGAAACCGGGCCGCGTTCTGCTGGGCGCCTATCTTTTTGGCGGGGTCACCGTGATTCAGCTCAACCTGCAAGCCGCGGGCGTTGCCATTCCCGTCGAATACTTGGCAATGTCACCCTACCTGATTACCATCCTCGTGCTGGTGATCATGTCCGCCGACCGCAGCCGGGCTCCGGGCTCACTGGGCCGGCCTTTCCATGCCTCCAGCTAAACAAGAGGCAAACCACAACCGCGTGATCAACAGGGGGATACCTGAATGAAACTCAACAAGATACTGACCACCGCCGCGATGGCGCTCGGGCTGGCCACGACGGCCATGGCCGAGGAACCGACCAAGGTCGGCTTTGTCTATGTCGGCCCCGTCGGCGACGGCGGCTGGACCTATGAGCACGACCAGGGCCGGCTGGCCGTGGAAGAGGAATTCGGCGACAAGGTCGAAACCGTTTACGTCGAGTCCGTGCCCGAAGGCCCGGACGCGGAACGCGTCATGACGCAGATGGCGCTTGATGGTGCGGACCTGATCTTCACCACCTCGTTCGGCTTCATGGACCCCACGGTCAACGTGGCCAAGAAATTCCCGAACGTGAAATTCGAACACGCGACCGGCTACAAGCGTGCCGAGAACCTGAGCACCTATGGCGCCCGGTTCTACGAAGGGCGCGCCGTTCTCGGGCACATCGCCGGGTCGATGACCGAAAGCAACATCGTGGGATATATCGGCTCCTACCCCATCCCCGAAGTGATCCGCGGCATCAACAGCGCCTTCATCCACGCGCGCGAGGCCAATCCGGACGTGGAATTCAAGATCATCTGGGCCTACACGTGGTTCGATCCGGCCAAGGAAGCCGATGCAGCCAAGGTGCTGATCGAGCAAGGCGCGGACGTGATCTTTCAGCACACCGATTCGACCGCTCCGCAGGCGGCGGCGCAAAACGCCGGTGATGTCATCACCTTCGGGCAGGCCTCGGACATGGCGGAGTACAAGCCCAAGCCGCGCGTCAGCTCGATCATCGACAACTGGGCGCCCTACTATATCGAGCGCGTGCGTGCCGTGATGGAAGGCACCTGGGAAAGCACCGACACCTGGGGCGGCATCGCTTCGGGCATGGTCGAAATCGGCGAGATCACGGACGTCGTGCCCGACGATGTGAAGGCCGAGGCGCTGGCCATCAAGGACAGCATCGCCAGCGGCGAATACCACCCCTTCACCGGTCCGATCAACAAGCAGGACGGCTCGCAGTGGCTGGCCGAGGGCGAGACCGCCGATGACGGCACCCTGCTGGGCATGGATTTCTATGTCGAAGGGCTGACCGGGAAAATCCCGCAATAATGCGGCGCAACTGCGAATGAAAGATGTGCACTCGCCGGGCCTTCCCGGCGGGTGCTTCGCGTTCGGGGGCGATGCGACCATGCAGGGGATGCCGGCGATGCGATCGGCCTGACGCCGCCGCCGTCGCGGGCATATGTTCATGGTCAACCCGGCGCATCGGAAACCGGAGTTTCCGTTGCCATGATCCAGGAATTCAGAACTGTTCGAGGTAGGAATATGACGCACCCCCGTCCCAGACCCCCGCGCATCACCGGGCCGCGCCATTTCTTTGCCGCGCTGCGCTACTCGCTGGCGGGGGCACGCCGCATCTGGACGGAGGATGCGCTCCGGCAAGAGATAATCGGGGGTGTGGTGATGGTGATAGTGATGTCGCTGCTCGGGGCGTCGTGGACGGAGTTCGCGGCCTTCGGGGCGCTGTTTGCCATTCTGGTGGCTGTGGAGGCCCTGAATACCGCGCTGGAATGCGTGGTGGACCATCTTTCGCCTGATTGGTCGGAATTCGCGCGCGACGCCAAGGATCTCGGCTCGCTCGCCGTGTTCTGCGTTCTGGTGGCACATGGGTTTCTCCTGTCCCATGTGCTGTGGGGCGCGTATTCCGGCTGAGGAATCTTTTCCGCCGGTTTTTGTTGATCCATGCCCGGGAAGTCTCTAACTGCCGCGCAAGGGTGCCCTGTCCGCCCGCGCCACGAAAGGGAACCGAAATGATCCAGACCCCCTATTACCTCGTCGACAAGGCGCGTCTGCTGCCGAACATGGAGCGTATCGCTTGGCTGCGCGAGGCGTCGGGCGCGAAGTCGCTTCTGGCGCTCAAATGCTTCGCCACGTGGTCCGTTTTCGATTTCATGGCGCAATACATGGACGGCACGACGTCCTCGTCGCTCTACGAGGCGCGTCTTGGCGCCGAAAAGTTCGGCGGTGAGACGCATGCCTATTCGGTCGCCTGGGCCGATGACGAAATCGCACAGGTAGTGGCCCTGTCCGACAAGGTGATCTTCAACACCCGCGGGCAGCTGGAGCGTTTCGCCGATGCCGCGGCCGGGCGCACCAGGGGGCTGCGGGTCAATCCCGGCGTCAGCACCTCGGGGTTTGATCTGGCCGATCCGGCGCGTCCGTTTTCGCGGCTCGGCGAGCTTGATCCCGTGCGGATCGACCCGGTGACGGACATGCTCAGTGGCTTCATGTTCCACAACAACTGCGAGAATGACGAGTTCGACCGTTTCGACGAGATGCTGACCCATATCGAGGACCGGTTCGGGCACCTGATCGACAGAATGGACTGGATCAGCCTTGGCGGGGGCATCCATTTCACCGGCGACGATTACCCGCTGGAGCGTCTTGCCGAGCGGCTCAAGCGGTTCGCCGGCACGCATGGGGTGCAGGTCTACCTCGAACCCGGCGAAGCGGCGATCACCAGGTCGACCACGCTGGAGGTGACCGTGCTCGACACCATGTTCAACGGGCGCAACCTGGCCATCGTGGATTCGTCGATCGAGGCGCACATGCTGGATCTCCTGGTCTATCGCGAGACCGCGCAGGTGGGCGACGACATCGGCAGCGAGGAATGGATGATCTGCGGCAAGTCCTGCCTTGCCGGAGACATATTCGGCACCGCGCGTTTTCCGGCGCCGCTGAGCCCCGGCGACAGGTTGTCCGTACGCGATGCGGGCGGTTACACGATGGTCAAGAAAAACTGGTTCAACGGCGTGAAAATGCCCGCGATCGCCGTCCGCGAGATGGACGGATCGACCACGCTGGTGCGGGATTTCGGATACGACGATTTCGCCTCGGCGCTGTCGTGACAGGCCGGATTGCAACAATTGCAACATTCATCACATGACCCCAGACAACGGAGGCTGACATGAAACGAAACGTGCTTATCATCGGTGCGGGCGGCGTGGCGCAGGTGACCGCCCACAAGTGCGCGCAGCACAACGACGAGTTGGGCGATATTCACATCGCCAGCCGTACCGTCGCCAAGTGCGAGGCCATCATCGACAGCATCCGCGACAAGGGCAGCATGCAAAAGGAGGGCGTGATCGAGGCCCACGAGGTCGACGCGACCGACAGCGCCGCGGTGGCGGCGCTGATCCGCGACACCGGGGCGGGGATCGTCATCAACGTCGGCTCGGCCTTCGTGAACATGCATGTGCTTGACGCCTGCCTGGAAACCGGCGCGGCCTACATGGACACCGCCATTCACGAGGAGCCGGACAAGATCTGCGAGACGCCGCCGTGGTACGCCAACTACGAATGGAAACGCCGCGACGCCTGCGCTGAGAAGGGCGTGAGCGCGATCCTCGGGGTCGGTTTCGACCCAGGCGTGGTGAACGCCTATGCCAAGCTGGCCATCGACGACTACCTCGACGAGGTGCGCAGCATCGATATCGTCGATATCAACGCGGGCTCTCACGGCAAGTATTTCGCCACCAATTTCGACCCCGAGATCAACTTTCGCGAGTTCACCGGCACCGTCTACAGCTGGCAGGACGGCGCGTGGCAGTCCAACAGCATGTTCGAGGTCGGCAAGACCTGGGATCTGCCCGTGGTCGGGCAGCAGCAAGCCTACATGACGGGTCATGACGAGGTGCATTCGCTGGCCACGAACTACCCGCAGGCCGACGTGCGGTTCTGGATGGGTTTCGGCGAGCGCTATATCTCGGTGTTCAATGTCCTCAATAACCTGGGGCTGTTGTCCGAGCATCCCGTGACCACCGCCGAGGGGCTTGAGGTCGTGCCGCTCAAGGTGGTCAAGGCGGTTCTGCCCGATCCATCGAGCCTGGCGCCAGAGTATACCGGCAAGACCTGTATCGGCGACCTGGTGCGCGGCGTGAAGGATGGGCAAGAGGCAGAGGTGTTCGTCTACAACGTGGCCGATCACGCGGACGCCTATGCCGAGGTCGGCAGCCAGGGCATTTCCTATACCGCAGGGGTCCCCCCGGTGGCGGCCGCGCGCCTGATCGCGCGCGGCGACTGGGACACCGGCACCATGGTCAATGTCGAGGAGCTGGATCCCAGGCCGTTCCTGACATTGCTTGACGACATGGGTTTGCCCACCCGCGTGAAGGATGCCAGCGGCGACCGTGCCTGGAATGCGCCGCGATAGGGCCTGCGCCGAGCACGCCTGTTTGCACGCCCCTGAGGGGATTACCATGCGAAAGGCCCGCCGCGCACAGCCTGGCGGGCCTCCCGCTTTCCGGTGACCGATCACACGATCAGGCGGCGGGCATCCGCCGCTCGACCACCTCGGCCAGCCAGCTGCACCCGGCCGGGATCGCGTCGTCGTTGAAATTGTACTCGGGGTGGTGAACCATCGCGGTATCGCCATTGCCGATCAGGATATATGCGCCGGGCCGCTCCTCGAGCATGAAGGCGAAATCCTCGCCCCCCATGACCAGCGGCGCGTCGGTGCAGGTGCCGCTGACATCGCGGGCGATGCCGGCAACGAAATCGGTCTGTTCCTCGCTGTTGACCATCACCGGGTAGCCCCGGTGGTAATCGACCTTGGCGGTCGCGCCGAAGGTGGCAGCGGTGCCTTCGCAGATGGCGCGCAACCGCGTTTCGGCCAGGTCGCGCATCTCGGGGCTGAGCGTGCGCACGGTGCCGCGCAGATGCACCCGCTGCGGGATCACGTTGAACGCGGTCGAGGACGTCTCGAACGCGGTGACGGAGACGACGACCTGTTCCACCGGGTCGGCGTTGCGGCTGGCGATGGTTTGCAGCGCCAGCACGGTGTGGCTGGCAACCACGGTGCTGTCGATGGTTTCCTGGGGCTTGGCGGCGTGGCCGCCCTTGCCCTCGATCTCGATATCGAACTGGTCGGTGGCGGCGAAGAAGGCGCCGGAGCGGATCGCGAACTCACCCACGGGTTTGCCGGGCCAGTTGTGCATGCCGTAGACCTCCTGGATGCCCCAGCGCTTCATCAGCCCGTCATCACACATCGCCTTGGCGCCGGCGCCGCCCTCTTCGGCGGGCTGGAAGATCAGCACCACCGTGCCGTCGAAATTGCGCGTCTCGGCAAGGTATTGCGCCGCCCCCAGAAGCATCGCGGTGTGCCCGTCATGGCCGCAGGCATGCATGGCGCCAGCGGTCTTGCTGGCGTAATCGAGGCCGGTCTGTTCGTGGATCGGCAAGGCATCCATGTCGGCGCGCAGGCCGATGACCTTGCCCGAGTTGTCGGACTTGCCGTGAATGACGCCCACGACCCCGGTTTGGCCGATGCCTGTCACCACCTCGTCGCATCCGAACGCACGCAGCTTGTCGGCCACGATCCCGGCGGTGCGATGCGTTTCATACAGGATCTCGGGATTCTCGTGGAAATCCCGTCGCCAGGCGGTGATGTCGTCGTGCAGTTCTGCAAATCGGTTCTTTACGGGCATCTTCTGTCTTTCTTTTTCTGTTTCACGCGTCCTGAAGGCGGGTCACGAGCCGGCGCATGAAGTCATGGCCTGCGTCGAACTGTTCGCGGGTGATGTATTCATCCGGCTGGTGGGCCTGCGCAATGTCGCCGGGGCCGCAGACAACGGCGGAATACCCGGCGCGCTGGAACTGGCCGGCCTCGGTGCCGAAGCTGACGACATGGGCGGCGTTGTCGCCGGTGATCGACCGGACCAGCGCCTCGGCGGCGCCGCCTGGTTCGGGCTTGAGGCCCGGCACGTTGAACTTTCTCGAAATCTCTATGCGCGCCTCGGGGCGGACGGCCTGCATCTCTGCCTCGACGGCGTGCACCTGCTCCATGTAGCGGTCGCGCCAGTCATCCGGGTCTTCGCCGGGAACAACGCGGAAATCCATGCCGAACCGGCATTCCTTGGCAGTGATGTTATGGGCGGTGCCGCCCTCGATCGTGCCCACGTGCAGGGTGGTCCAGGGAGGATGAAACATAGCGGCCATGTCGCCGGGCGTGGCGGCCATGTTGCGCGCGTTGGTGCGGTTGGCCCATTCGATCAGCTTGGCGCCAAACATGATCGCGTTGACGCCCTCGTGCATGATCGAGGAATGCACCTCGAAGCCGATGATCCGGGTCCAGAACCCCTGCCCGCCCTTGTGGCCGGTGACCGCCTGCATCATCGACGGCTCGCCCACGATGACGGTGCTGGCGGGGAGCAGGCGTTCCTGCATGGCGCGGATCATGGGCGGCGCGCCGACGCATCCGATCTCTTCGTCATAGCTGAGCGCGAGTTGCAGCGGGCGCTTGACGCCGGCGTGGTGCGCCTCGACCAGCGCCCAGATCGCAAGCGCGTCAAATCCCTTCATGTCAACGCAGCCACGCCCGAAATACTTGCCGTCGCGCACGTCCACGGTGAACGGATCGGTGGCCCAGGGCTGCCCGTCGACTGGGACCACATCGGTATGTCCCGACAGCACGACACCGCCCGCTATCTCGGGGCCGACATGGGCGAAAAGTGCAGCCTTCTCGTTGTCTTCACTGTAGTGGCGGTGCGCGACGATGCCATGATCGGCAAGATAACCATCCACCCAGTCCACCAGGCAAAGGTTGCTGTCCCGGCTGACCGTGGGAAAGCCGACAAGCTTTTCCATCAGCTCGAAGGGCGTCAAGCGCGCAGTCATGAAGGGGCCTTTCAGTATCCGCTAACGGTGGTCAGGACGAAATGACCCTTCGAGACCTCGTCATACTCGGACGGGGCGGGTTCGTAGTCCAGCGGATGGATGGGAGACGGAATCGGCTTGAAGTTCAAGTCCTTTTCGCTCTTGCGGCGGCGCGGATCGGCGATCGGCACCGCCTTCATCAGCGCCTGCGTATAGGGGTGGCGGGGATCCTCGAACACGGCGCGGCGCGGCCCCAGTTCGACGATGCGGCCCAGATACATCACGCCCACGTCGTGGCTGACGCGTTCGACAACGGCCATGTCGTGGCTGATGAACAGGTAGGACAGGCCCAGCTCGGCCTGCAATTCCATCATCAGGTTCAGAACCTGCGCCTGCACCGACACGTCAAGCGCGCTGACGGATTCGTCGGCCACGATCAGCTTGGGGTTAAGCGCGAGCGCACGCGCGATCGCCACGCGCTGGCGCTGCCCGCCCGAAAGCTCGTGCGGGAAGCGACGCAGGAAGGTGCGGGGCAATTCCACCCGGTCGAACAGCATTTCCACACGTCTGGTCAGTTCGGCGCCCCTGTAGGTGCCGAAGTTCCACATCGGCTCGGCCACCTGATCGGCGAGCTGCATCTGCGGGTTGAGTGATGCGAAGGGATCCTGGAACACCATCTGCATGTCCAGCCGTGCGCGGCGCAGGTTGCGGTGGCTCAGGCCCATCACGTCGAGCCCGTCCAGATCGATGGCCCCCGACAGCGGCTCGACCAGCCGCAACAGCGACCTGCCCGCCGTGGATTTGCCGCAGCCGGATTCTCCCACCAGGCTGAGCGTGCGGCCCTTGTTGATGGTGAACGACACATCCTCGACCGCGTGCACGTTGGCGACTGTGCGCCGGAAGAACCCGCCCTTGACCGGAAAACGCGTGGTCAGGTTGCGCACCTTCAGCAACGGTTCGGTGGTGCCGGGGATCGGGCGCAGATCCTGCCCCTCGGTGCCCAGAAGGCGCATCGGCTCGGGAAGATCCTTGCCGGTCATCTCGCCCAGCTTGGGCACGGCGGCCAGCAATGCCTTGGTATAATCGTGTTGGGGGTTTTCGAAAATCTCCTCGACGGTGCCTTCCTCGACCTTGTTGCCGCGATACATCACGACGACGCGATCGGCCATCTGCGCGACCACGGCCATGTCATGGGTGATGAACATCACTGCGGTGCCGGTTTCACGCTTGAGCCGGTCCATCAACGCCAGGATCTCGGCCTGGATGGTCACATCCAGCGCGGTGGTCGGCTCGTCCGCGATCAGCAGGCGCGGGCGGCAGGCCATGGCCATGGCGATGACCACGCGCTGGCGCATGCCGCCGGAGAGTTCGTGGGGATATTGCTTGAGCCGCGCCTCGGGTTCGGGGATGCGGACCTCGCGCAGCAACTCCAGCGCGCGCGCCTCGGCCTGTTTGCGGTTCATGCCGCGGTGCACGCGCAGACCTTCGGTCAACTGCCGGCCGACCGTGAATACCGGGTTCAGGGCGGTCATCGGTTCCTGAAATATCATCCCGATCTCGTTGCCGCGAATGGTGCGCATGAGGTTTTGCGACGTCTTGGCCAGATCGGTTTCGGCGCCGTCCGTGCGATCGAAGATCAAGCGGCCACCGGCGATCTTGCCGCCGCCGAACTCGACCAGGCGCATCAGCGACAGGCTGGACACGGACTTGCCCGATCCCGATTCCCCAACGATACAAACGGTTTCCCCGGGATTGATCGAGAATGACATGTCCTCGACGCCGACGACCTCGCCATCCTTGGTCTGAAACTCGACCCGCAGGTTGCGGATATCGACAATCGGCTGATCCAGCATCAAGACCACCTTGTTGTGAAAACTGTTCAGGTTTGAAGCTACAGACAGGGCGGCAATACTGTCAAACGGCATTCGTGGCGGGAAGGGCGGGAATCAAGCTTGCTTTTTGCGGTGAGTTTGAGTGTGATGACCTCGATCGTGGGGGATGATCCGAGCCGGAAACCCGAAAAGGGATCGGGTTTTTTTGCTTTCCAACCCTTGCGGACTCCATGGTGTCGAAGCATCCGGCATCGCCAAACAAGAGGCACGCAATATGTGTCCAACAAGGAGGACGAAATGAGAACACGATCCGTATTGCTCGGCGCCGCGGCGGCGTTCGCCATGGCCCCGGCGGCCATGGCCGAACGCGGCAGCGACGGCGAAGTCAGAATTATCTACTGGCAGGCGCCCTCGATCATGACGCCGTTCCTGTCCGGCGGCACCAAGGATGTCCAGGCGTCCAGCCTGGTTCTGGAACCGCTGGCGCGTTACAATGAAAAAGGGAAGCTCGTGCCGTGGCTGGTCGAGGATATCCCGACCGTCGAGAACGGCGGCGTGTCCGAGGATCTGACTTCGGTCACCTGGACGATCCGTGACGACATCAAGTGGTCGGACGGGTCAAAGTTCACGTCCGAGGACGTCAAGTTCACGGCAGAATACTGCATGAATCCCAACATGGGCTGCGCGCAGCGCACCAAGTTCGAAGGCGTGGAAAGCGTCGAGGCCCCCGACCCGCAAAAGGTCGTGGTGAACTTCGACAAACCCACCCCGGTGCCCTACCTGGCCTTCGTCGGTGCCGAGAGCCCGATCATCCAGAAGGCGCAGTTCGAGGACTGCACAGGCGCCACCGCGCCCGAATGCACGGATCAGAATTTCTATCCCGTTGGCACCGGCCCCTTCGTGGTGACCGATTTCCGGCCCAATGACGTGATCCAGCTGAAAGCGAACGAAAACTACCGCGATCCGGACAAGCCGGCATTCGCGACCGTGACGTTCAAGGGCGGAGGCGACGCGGCCGCAGCAGGACGCGCCGTGATGGAGACGGGCGAATACGACTACGCCTGGAACCTGCAACTGGCCCCCGATGTCATCAAGCAGATGGAAGACGGCGGCAAGGGCGTCGCGATCAGCGGCTTCGGCACACTGGTCGAGCGGATCATGGTCAACAACACCAACCCCGACCCCAGCCTGCCCGAGGGCGAGCGCGCGGTGGTCCGCCCGCACCCGGTGCTCAAGGATCCGGCGGTGCGCGACGCGCTGAGCATGGCGATCGACCGGCCGCTGCTGGTCGAGATCGGTTATGGCCAGGCCGGCCGCGTGACCTGTAACCTGGTGCCGGCGCCGGAGGCGTTCAACTCCGACACATTCGATTGCAGCACGCAGGACATCGAGGGCGCCAAGGCGCTTCTGGAAGAGGCCGGCTGGGTCGATACCGACGGGGACGGCGTGCGCGAGAAGGACGGTCTCGAGCTGAGCTTCACCTACCAGACGTCGACCAACGCGGTGCGCCAGGACTTTCAGGCGTTGATCAAGCAGTGGTGGGGCGAGATCGGTGTCGAAACCGAACTGCGCAACATCGATGCCAGCGTGTTCTTCGGCGGCGATCCGGGTAGCCCGGATACCTTCCAGAAGTTCTATGCCGACCTGGAAATGTACGCCAACCTGTTCCCGGGCACCGATCCGCAGGCCTATCTGGGCAACTACCTGTGCGACAAGGCGCCAACACCGGAAAGCCAGTGGCAGGGCGAGAATGTCAGCCGCTTCTGCGATCCGGAATATGACGCGCTGCATGCCGAGCTGACGCAGACGGCGGGCCTGGAGCAGCGCGCCGAGATTGCCAAGCAGCTCAACGACATGCTGATCAGGGCCGGCACGCTCATTCCGCTGGTGCACCGCGGGCGTCTTTCGGGCAAGTCGAACACGCTGGGCGGTGTTGTGCTCAACGTGTGGGACAGCGAGCTGTGGAACGCCGCGGACTGGTACCGCAAGGAAATGTAAGCACGATCCCCACGCCCCGGCTCCGATGCCGGGACGTGTTCCCCCGCGCCCGGGTTGGCGGTTGCCAACTCATCCGGCGCGGGGCTTTCATGTAAAGGCCCGTCAATGCTCACTTACTCTATCCGCAGGCTGACCCTGGCCATTCCCACGTTGCTGTTCATCAGCCTCGTGATTTTCCTGCTTCTGGAACTGGCGCCGGGCGACCCGATGGCACAGGTGCCGTTGACCGTGCCGCCCGATGTCAAGCAGCAGATGCGCGAGGCTCTGGGCCTGGGCGAACCGACGCATATACGATTTGGCAAATGGCTCTGGCAGTTTTTCGTCATCGAGCCGCTGACCCTGATCGATACGATGACGGGGACCACCATCGCCGAGGGCGAAAGCCGGGTCATCTCGTGGCAGACCCGCTCGCCGGTGATGGACATCGTCGCACAGCGGATGCCGCAGACCCTTTGGGTGGTGGCGATGTCCTATGTCGTGGGCATTCTGATCGCGATGCCGATCGGCATCTATTCCGCCTATCGCCAGTATTCCGTCTTCGACCAGGTCGGCACCTTCGTGACCATGGTCGGCTACTCGGTACCGCCCTTCTTCAGCGGGGTGCTGGTGATCGTGATCTTCTCGGTGCAACTGGGCTGGTTGCCGTCGATCTACGACACAACGCTACAGGTCGTGGACTGGGCCACGTTCAAGAAACAGCTCATGCAGATGGTGATGCCGGTCATGGTTCTGGCGTTGCAGACGACGGCGCAGATCAGCCGCTTCATGCGGGCGTCGATGCTCGATAATCTCAACCAGGATTACGTGCGCACCGCGCGCGCGAAGGGGCTCAGCGAGTGGTCGGTGGTGATGATCCATGTGTTGCGCAACTCCATGATCCCGGTGGTCACGGTCATCGCGTTGGGGGTGCCCTACATCTTCGGGGGCGCCATCATCACCGAACAGATTTTCAAGGTGAACGGCCTTGGACAACTTCTTATCACCGCCATCCAGGCCAATGACCTGCCGATGGTTCAGACCGTGACATTCATGCTGGCGGTGCTGATCGTGCTGTTCAACATCATCGCCGATATCATGTACGGCATACTTG
>JAABTI010000095.1 GCA_011389955.1 Paracoccaceae bacterium | reverse complement strand
CGGCCCGCAGGAGTTGAGCCTCAGCCGCGCCAACAGGTCCGTGCGCCTGTTCGATCACGTGGTCGCGCGTCTGGCGCGCGCAGAGCAACCCGATGCTGCCGCTCTGGCCGAGACGGGGTACCTGATGCGCACCACCGCCGTTTACGGATCAGGCAAGTTCGGCGCGGCGGATCGTGACATGATCGCGACCCGGCCCGAGATGTGCGCGCCGTTCCAGGCCGAGATGCTGTCGGTCTGGCTGACCCGGGCCTTTACCGTCGATCTGGTCGAACACCTGGCGCGGGTGCGCGGCGGGGCACGGGCCGTGCGGCTTGATCCGGTGCTCAAGCGCGGGCTGGGCGTGGGAAATTCCACCGGGCTTGGCATGGCGCCGTTCCTGGTCCGCCATCCCGTGTTGCTGAACAACTGGATGATGGCGCGCGAGGAGGCGCTGGCGCGGGTGCGGGCGCAGGTGGACGCCACGCCCGACGTGATCGCGGGATTTCGCGCGGCGTTGGCCCGGGCGCGACGCAATGCCGACGATTGGCAAAGCGCCCATCCGATTCAGAAGGACAAGCTGGACGATCTGGGGACGGGGCTGGATGCCGTGGCGTCATATGTCGATAACCGGTGGGACAGCGTCGGCGCGTATCCGTGGGAGTCGCTGTGGTGCTGGGGACAGGCGCATCTGCCGGTCGAGGCGCAGGAGGCGTTGCTTGCCGTGATGCTGGAGCCGCACGGCGCGCTGATCGACGGGTTGGGCGCGTGCATGGATGCGGACGAGGACGCCGCGATGCAGATCGACGGGGCGATGACCATCGCGGCGCTGCGCGAGGTGCTGGCGCGAAACTACCGCTGGGCCTTGGCGCAGCGGTATGACACGCCAGAAGGCGCCGCGCGCTTCTGGTACGTATCCGAGGAAAAGCTGGAGCCGCGACTGGGCGAGCGCGCCGAGGAAGAGGGCGCGGAGAAGGAGTTGCCGCTGGATATCGGGCGGCAGGTGGCCGCGCTGCACGCCGTGATGGCGACGCAGGAGGATGACATGCCCGTGGCGCGGTTCGTGCTGGCGCATCCCGAACACCGGCACATCCTGCGGCGCGTGCAGAACTCGCAGCGCCACCCGTATTCCGAGATCCGCGACAACCTCGTCGGGGCGGACCTGCTGCCCATCGACATGCTGCGCTGCAAGCTGGCGTTCTTCGGCGCGACCCGGTTCGATCCGCGATCGGACCGCTGGGTGCGGATCAGCCTGTTCCAGGGCGCGCCTTATCCCGACGAGCTGGCCCGGGAGGCGCCGCAATGACGCCGCAGCCCAATGATCCCACGCAGGTCGGCTCGGAGCCGCCGCGCCACGAGGGCGACGGGCTGCGGCTGTCGCGGCCCGAAATCCAGGCCCTGGGAACCAAGGCGGCACGCGGCGCGGGTTTCGAGTGGGGCCAGTCGGAAGAGGCGGGCTGGGCCGCCGGATGGCTGGCGCGCGCGGGCCTGCCGGGGGCGGCGATTCTGCTCGACGTGCTGGAGGCCGGCCCGCTCGCGCCGCCGGTGCCGATGTCGGGGCACTGGGGAGGCGAGGGCGCGCAATGCCCGCTATATGTGGGCCTGGCGTTGCAGGACTTCGCGCGGCTGCCCGAGGGTCCGGGGCGCGCTGGCGTTGTGGTTGACTCTGTCATCTTCCCCGTGTTCGTTATACCATTCGTCGCGCGGGTTGCGACGATCCTTGGCCGCCCCGTCGAGTTGTGGTGTGGCCGCACAAGGGTGCTGCTGCACGATGACCGGGTGATGCCGGCGTTGGACGACTTGGCGTCGGTGCAGGCGCTCGGACAGGCAACGGTGCGGGTTACCGTGCTCGACCCGATGCAGGCGGCGGCACCGTTGTCGCCCGCCGCGATGGACAATACCGGAGCCGGCTTCGAGGGCGTGATTTCCCTGGATACTTGGCAGGAACTGGACTTGCTGGCGATGCGGACTACTGTCGCCTCGTCAGACGAATCGCGTGTCCGAGCCGGCGCGCAGGAGAGTGACAATGATTGACCCCGGGGCACGGGCGAAAAACGTTACGACCGCCCCGGATCATGGCGGCGACGCGAGAGCGTGGCGCATCGCCGTATGGCACGTCGCGGCGCCAGAAGGGGCGCTCATGTGCCATCCATTCAAACCACCGCAAACCACTTAGGGAGACGACCCATGAGAAAACTTGCAATCGCGGCGACATTCGGTGCATTCGCCTTGCCGGCAGCGGCACAGGCGGAGTGCGGCGAAGTGTCGGTCGCTGAAATGAACTGGGCTTCGGCCTCGATCATCACCAACATCACCGAGTTCCTGATGGAACAAGGCTACGGATGCGACGTCACGGTCGTGCCGTCTGCGACCACCACGGCGATCACCTCGCTGGCCGAAAACAACGAACCCGATGTCGTGCCCGAACTGTGGGTGAACTCGGCGCCGCTCTACTTCAAGCTTGCAGAGCAGGGCAAGGTCCAGAAAGCCACCGACGTGTTTTCCGACGGCGGCAGCGAGAACTGGTGGGTTCCCGACTACCTGGTCGAGGAACATCCCGAACTTGCCACCATCGAGGGCGTGCTGAACAACCCCGAACTGGTCGGCGGACGTTTCCATAACTGCCCCGATGGCTGGGGCTGCCGGATCGCCAACGACAACCTCGTGGAGGCGTTCGAGTTCGAAGAGCACGGCATGGAGGTCTTCAACCACGGCTCCGGCGAAACGCTGGCCGCGTCGATGGCATCGGCCTACGAGAACGAGGAGCCATGGTTCGGTTACTACTGGGGGCCGACCGCGCCCTTGGGCCGCTACAACATGGTCGCCGTGGACATGGGTCCGTATGACCCCGAGATCCACGCCTGCAACCAGACGCCGGATTGCGAAAACCCCCGCAAGTCGGCCTACCCGGCCGCGCCGGTGCTGACGGTGGTGACCGCCGATTTTGCTGCCCGTCAGCCCGAGGTGTTCGAGCTGGTCAGCAACATCTCGTTCACCACGCAGGAACTGAGCAACCTGCTGGCATGGCAGGCCGATAACGGTGCATCCTCCGAAGAGGCCGCCGTGCACTACCTGACCACCAGCAAGGATACCTGGATGGATTGGGTCAACCCGGCCGCCGCCGAGAAGTTGAGCGCCATCATCCAGTAATGGCGCGCGACGGGGACGGGGCCATGCCATCGGCATGGCCCCGTCTGCCCAAAAAGAAAAACCGGGCGTGTCAGCCCGCGCAGGGGAGATGGTGAAAATGGCCACATATGATTTCGTGTTCAGCGGGCTGGGCCTGCGCGAGTGGTGCGACAAGGATGCCACCAGCGGGCCGATGACCATGGCTGAACTGATGGGCAAGAGCAGCGCCAACGCGGACGGAAGTGCCCCGGCGGTGTCGCTGTGGGAGTTGCCCTTTCCGTCGCTGGACGCGCTGAACAAGGCATGCCCGTCCTTCGCCCGGACGCGGGAGTTGACCAAGGGCGTCGAACAGGGGTTCCTGAACGTCAAGGACTCGCTCAAGATCGTGCTGGACCCGATCACGCAACCGCTGAGCTGGTTCCTGGAGGTGGCGCTCTACACGTTCCAGACCACCCCGTGGTGGATCATGATCCCGATCCTGCTGGCGCTGGTCTATTTCGCGTCCAAATCGATGAAACTGGTGGGGTTCGTGGCCTTCACGCTGTGTTTCCTGGCGTTCATCGATCATTACAATTACGCCATGCAGACGCTGGCGATCATATTCGTGTGCGCGTTCCTTTGCGTGTTGCTGGGGGTGCCCATAGGGATCGCCATGTCGCGAAGTGATACCATGCAGCGCATGACCATCCCCGTGCTGGACATGCTTCAGACATTGCCACCTTTCGTTTATCTCATTCCGCTGATCTTCCTGTTCTCGGTGACCGAGCCGAAGCTGTACGGGATCGCGATCATCCTCTACGCGATCGTGCCGGTGATCCGCCTGACCGACCTTGGCATCCGCCTGGTCGACAAGGAGGTTATCGAGGCCGCCGACGCCTTCGGCATGACCAAGCGGCAGAAACTGTACGGCGTGCAGATCCCGCTGGCGCTGCCAAATATTATGGCCGGTGTGAACCAGACCATCATGATGAGCCTTGCGATGGTCGTGATCGCCTCGCTGGTATCGGCGCCCGGCCTGGGTGTGCTGGTGCTGCGCGGTATTCGCAACCTGGAACTGGGCGTGGGCCTGATCGCGGGGCTGGGCATCGTTCTCCTGGCGGTGATCCTGGACCGTGTGACCAAGGCCGCTCTGGCGCGTGTGAACGCCGCCAGCGCCGCGTCGAAAAACTGAGCGGGGGCAGGACCGATGGACAACGATATCAAGATCTCGATTCGACACCTTTACAAGATCTTCGGTTCGAACCCCGCCGGCGCGCTGGAGCATGTGCTGGCCGGCATGACCAAGGACGAGCTGATGGACAAGCATCGCCACGTTCTTGGCTTGCAGGACATCAACGTGGAGATGCGCGACGGTAACATCACGGTCATCATGGGGCTGTCGGGGTCGGGGAAATCCACACTGATCCGGCACCTCAACCGACTGATCGAACCGACCTCGGGCGAGGTCATCGTCGATGGGGAAAACGTGCTGGACTACGACGAGAAACGCCTGCGCAGGCTGCGTCGCGAGGACATGTCGATGGTGTTCCAGCATTTCGCGCTGCTGCCCCACCGCACGGTTCTGGAAAATACCGGAATGGCGCAATCGGTGCGCGGCGACGCCCGCGCCGATTACGAGCAGGAGGCGCAGAAATGGCTCGATCGCGTGGGCCTGGGCGGGCAGGGGCACCAGTATCCCCACCAGCTTTCGGGCGGCATGCAGCAGCGGGTCGGCATCGCGCGGGCGCTGGCGTCCAACTCGCCCATCATGCTGATGGACGAGGCGTTCTCGGCGCTCGATCCGCTGATCCGCACCGATATGCAGGATCTGCTGCTGGAGTTGCAGGGAGAGCTGCAAAAGACCGTGGTCTTCATCAGCCACGATCTGGACGAGGCGCTGAAACTGGCCGATCACCTCGTGATCCTGAAGGATGGGCGCGTGGTTCAGCAGGGCGAGCCGCAGGAAATCCTGTTGCATCCCAACGACCCTTACATCGTGGACTTCATCAGCGACATCAACCGCGCGCGGGTGTTGCGCGTGCGGTCGGTCATGGAAAAGACCGACAAGACGCCGGACGCCTTTGCCGGCGAGGTCGCTCCCGACGACACGCTGGAATCGGTGATCGCCCTGTCGGAGGGCGATACGGCGCTTTGCTACAGGGTGATGCGCGATGGCGCGCAGGTCGGCACCCTGGACATGAAGAAGCTGGTGCGCGCGCTGGTGCCCACCAGCGCCGCCGAGGATGGCATGCGCGCCCGCCCCACCTGAGGGACTCCGCGCGGCGGGCCGGCATTGCCCGGCGCGTGCGCGCGGAGCCGCGCGCCGCGATGCCGGCCCGCCGCCGGGCCGGGTACCCTCAGGCGTGCAGTATCTGCAACGCGATCGCACCCGCGTAAACGAGCAGCAGCAGCAGGCTTTCGACTCCGATGCGCACGGGACCGTTGCGCTGTCGCAGGACCAGGCCGCCCAGCAGAATCGCGGTCATCAGGATGGCGGCGAGGTTCCAGAACTGATCGCCCGTGCCCGCGGCATGGTAGAGCGAGCCGTCGCGGTACGAGACATCCGCCGCGGTCAGGAACAGCGTGTCGAAGGTGTTGCCGCCGATGATCCCGCCCACGGCCAGTTGCAGCGCACCGCGGCGCACCGCGGCGATTGTCGTCACAAGCTCGGGCAGCGACGTCACCACCGCCGTCGCCAGCGCCCCGACCAGCGATTGCGAAAGAGACATGCGATCGGTGATCGCGCCGGCGGTCTTGGCGATTACCCAACCCGAAACCCCCATGACGAGCATCAGGAGGATGAATTCCAGGAACAGGCGCGGGGTGCTTGTGCGCAGGGATTTCTCGCTCTCCTCCTCAGGCGTGTCCTCGCGGGTGTCCAGGGTCGTGACCGGGCGCCACATGGGCGCCTCGCGCAAGGCGCGGGTGGTGACCAGCGCGATCACGTAGATCACCGGGATCGCCAGCGATACGGGATGGACCGCCAGAATGGTGAATTCCGGCTGCGTGGGGGCCAGAAGGGGCAGCGTGAGCAGCACGATCAGGATCACGGACTGGAAGATGTTGGCAAGGTCGGCGGCGGCATGTTCGAGGTTGGCCTTGCGATACACCACGTCCGCCACGGCCAGAAAAGCCGTCTGCGCTGCGATGCCGCCGATGCTGTTGGAATAGGCCAGCGAGGCGAACCCGTCAAAGGCCACCGTGATCGACACGATGGTGCCGCTCAGCGACGTTGCCGCCCCCAGCAGGACCGCGCCCGCGATCGCCTCGCCGATGCCGGTGCGGTCTGCCAGCCTGTCCACCAGGCGGGTGATGCGCAAGCCGGTCAGCAACACCATCAACGCGGCCAGCGCGAAGCCTGCCAGCAGCGCCGGGATCGACCAATTCGCAAGCATGCAAGGGGCCTTTCTTGTTGCTGTCTCACTCTCGTTGCCGCGGATCGGCCGGAACCGTTGCGATCATGGCCATCCTGCCACGAAGGTCGGCCCTGCGCTCCCGTTGGCGTGCCGCGCCTGCCGCGGGGATCGTGCTGCGTGATCGGACCCGGCCGGTATCGTGTTCCCCCACGCGGCCCCCGTCAAGCCGGCTGGCCCCTTGGCTCCCGCGAACCTGCGTTTGGGCGCGGCGATGTTGACAAGCGAGGAATGCCTGCCTAACGTCCGTTAGGTAAAACGCGAGTTTCGGAATGACGCAAGACACCCCCGCAGCCGACACGACGCGCGACCGGGTGCTGAGCACTTCGGCCAGCTTGTTCTGTCGGTACGGCTATGCCGGCGTATCGATGCGAAAGATCGCGCAGTGCTGCGACATGAAGGCGGGTAGTCTCTACTATCACTTCGCGTCGAAGGACCAGATCCTGGTCGAGGTGCTGAACCTTGGTATCGAGAAGGTCCATGCCGCGGTTGCCGCGGTGTTGCGCGTGGATGCGTCACCAGCCGACAGGTTGCGCGGCGCCATAGCCGCGCACCTGCATGCGCTGCTGGAATACAGCTCGTTCACGTCCGCCAATGTGCGCATCTTCCGCCAGGTTCCGGTGCCCGTTCGTGACAGCACCCTCGAGGTGCGCCGCGGATACGAGGCGCTGTGGGACGGATTCCTGGGCGAGCTCAAGGCCGGCGGACATTTGCGCGACGATGTCGATATCCGCAGCTTCCGGTTGATGCTGATCGGTGCGCTGAATGCGACACTGGAGTGGTTCGATCCCGAACTGGGCGACGTTTCCGAGTTGGCGGATCGCTACGCCGACATGCTGGCCAACGGTATTTTCGCGGAGCGCGGCACATGAGCGGTTTCCAGACCAGGATCAACACGCACAGCGCCGGGTTCGAGGAAAACCGCGCGACCAATGACGCGTTGACGTCAGAACTTCAGACACGTCTGGCCAAGGTCGTCAGCGGCGGAACGGAGCGCTTGCGCCAACGCCATGCCGAACGCGGCAAGCTGCTCGTGCGCGACCGGATCGATCGGGTGATCGACCCCGGCACCGCCTTTCTGGAGTTGTCGCCGCTGGCCGCATGGGGGCAGTACGGGGGCGATGTGAAC
>JAABTI010000094.1 GCA_011389955.1 Paracoccaceae bacterium | reverse complement strand
AGAGTCTGCCATCTTCGCTCCGGTCGATGCGGTCGGCCTGTGCAGTGAGCGTAAAACCCAAATCAGGTATAGTGGCCTTGCCCTTGATCTCGAAATCTACCGGGTCCGCATGCGTCTGGCGCTGGACTTCGTCGGTGATGAATCGCTCCGTTGCGCGGGCAAGGCGCGCCCTCCATAGGGCGCGGATGTCAGGCCAAGGAACGTTTTTGGTAAGAACAGTATCTGATATTTCCAGAAGTCGCGCGGTGGTCAGAGCGTCAGGCGCAGTACGCACTTCGCGCATGAAAGCTTCGAACACGGCGTGGCTGATGATTCCGCGCAGCAATGCATCCGGCGCACGCATCAAGGGGTCAAGCGCGCTTAGCCGCAGGGTGTACTGGGCGTAGATTGCGTATGGGTCGCGGATAAGTCGTTTGATCGCCGTCACGGAAAGCTGTTTGGGCCGTGTTGCAACAGGCGGGCGCGGGGCCGGGCGTGGCGCAGCGGGGGCTTCACCGGGATCTTCAAGCTGCCGCGCGAGGGTCAGCCATGCATTGCCGCGGTTACGCATATCGGCAAGCGCTTGCTGACCGCCCTGCTTCGGCAGGCCATGCAGGAGGTTTTCCAGCCGGTTAAGCCAGCGAGAGGCGACTGTTTCGGCATCGTCGGAGCGAACCGAGCGGGTTAGCCAGACCTCGGGCGCGGCGATTGCCTGTTGGAAGTCATGGGCCGACAGCCCGATGCGCCGCTCCGGAACCAAAAGCCCCGCGTCATGCCGCATCTTTCGATTCAGCCAAGGATCGGCAGCGGGCATTTCCGGCCAGCTCCCTTCGTTCAGTCCACCGAGGATCAGGATATCCGCGCCTTGGACGCGGGCCTCTAGGGTTCCCCAGATCAGGATGTTTGGGTGTGGAGCATCCCGATCGCGGACCTCATGCCGGGCAAGGATGGCACCGATCATGTCGGAGTAATCGGTGGCCGACATTGGTCCGCCGGCGTCTGCTTCGGTCATCAACTCCTTGATCGCCTGTCGCGCAGTTTCCCCGGCCTTGTTGGCCCAAAGCGCGCCGCTTTGCGCTCCATCCGGGCCGCGCGCGATTTGTTCTGCCAGCGCAATATGCTTGGCAAGCCTGTCTGGGAGCGGCTGACTGCCCGGTGATTCCCGATTGATGAAACTGGCGATCACCCATTCGGCCCAAGCGCCGACGGTAACATCCTTCTGCTTCCCCGCCCAGTCTCGCAGGGCTGCGGCATCGGGGAAGGGAACACCGTTTCGGCGGATGTAAAGCTCCAGCGCGCGGGCGTAGAGCAGGTGTGGGCCCCGCCCAGACTCCGAGTGAGTGAGAGGGTGCAGCAGCAGCGTCATCAAGGCTTCGGCAGTCAAATTATGCTGAAATAGAGCGGTAACATGTCGCAGGAATCGCCCCGGCGGAGACAGATGAAGGGGCATGCCGGCGCTGTCATCCGGAAGAATTTTCCAGCGGTCCAGCGCTGCGGTGACCTGTCGGCTGAGCATACGGTCGGGCGTGATGAGCGCAGCCGTGCGTCCATCCTCGGCGGCCTGCCGCAGGCGCATGGCGATGGTCAGCGCCTCGTCACGCATGGAGGACGCTTCGATCAGGGTGATGTCAGCCATCGCATCCCCGATACCGTGAAGCGCGGGGCCCTCTGTCAACCATTGGTCTGTCACAGGAGCGGGGCGCAACGCAAGTGAGACGATACTGTTACGGGCGTGGTTCGGTGGTGCGGTGCCGGGCCAGCGGCGAATATCCGAGGAATTCAGTCCAAGCCGGTCCATCAACGCGCGGAATCGGAATTGCGGGTGATCTTCTGCGGTGAGCGGATCGGATAAGTCGCCCCAAGCCGCTGCCGGCATGTCGAAATCGAAGCCGGGCAGCACGATGGCTCCGCGTGGAAGGGCCGCGACAGCCTGCATGAGACGCATCGTTGTTCCTCGCGAACCGGTCGATCCGGCGATAATGACGGGGTCTTGTGGCGGCGCCTCCTGCCAGATGTTGCACAAGCCTTCGGCAATCAGCCTTTGACGCGTTTCGGCATCTGGTGGACCGCCAGCAAGGTCGAAGTAGTGTTGCACGATATCGAGAAAGCGCAGCGCACGTGACCAATGGCCTGACTGATCGGAGACGTCGAGGGCGCGGATCGCGTCAGGGGGTACGCCTTCGCCATGCATCTCGTCCATCAGGGCAGCGAGGCTGTCGGCGAGATCGAAAAGCGCGGCGCGCGGCGCAAGGCCCGGTTCCCGTTCAAGCAGACCCGCGACCAACTGCGCGATCTCGAGCCGACGGCGCAAGGGCGGCACGGCGGCAGGCACGTCAGCGCCACCCCCCAGATCGGCCAGGTCGGTCACCAGCCCGATCCGCGGAAGTAGAAGTGGTGGACCAGCGTCGAACAACGAACGTATCCGTCGAGCCATGCGACGCGTGTTCACGATCAGGCGCACGCGCGCCAGGTCCTGCGGGGGCTTGTGGGCATAGGCGGTGCGCAACCCGGAAACCAATGCAGCGGGAAAGTCTACGCCGGGGTCCATTCCATACACTTGCGGAGCCATATCAGGGTCGATCATCGACGCCTCCGATCATCTGCTCGGCGAGCTTGATACCGTCGGGATGGCCGACATCGCACCATGCACCGGGATAGACAGCGCCGAAAAGGCGGCCGGACGCAGCCAGCCTGTCCCAAACCACGTTAAGTGAGAAAGATGCGTCGCAAATATTGTTCAACGCATCGGGGTGGATGACCTGAACCCCGGAGAACACCAGACCGCCATCGCGCGTGAGCTGGCCACCCCTGCCGAGCGAGAAATCGCCCGGCCCCGAATGACCAACAGCACGGTGCGCGGGCAGACAAAGCAGCAACGCATCCATGCGGGCCCGATCCCAGGCCTGCGCGGCGACGCGCAGCGGGTTGGGGCCATGCCAAACGGCATCCGTGTTCATCGACAGGACCGGCCCTGGACAAAGCAGCGGCAGCGCTTGGCGCAGACCGCCGCCGGTATCGAGTATTCGGGGCGTCTCGCGCGATAATGCTACGCCGCGTCCCGACAGGTGTGCGGCAAGGGCGTCAGCCATGTAGTGCAGGTTGGCAACAACGCGCGTGGCACCGTAGTCATCAACGATATCAAGCGCGTGATCAATCAGTGCCCGCCCCGCTACCGGGATCAGCGGCTTGGGTAGGTGATCAGTAAGCGGTCGCATGCGGGTACCGAATCCCGCAGCAAACAACATTACGGCGTCGGGACGGTCGCGCATCGGGATTTCAGCCTTCGCAGGGTATCTGGCGTGGGTGGTGGCAGGCTTTCGGTGACGAGTGCCCGGACCGGGCCAAGTGCAGGGTGCGCCAGGTCGTGTTCCAGCAGATCCCAGACGCGGGGGATCAAGTCAATGTATCCGGCTTTGCCCGCGGTCATGCATAGCCGTGCGAAAACGCCGAGAATGCGTAGGTTCCGCTGGGCACCAAGAAGATGGTAGGCATGATCGAACGCGTCTCTGTTCCGGCCTGACGCCGCGCAATAGCGCGCGATCATGGCGCGCTCGATCACTGGTGGAACATCGCGGCGGGCATCCTGAAGCACCGAAACCAGGTCATAGGCGGGATGACCACGCAGCGCGTCCTGAAAGTCCAGCAGCCCCACGCGCGCGACGCCATCGCGATCCGGCAACCAAAGAAGGTTTTCGGCGTGATAGTCTCTTTGTATAAGTACCGAGGCATCTGCAGCACCTTGTTCCAACATGGGCTGAAACGTGGTGGAAAACCTGGCTTCAGCCCCTGCGTCTGGGCGGTTGGCGCCCGCAGCGTACCACTGCCACGCCAGCGCCGACATGCGGGTCATCAATGCAGGAGAGTAGGCTGGCAGATCGGCGGGAGGGTCCACCGCGTGCAGGTGTACCAGCACATCTGTCGCCGCAGCATAAAGCGGAAATTCCAGGGCGGGATCATCGGCAACCACGCGGGCAAAAAGCGCATCGCCCAGATCCTCGAGCAGGAGAAAACCATGGTTCGCGTCCTCGGCCATGATGCGCGGCGCGCTAAGGCCTTGCGCCGCCAGGTATCGGCCGATATGGGCGAAAGGGCGGACATCCTCACCGCTGTCCGGAGGGGCATCCATCAGAACAGCGCGACGCGTACCGAGCGAAAGGCGTTCATACCGCCGGTTGGAGGCATCTCCGGCCAGTGGTGTGCGCGTCGCGGCGGCCCAGCCCGCGTTGTCAAGGAAACCGTTGCAGAGGGCCTGACGGCCGGTCATGGCAGGTACCCCCTGAGCCGTTCGTTCCACTTGTCATCCAGCCAGGTCACGGTGACCGCGCGCGCCCATTCGTCGGGCGTGGTTGAGAAGTCCAGCGACAGGGCGCTTTCGGGTCGCATATTGCCGAGCCTGTCGGGCCATTCGATCAGACAGATGGAATCCGTCATCGCTTCGGATAGGCCCAGTTCCTCGACATCGTCGGGGTGCGACAGGCGGTATAGATCCGCGTGCCAGAGCTCGCCCCGGCGGGTGTCGTAGGTCTGTACCAGCGTGAAGGTGGGCGAGGGAACGTCCTCAGGTACTGTCAAAACGGACTGAATCAGGGCGCGTGCAAAATGGGTCTTGCCGGCGCCGATAGGCCCCTCTAGCAGCACGACATCGCCGGGCCACAACCGTGCGCCCAGCTTGGCGGCGAATGCGGTTGTTGCCTCCGGCGAAGTAAACGTGGCGTGATGGGAACAAGGCTGCATGCGCGCAGAGTAACGCGCAGGGCTGTCCCTGCAAGCGGGTTCATCCGTCGATCTGCGCCAAATCTCGGGCTGGTGCGGTTTGCGTCCGGTGGAAGGCAATCATCGTTGCACCGTGGTTGAGCGGAACGACGCGGCAGGCCAGTGTATCACCCGATGTCAGGCACACTTCGCCATACCAGTCATCGGTTGCACCGGGATCGGAAAAGAACGTTTGCATCCGCGCCCACGCCGGTGTCGCGCGGCACTGGCGGCGCCAGTGATTCACGCAATCCGTCAGCGTCATTTCTGCGAAGCTGCTGTCAGGGTCGATTCCCCACAGCGCTCGATAGGGCGCGTTACAAAAATTGAGCACTCCGTTCGGCGAAAAGACAGCGATCGCCTGATCGAGGCGGTCCATCATAGACTGCCCCAACTCCAACTGCGCTCGGTAGCGGCGGGTCGAGGCGACTTCGGCACTGATATCTTCGAACAGGAAGGCCACGGCGCCATCGGGGTGCGGCCGCCCCGTGACCCGGTATGTCAGTCCCGAAGGAAGGGACCAGGTTTCCTGGTAGCGCCCATCAGCGGCCGCGGCGACCACATCGGAGATTTCCTCGCGCCAGGTGGCGTAATTGCGTGGTTCGGGCATCATGTGCCGGTCACGCATCTGGTCGAACAGTGACAGAAGGTTGGGCCGGCCGCTGAGGAATTCTGCTGAGAGGCCGGTCAGATCGGACAGGGCCGGGTTGAACAGGGCCAACTGCCTGGTCCGGTCGAAAATGGCCAAGCCGATGGATAGTTGCGCGAACGTTTTGGCGAGGGTCTGAACAAAATTGCGCTGTGCGATTTCGGCGTTCACGACGGCGTTTACATCGATCGCGTAGTTCATGCGGCCGTCGTCTATGGGTGTCGAACTAACGTCGTACCAATGAAGTTGATCGCCCGTGGCGACGGAGATCCGGTTGCTGCTGCTATCGACATCCGACTCTGGCAACTCGAATAGCTGGGGGACGCGTTCCTGAGGCTGTTCATCCTCGAAGCCGAGCTTGGCTGCCAGTGTGCGGTATGCGCGATTTGCCCATGTCACAGATCCAGTGTTGGAGGCTTGCCAGACCGGATAGGGTGCGTTCTGCACCGCCTGCCGTAGTGTTGCCACCTCTGTTTCGAGAACATGCAGGCGATGGCGCAGTGCCGCCGATGCCTGCGTGTCGGTGCAATCATCGATCAGGCAAACCCTTATGATCCCGCCGCGCCACTCGGCCGTGACGCGTGCATTTGCGGCCAGCGCATCAGTTCGCATATCCATATAGCCTGCCACGCGTACCGGGTCGGGTGTGTCGGGAAAGGTTGAAAACCGCGGCCTCAGGGCCCGGCTAAGTCTGGTCCAGTCATCAGCGTTTCCGTCCGGTTCGGTTGCGAGTAGCTCAGCTGCTGATGCCGTGGAGTCAAGTAACGTGGTGTCGTCGAACACGAAACAAGTTGCCCTGTCCGCGTCACGTAGCAAGATCCGCCAACCTGTTTCGGCACGCCGGTCGCGCCATGCGATAATCCACAGAATGCCCGCCGCGATGCAGCCGCCCAGCGCGGCTGCGGTGAAAAGCAGCGGGGAAAAAAGCGAAGCCATGCAGCGCCTCGTGATATCAGAACGAGACATGCTGAGCGAAAAATGGTTAAAGCACCGTTAAATTTTGCGAGTTCAGCCAGCGATTGGCCTATTGGGGCCAAGCGCTCCGCCAGCACCCATATCGGCATCCAGCGCATGCCGTGGCCACGTCACTTGGGCTATGGCGCCACGTTGCGCAGGTTGCGCTGCCACGGCCCGGTTGGGGTCATGGCCATTCGCGAAGCTGAGCTCGGCGCCCGCGCGTTGAAGCAGCGTCTTGGCGATGAACAGGCCAAGTCCCATCCCCTCGTATCCGGGGCGTCGCACATTGTGGTCGGGATGGCGCCGCCGCCGAACGAATGGGTCGCCGATGCGGCCGATCAGATTGATCGGGTAGCCGGGACCATCGTCCATGATGCGCAAGGTAACGCGTTCGTCTGACCAATCGGATTCGATCCAGACGTTGGCGTCGGCGAAATCCACGGCGTTCTGGATCAGGTTACGCAAGCCGTGAATGATCTCTGGGCGCCGCGGCACCGTGGGTTGTGGTCCTGCGGCTTCTTTCGTGCGTTCTGAAACAAGAAAGTGAATCCGTTTGCCGCGCGCCATGTGTGGCTCGGCAGCCTCTTCTATCAGGGCGCTGAGCGGGGCGGTCCGCAGGTGCAGGTCGTCCTTGCCGGCGCGGCCCATCGACCGAAGGATATCGCGGCAACGATCAGCCTGATCGCGGATCAGCGCGGCATCATCGCGTAAATCGGGGCGATCCTCCAGATCTTCGATAAGCTCGGAACTGGTCAGTTTTATGGTGGCCAGGGGCGTGCCAAGCTCATGCGCGGCGGCGGCCACCACGCCGCCCAGGTCTGTCAGTTTCTGCTCGCGGGCAAGTGCGATTTGCGTGGCCTGAAGCGCATCCGACATGGCGTGCATTTCGACTGCGACACGACGGGAGTAGACACTGAGGAATACCACCGCGATCACGATGGACGCCCAAGCACCGAACACGAAAATGTCGGGGATGCGCATGATGAACCCCTGTTGGGTGCGCAGGGGAATGTGAACCTGGCTGAGCAACGTCACCATCAGGATCGCGGTCAGGCCCAGAAACACCGTCGACCGCAGGCTGAGCGCCGAGGCAGACACCATCACCGGACCGATGATCAGGATCGAAAACGGATTGTGCAGACCGCCTGTAAGATAGAGCAAGAACCCGAGCTGCAGTAGATCGAACAGCACCATCAGCAGGTTTTCTGTTTCCGAAAGCCGTTTGTTTTCGGGAAACATGAACAAAGAAAGCAGGTTACCGATTACCGCGACCCCGACCACCATCAGGCAGGGCCCCATCGGCAAGTTCAGATTATAAACCTCTTTCGAGACGAAGAGCGCTGCGAGCTGGCCCACGATTGCGACCCA
>JAABTI010000093.1 GCA_011389955.1 Paracoccaceae bacterium | reverse complement strand
CCATTTCCAGCACGTAACCCTTGTGCGCGGCCTGCAACGCCACGTTCGCGTTCTGCTCGACCAGAAGCATGGTCACCCCACGCTCGGCATTCAGACGCTTGATGATTTCGAATATCTCCTGCGTGAGAAGTGGCGACAATCCCAGCGACGGCTCGTCCAGCAACATCAGCCGCGGGCGCGCCATCAGGCCGCGACCGATCGCCAGCATCTGCTGCTGCCCCCCGGACAACAGACCCGCCGCCTGCGCGCGGCGCTCCTTGAGCACGGGAAAATAGGAATAGACGATTTCGATATCCTCGGCGACGCCTGCGCCGCGGCGGCTATAGGCCCCCATGCGCAGGTTTTCCTCAACCGTAAGGTAGGGGAAAACCTCGCGCCCCTCCGGCACATGGGCCAGTCCCATTTTCACGATCTTGTCCGGCTCCAGCCCCTCTATCCGGGTACCGTCAAACTCAATCTGACCCTTTTCCGGGTCCATAAGGCCAGACACGGTTTTCATCAGGGTCGTCTTGCCGGCGCCGTTGGCGCCGAGGATGGTGACGATCTCGCCATTGGCGACATCAAGTGTCACCCCCCTGAGCGCCATGATCGCACCATAGAACGTCTCGATGTTGCGCACCTGCAGGACGGTCTCGGTCATTGTGCCACCTCCGTACCCAGGTAGGCCGCCTGCACGCCCGGATCCGCCTTGACCTGCGATGGCGTTCCCTGTGCCAAAGGCTTGCCGTTTGCCACCGCCAGAACCCGGTCCGATACCTGTGCGACAAGGCGCATGTCGTGTTCGACCATCAGCACCGTCAGCCCCATGTCACGGCGCATGTCCTCGATCCAGAACGCCACGTCCTGGCTTTCCTCGACCGACAACCCCGAAGCTGGCTCGTCGAGCAGGATCAGCTTGGGCCCGACGGCCAGCGCCCGACCGATCTCGACCACCTTGCGCACGCCATAGGGCAACCCTGCTATCATCTTTTCGCGGTAAGCTTCGAGTTCAAGGAACTCCATCACCTCCTCCACGCGGCGGCGATGCGCGCGTTCCGCGCGGCGCACGGCGGGCAGGAACAACATGTCCTGAACGAAATTCGTGCTGCGATGCGTGTGCCGCCCCATCAGAAGATTGTCCAGCACGGTGGAATGATCGAACAGCTCGATATTCTGGAACGTGCGCGCGATACCCAAGGGCGCCACCTGGTGTGCCTGAAATCCGGTAATCTCCGTGCCATCGAAGCGGATCGTTCCGCGTGTCGGCTTGTAGATGCGCGATATCAGGTTGAATATTGTCGATTTCCCAGCCCCGTTTGGGCCGATGATCGAAAACACTTCGCCCGGCGCGACGCTGAAGGACACGCCATCGACGGCTTTCACGCCACCGAAATGTATCGCCAGATCCTCAACCTCCAACAGGCTCATTTCTGACGCTCCGTCTTGAGGTAGGATTTCTGCCGGCGGAACATGTCGCGGCGTGCCAGCGGGAACAATTCGAACCAGACCTTGGTTTTCAACCAACGGCCATACAGGCCAGTCGGCTCGTATATGATGAAGCCCACGAGGATCATCGCGAACAGCATCGTATCCAGCCCCGGCATGCCGCCAATATCGACGCCCAGGCTATCACGCGCAGCACCACGTAGGATCGCGATGAGCTGAGGCACTGCAGTTATCAGTATCGCACCGAAAAACGCCCCCTGGATGAAACCCAGCCCGCCAATGGTCACCACCAGCAGCAGGTTGATCGAGATGAAGACAGAGAACAGTTCGTAATTGAAGAACGCGATGTAGTGGCCCATCAATGCTCCGGCCAGCCCCGTCATCGCGCAAGACAGGCCAAAGGCAAGCGCGCGTGTGCGGGTAACGTTGATACCGAGCGCGCGCGCCGAAACCTCGCTGTCGCGGACGGCGAGAAAGCTGCGCCCGGTGGGGCTGCGCAGCAGATTGGCATAGGCCCAGGTGACCGCAACCACCACTGTCAGGCACAGCCAGTAGAAATGATCAAGATGCCCATAACGGTCGAAACTGATGCCAGCAATTTCGATCGCGGGGGCCTGGATGCCACCCACCCCGCCGGTGATCGGTTCGAGGATGATAATCATTTCCTCCACGATCACGAACAACGCCAGCGTGGCAATGGCCAGGTAGATGCCCGACATCCGCACCGCCGGAATCGCCACCAGCGCACCGAACAGTCCCGCCGCCAACGCGGCGGCAGGAAACGTCACCACGAAGGGCAGGCCGATATTCATCAACGCAGAGTCGGTGTAGGCCCCTATCGCCAGGAATGCGGCGTGCCCCAGGCTGACCTGCCCGCTATGGCCGACCAACAGCATGAGCCCCATTCCTGCCAGCGCCCAGATCAGGGTGTTCGTGGCCTCGGCGAGGTAGTACTCGCCTACCAGAAAGGGCAGCGCCGCCATCACCGCCACCAGCGCCGCAATACGGCCGCGGGACCAGACATCCTTGTGCAGGTCGATGTCGCGGTCGTAGCTGGTCTTGAAGATCACTTTCATGGCGTCAGACCTTCTTGGCGTGCATTTGCGCGAACAGGCCATTGGGCCGAGTCACCAGCACCGCCAGCATGATGATGTAGGGAGACATCTGACTGATACCGCCGGGCAGGTAACGCGCCGCCAGCGGTTCGACCACGCCGATCAGAATCCCGCCCAGCAACGCGCCGGGCAAACTGCCGAAGCCGCCGATCACGGCGGCAGCAAAGGCCTTGATACCCAGCAGCCCCACATTGGGGTCGATCGCGCCCTTGGAAGCGAAAAGAACACCGGCAATCGTGGCCACCACGCCCGACAAGCCCCAGATGATTGAATTGATGCGTCGCACCGGCACGCCGACGATGTAGGCAGCCATCTGGTTCTGCGAAGCGGCCTGCGCGGCCAGCCCTGTGCGGGTGTAGGCGAAAAAGCCCCACAGGGCGAGGGTCAGTAACCCGGTTACCAGGATTGTCACGATATCGGCGACCGAGATATTGATGCGCCCCAAGGGCACGGACTGCCCGGCATACGGGGTTTCCAGGACAAGCGGAGAATAGCCCCAGATCGATCCGGCGATGAAGCGCAGGATAAAGCCGAGAGCAATGGTCAGGATAACGAGGGCGAACTGGGGCTGACCGAAAATCTGGCGCACCACGAAACGATCGATCCCGTAGCCGACCCCGCCCATCAGCGCGGCAGCAAGCACAATACCGGGGATGAAGGCAAGACCGAGATGGTCGGAGTTGACGAAACCGAGAGCGATGAAGGCCCCCAGCATCATCATGTCGCCCTGTGCGAAATTGACCCCCTCGGTAGCCTTGTAGATCAGAACGAAGCCAAGCGCGACCAACCCGTAGATGCAGCCTGAGGCGACGCCGCCTATCAGAAGCTGGATCAGGTCCATTGCGTTCCCCGACACGTGACGGGGCGCGCGGCGCGGGGGCGGCGTGCGGTGGCAATCATGTATTCCTCCCTGCCCTGATTTTTCGGGCTTATAAAGGAGATAAAACAGGTGGCATGAAATTCTGTCAATGTCGCGGATTACCCAGGCGCATGTTTCGCGGCGCGACGCGACGTCAACTTGACTCTGTCGACGTGTGAAAGATCCGTATTACAATATTGTTTTTATTTAACATTTATCACTCAAAGGGATAATTTCTCGGATTGCCCGAAACATGCTTGGCAGTGGCAGGCGTGCAAAGCGTGCCAACTCGTCGGACGGAAGCACCGCACAGTCCTTGATCTCCAAGCTTACCGAGCCCACAGGCTGCGCCCCCTAACCAGCGACGCGCAGCTACCGCGCCAACATCACAATACGGTCGTGCACAGGTTCGACGAAACGGGCGACGCAACGGACGCAATCCTTGATCGCCATTTGGTCGCCGGTGGGCGGAATACCTAACTGTGCGTTGTGACGACCGGGCTGGACGATTGCGGGTGGTTGATGCGCCAGACGCTGCACGCGGTTCCCAGCATTGCCCTGCTCGACACGCGCTTTGCAGTCGGCGTGGTCAAGTGACGGCGGATATTTCCCGAACAACGGATCGACAATCGGGGTTGGGAGCGGGTCGTCGCGGGACGCGATGTCGCTTTTGACACCGATGAAGTCGTTTTTTGCAAATTCACGGCAGGAGTGCTAACGCTGCGAAGGCAAAAATGACAAGGAGACTGACGTGACGAGCACAAGCACTTTCCTCGACAACATCTACTCGGTCGTTGGCGGCGACAGCATGCGCCAATATTACGACGACTGGGCCGACAGCTATGACACCGATTTGCAGGAAAACGACTACCGCACACCGGCGCGCTGCGCCGAGGCGCTGGCCGTTCATATCAGTGACAAGTCCGCGCCCATCCTGGATTTCGCCTGTGGCACCGGTATTTCCGGCGAGGCTTTGCATGCGGCGGGCTTCATCGCCATTGACGGCACCGACATCTCGCAGGGGATGCTGGACAAGGCGCGCGCGAAGGGCGTCTATCGCGACCTCTGGCCCGGCCCCGCAGACGCCCCGCTGAACGCGGCGGGACGCGGATATGCGGGCATCACGGCAGTGGGCGCCATCGGCGCGGGCGCGGCCCCGGCGGAGAACATAGACGGCGCGATCGACAGTCTTGCACCGGGCGGTGTGTTCGTCGTGTCGCTGAACGATCACACACTGGAAGATCCGCAATTCGAGGAACGCCTGACACGCGCCATCGCCGATGGCCGGGTCGAAAAACTGCAAGCCGAGGATGGCCCGCACCTGCCCGCGATCGGGCTGGGTGCGCGCGTCTGGGCGGTGCGCCGCCGCTGAGGCCGGGGATCAGCGGCGTGACCGCGATACGCTCGGTCATGCCGCCCACGCAGCGGTTTTGCCGCGAGCGAAGCCACGCCGGCTGGTGTAGATGTTTTGCGACTGTTCAACACGATCACGCGCGTTAAGATCGACCTGCACCGTGGGGTGCGGTGCAGGTGGACTAGGCTTGAGGGGCAACCATGACAACACATTCCATTCACCCTGTTCTGCTTTGTGGTGGGGCCGGGACACGCCTGTGGCCACTGTCGCGCAAAAGCTATCCCAAACAGTTCGCGCGGATCACCGGGGGCGAGAGTCTGTTTCAGGCGTCGGCGCGCAGGCTTGAAGGGCCGGAATTCGCGCCACCCAGCGTGATCACAGGGTTGGACTTCCGGTTCATCGTGATCGAGCAACTGGCCGCCGCCGAAATCGCGCCCGCCTCGATATTGATTGAGCCGTCAGCGCGCAACACGGCACCAGCGGTCTGCGCGGCGGCAGTATCGATTCATGCGCGTGATCCCGGTGCGTTGATGCTGGTGGCACCGTCCGATCACGTGATCCCCGACGATGCGGCCTTCCGCGCGCATGTGCTGGCCGCGGCAGAGGCGGCCAAAGCCGGGCAGATCGTGACCTTCGGCATCCAGCCGGACCGTGCCGAAACCGGGTACGGCTGGCTGGAACTGGCGGAAGGCACGGACATGCGAGAGGGAGGCATGCCGCAGCCACAGGCGCTCAAGCGGTTCGTGGAAAAGCCCTGCGCCGAAGCCGCAAATGCGATGCTGGACAGCGGCAGATATATGTGGAACGCGGGGATATTCCTGTTTTCGACAGAGGCGATCCTGGAGGCGTTCGAGAAATTCGCTCCGCAAATGCTTGGCTCGGTTCGCGCGTCGGTGAATGACGGCACGTGCGATTTGGGGTTCACGCGCCTCGCCCCGGCCCATTGGGAAGACGTCGACGACATATCCATTGATTTCGCGGTGATGGAAAAGGCAGCGAACATGGTTGTCATGCCCTATGCCGGTGCATGGTCCGATCTCGGCGGATGGGAAGCGGTGTGGCGCCACGGCGCGCCTGACGGCAACGGGATGGTGACCCACGGCCCGACACATGCGATCGACTGCGAGAATACGCTGCTGCGCGCCGAGTCCGAGGATCAGCAACTTGTCGGTATCGGCCTGAACAACATCATCGCCATCGCCATGCCGGATGCGGTTCTGGTCGCGCACAAGGATCGTGTCCAGGATGTGAAACTCGCGGTTCAAAGCCTCAAGGCACAGGACGTGGTGCAGGCGGAAACCCTCCCGCGCGATTTCCGACCCTGGGGGTGGTTCGAAAGCCTAGCGCAGGGGGGGCGCTTCCAGGTAAAGCGGATCGTCGTTAACCCCGGCGCGGCGCTGAGCCTGCAAAGTCACCACCACCGCGCCGAACACTGGATCGTTGTTGCGGGGACCGCGCGCGTCACCATCGGCGAGCAGGTGCAACTTGTGACAGAGAATGAGTCGGTGTTCATCCCGCTCGGCGCGCGCCACCGGCTGGAAAACCCCGGCAAGATGCCGATGGTTCTGATCGAAGTGCAAACCGGCAGCTACCTCGGCGAAGACGACATCATCCGCTATGAGGATATCTACGCCCGCGAGCCGACGATCGATGGCTGACACGGAAAGGCGTCGCTGCGATGTTGCACTTTGCAAGTCAACCCTTGCATTCGCATGCCACGATGAAGAAGCTGGACCAAGCTCATCAGTGAGTGAAATGCCGAGCTAGTCCGGCAGGGTCCGGTGTGCCTTTGCGCATTAACCGGCCCCAATCAACGCAGTGGAATTCACCAGATCATGACTGCCACCTTCGCAGAAAAGACCCTGATCGAGACCGGATTTTCCGAAGTTTTCCAGAACCGGATCGCGCCGCGCCTGAGCGAACTTGAGAACGAGCGCAAGGCGCGGCTGGCGACGGCGCGGCGCCACGCGGCAATAGCGCTTGGTGCCGGGGCCGTGCTCGGTCTGCTCTTCGTGGTGTTTGGCTCTGGTTCTGGAGGAATGGGCGAGATGGCCGCCGGGTTCGGCGTTCCGCTGGCCTTCGGCGGGGTCGGGGCATTGCTGTTATGGAAGCGACAATCCGGCAAATGGGGCGGGTCGGTGGCCCAGACCGTGATGCCGGTGGTGTGCGATTTCATGGGAGACTTGAGGCATGACCACGAAGCACTGAAGGGCTTCCCGCTAGAGCGGATGCGCAAGCTGGGCGTGATCGGAAACTACAACCGATCCGAGATCAGCGATCGCTTGGAGGGGCGCTATCGAGATACCGACTTCGAGCTGGTCGAGGCGCGCCTCATCCGCGAAAAGAGCAGTAGCAGTTCGGACTCCGACGACGGCAGCAGTGACAGATCATCCCGAACCCTGTTCAAGGGTTTGCTCATGCGGATCGCCGTGCCCGAGCCGATCCCGACCCGCATCCTGATTGCGCGCGACTTCGGGATCGGGAACAAGCTGGGTGAGCTTCTGGGCGGCTCATCAGGGCGGGGAATGCCCAAATACGACACCGGGCACCCGGAATTCGAGCAGTATTTCGAGGTCTACGCCGCTGATCCCGAGATCGCGCGCGATGTTCTGGAATCTGCTTTCCTGGACAGCCTTCTGTCGATCGCCGAAACCGAGGGCGGCCGCCATGGGGCGCAGGGCTTGCAGGCAGGGTTTCACGACGAGGCATTTTTCATGGCCCTGCGCCGCGAGGGCGATTTTCTGGCTATGGGATCGCTCCGAACGCCGATGGACAATATCGAAGAAGACCTGCACCGCATATTCGATGACATCGCCACGATCCATCGCATCATTGACCGGCTGCACGGCGACTGATTCAAAACGCTACGGGTCAGCCTGGCAGGTTCGAACCTGGTTGCCCGGGCCCGCCCAACAGCGCCGACAACTGTCGCGCGGCCTCCATCACCGCGCCTGTTGCGC
>JAABTI010000092.1 GCA_011389955.1 Paracoccaceae bacterium | reverse complement strand
AGCGTTCGATCAATGGCGTCAGGATCAGTTGCATCGCCAGGTCCAGCTTGTTGCCGGGGATCACGATGGAGTTCGCGCGACTCATCCACGAGCCGTGGATCATCGAAGTCAGGTAAGGGAAATCTATCCCGCGCGGATCCTTGAAGCGGATCACGACGACGCTTTCGTCGGCGGTGGGAATCCATCGCGCGATGAAAGGGTTGGACGTGTCCACCACGGGTACACGCTGGAAATTGATGTCCGTTTCCGTGAACTGCGGACAGATGCAGTGGACGTAGGCATGCATCCGCCGCAGAATCGTGTCGGTCACGGCCTCGGTCGTGTAGCCGCGACTTTCGCGGTCGCGGTGAATCTTCTGTATCCACTCGAGGTTGACCACCGGCACCACGCCTATCTTCAGATCGGCCAGCGCGGCCAGATCGATATCGTCATTGACCACCGCGCCATGCAACCCTTCGTAGAAAAGCAGGTCTGAATCATCCTCGAACGGTGCCCAGGCGGTGAAGTTGCCCGGTGCCACGCCGGTTTCGGCGGCTTCGATTTCGTCATGGACATACGTGCGGGTGCGGCCGGTACCGGTTTCACCGTATTCCCGAAACACGCGCTCCAACTCCTTGAGTTCATTGGCCTCGTAGGAGAAATGCGAAAAGGTGTGATCGCCCTCGTCGTAGCGGCGCTGCAACTCGGCCTTCATGTCGGCGCGGTTGTAGCGATGAAAGGCATCACCTTCGATGGTCACCGCGTGGACGTTTTCGCGGCGAAATATCTGCTGGAAGGTCGCCTTTACAGTGCTGGTGCCTGCGCCGGACGATCCGGTTACCGAAATTATGGGGTGTCGTTTGCTCATGTCACTAGCTCCGGAAAAGACCGCGTTTCGAAAACAGCGCCGAGGTCCCTGATAGCGACAGGTCATGATAGGCGGCGACGCGCGCGACCTTCTCGGCGCTGCCGAACACGAATGGCGTGCGCTGGTGTAGCGCGGTGATATCGAGGTCGAGAACGGGGTCGCTCCCGTCCGTGGCGCCGGCGCCGGCCTGTGTCATCAGAAAGGCGATCGGTGCGCACTCGTAAAGCAGGCGCAGCCGCCCTCTGGCGTAACCTTCGCGGTTGTCACCGGGATAGAGAAATATCCCTCCGCGCAACAGGATCCGGTGCGCCTCGGCCACCAGCGACGCGACCCAACGCATGTTGAAGTCGCGCTCGCGTGGGCCGTCGGTGCCCGAAACCAAGTCGTCGATATAGGCGCGCACAGGGGCAGGCCAGTGCCGGTAATTGGATGCGTTTATGGCAAATTCTCCCGATTTTTCGGGGATCTGCACCCCGTCTGTCGTCAGTGCGAAGCAGCCGGTTTGGGGATCGAGTGTGTATATCTGCACGCCGTCCCCGAAACTGGCCACGAGACAGCATTGCGGCCCGTAGATGATGTAGCCCGCCCCCAACAGGTCCGACGCGGGGCGCTGGAAGCTGGCTTGCGGCGTCTTGCCAGCGGGAAAGAGCGCGAATATCGTCCCGATGGAGACGTTGACATCGATATTCGATGAGCCGTCGAGAGGATCGATCGCCAGTGCGAAGCCGCCGTCGGGGTCAAGGTCGACCGCTTCTGCTTGCTCCTCGGAGGCATAGTGGCGAACGCCCGAGCCGCGCAGGGCGTCGAGAAACGCCTCGTCGGCGATCACGTCCAGCGCCTTCTGCCCGTCGCCGTCGCTGTTGATGCCGACAGGACCGGACAGATCATCGCCAAGGCCACCGCGTGCGATGGTTCGGGCGATCTCGGCCCCGGTGGAAGCCAGCCGCCGCATGACCTCTTGCAGGGGGGCAGGCACGCGCTGGACCGGCATGATGTGCTTGTTGGTGACTGGCAAGATGGTTCCTCCCAAAAACATGAATGTGGTCACCGGTATTGCGCAGTGGAGAGTTTTATGAAATTTAATAGTTTTGATTACGTATTCAGAAAAATCTAATAAATGGCGGATCATGCGGCATCTGGAAAGCGTCACCTTCAAGCAATTGCGCGCCCTTTTGGCGGTGGAGCGGCACGGCTCCATCACTGCGGCGGCGGAGGTTCTCAGCCTGACGCCACCAGCTGTTCATTGTCAAATCAAGGGGTTGGAGGCCGCACTTGAAGCGCGTGTTCTGGCGCGTGTGCCCGAAGTCACGGGGTCGAAGCTTACTGCAGAGGGCCAGATCGTGCTGGAGGCGGCGTTGAGGGTCGAGGTTGCATTGGGACAGGTCGATCGGCAGATCGCGGCAATGCGTCGCGGACAGTCGGGCAGCGTGACATTAGGGGTGGTTTCAACCGCCAAGTATTTCGCGCCACGGCTTGTCAAGACGCTGATGACGCTTTGCCCGGATGTTGAAATCGTGCTCCAGGTAGGCAATCGGGACCTGGTGATCGAGGGGCTGGAACGACATAGTCTGGATCTGGCGATCATGGGACGGCCCCCGCGCGAGCCGCTGGTCGAGGCGCATCCCATCGGCGCCCATCCGCATGGGTTGCTGGCGGCCCCGGATCACCCGCTTGCACAACAGGCGGCGTTGTCAGCAGCGGATCTGGCGGATGCGACATTCCTGTCACGCGAAGAAGGGTCGGGAACGCGCATCCTGATGACGCGCTACCTGGATCGGCTGGGCGAAGATCGGGTGTTTCGCACCGTCGAGATGGAGTCGAACGAAACGATCAAGCAGGCGGTAATGGCGGGGCTTGGCATTGCGTTTTTGTCGCTGCACACGTCGACGGCGGAATTGTCCCGTGGTGAGATGGTCATGCTGGACGCGCCGCAACTGCCGATCCGGCGGCATTGGTTCGTGGTGCGTCCGAGCGGAATGGCCCCGCGCCCCGCCTGCGATAGCGTCGCCGGGGCAATACGCGGGCTCAGGGGGGCGTTCCTGCCGGCGGTGGCGGTGCGCTAGCCCGGCTACTGACGCCCCCGATCATCCATCGCCAGCACGCATGTTTCGGGCTGCACGAAACCGGCAAAAAAGGCCCGGACATATCCCTTTTTGCCATGTAAAAGTGAAGAGCGTCGCAGTAGGTTGATGCGCTAGAAGGGGCGATGGCCCCGCAACGGGCGTGAAGCGGAAAAGGGCAGCCATGGCACGCGATCCCGATGTCGGAACACTGTGGCGAGGTTTGAGGGTTCAGCCTAGGTTGACTTGCATTGCCGGCCTGGGCCGCAAGAACGTCGCGCTCGATCATGAGTATAGCGACGATTTGCAAAAAGGCGGCGTCCGGCACAGCAGGCGCCATGCGGTGGTTGTTGATGGTCTCACCAAGAATGAACGCAACAATTGTCTCGTGTCGGCAGCGCCCCTGTTTCGCAACGGTGGGAGCCAACTCAAGTCTGGCGGGACCCGTTTGTGCCGGTTGCTGTCAGCGGCCACGGCGGCGCGTGTCCGGGAGGCCTGCTAGACATGCGAATCCTTCTGGCGAGCAGCGTGCGCAACGAGGGGCCTTACCTGTTGGAGTGGCTGGCACATCACCGCGCGGCGGGGGTGACGGATTTCCTGCTTTACAGCAATGGCTGCGAGGATGGCACCGATGCCATGCTGGATATGCTGGCGGCGCGCGGCGTGGTGACGCATGAGCGAAACCAACATGCCGGAACCGGCAGCAACGCCCGGGCACAAGCGCTGGTGGATGCATGGGCGCACCCGCTGAGGGGCGAGGCCGACTGGATCGTCGGAATCGATTGTGACGAATTCATCAACATTCGCGCCCCGCACCGCGACCTGCCCGCGTTGATCGCGGCGATGGAGGGGGCGGAACTTATCTCGATGCCATGGCGTCTGTTCGGTAACAACAGGCGGGCACGGTTGCGCGATGCGCTGACGCTGGAGCAATTCACTCGCGCCGCGCCGCAACCCTGCCCATACCCGTTCATGGCGTCGTCGTTCAAGACCATGACCGCAGCCAGCGCGCCGGTGCGCAAGATCGGCATTCATCGTCCGCGCCTGACCGAAGGTGCGCGGCCCGACTGGCGCGACGGATCGAACCAGGCGATGCCGATTACGATACAGGACGGGCAGGGCGCCCCGGTGCATTATGGCCGTCCCGGCGCCAACAGCCATGCGCAGATCAACCACTACTCGCTGCGTTCGGCGGAGAGCTTCATGATCAAGATGCTGCGTGGGCAGAGCAGCCCGATGCAGCGGCAGATCGTACTGGATTACTGGATCGAGCGGAACCTGAACATGGTGGAGGACACCACCATAGCGCATATGATCCCGCGCACGCGTGCCGAGCTGTCGAAGCTGCATGGTATGGCGCCGGATCTGGCCGCGCTGCACGACGCGGCGTTGGCTTGGCATACCCGGCGGTTCGCACGGTTGATGCAGAACGAGGAAAACGTGCGCCTCTACGGGCACCTGCTGTATTGCAACGGGCAGTCATTGCCGGCCGATGCGGACCTGCGTGATCTGATCCGTTGGCGTCACGACAGCCTGACCAGGCGGAACGAGAAAACATGAAGAAGGGCAGTGATATGCTTTTGCAAGATGACGATATCGCGCGCACCGCGCTTACACCGGAAATTGCCGGTCTGGACGTCTCGGTGCTGTCGCGCGAGGATCTGGCCAACTTGGCCTTGCAACGATCAGGAGTGATCTCGGATCACGACCGGAACGGTGCGGCGACTCGTGCGTGGACCAACGGGGATACCGGGCCATTGCTGCGGATCGTGGATGCCATGGGATCCGAGATCGCGTATCGCGCACTCGCGGTTATCAAGGCAGAGTTCGATGCGCTGACGCCGGTACTCGATCCTGTACTTACCGCGAGAGGGACGCGCCGTCGGCTGGCCGATATCGGGTGCGGCTATGCGTTTTTCGACCTGTTTGCGGCGCGGCGATATGGCTGCGGTCTTGCACTGATCGATCTGGAGGATAACCAACGGCGGCATTTCGGGTTCGAGAATGTCGGTGCGGCCTATTCCAGCCTGAAAGTGGCGCGCGCGTTCCTGAAAGCGAACGGAGTGCCGGCCAAGGATATCCGCACACTCAACCCCGAGGAAAAGGATCCGCTGCGCTTGCCTACGATGCATGCCGCGGTGAGTTTGCTGGCATGCGGGTTCCATTTCCCCGTCACCGCCTATCTTTCGTTCATCGAACAGCGTATGAAACCGGGTGCGCGGGTAATCATGGATCTTCGTGCGCGTCGGGCCGACAGCCAGCAACAGGAACTGCAGGCGTTTGGCACGATCATCGCCACGCCGCCAGGTTCGACAAAGTCGCGCCGCGTGGTCCTGGAACGCGGACATGCGCACTAGGCACGATCAGTCCCGGCCACGGAACCCGGTGGCGACGACGAATTTTTCGGAACTGTCCGCGCGGGAGGCGGGAGGCTTGATGTTCACCACCTTGGTGAATTTCTGCTTGAGCAGTTTTTGCAATTCGCCCTCGGCGCCACCGGCGAGCACCTTGGCGACGAATGTGCCGCCGTCGTCAAGAACATCGAAGGCGAAATAGGCGGCGGCCTCGCACAGGGCGATAATTCGCAGGTGGTCGGTTTGCTTGTGACCGGAGCTGGAGGCGGCCATGTCGGACATGACCACGTCCGCCGGTCCGCCTAGCCAGGCCTTGACCTGCTCGTCGGCGCCGTCATCCATGAAATCGAGCTGATGGATTTCCGCGCCGGCGATCGGTTCGACCTCTTGCAGGTCGATGCCCAGAAGCCGACCCTGACGCTTGCCCGTGCGTTCGCCCTGCGCGTTGATGCGCTCGACCGCCACCTGGCACCAGCCGCCGGGGGCGCAGCCCAGATCGACAACGCGCGCGCCGGGCACGAGGAAACCCACCTTGTCGTCCAGTTCCAGGATCTTGAATGCCGCACGTCCGCGATACCCTTCGGCGCGGGCGCGTTTGACGTAAGGATCGTTGAGTTGCCGTTGCAGCCATCGCGTGGAGGATGATCTACGCCCACGGGCGGTTTTCACCTTGACCTTGAGGTCACGTTCGCCGCGCCCTGATGTGTTTTTCTTCGTCATATCGGCCCCCTATGTCACGCCTGCGCCGTTAGCAAGGGCCCGGCTCGAGCACGCCATCGGCGCTCATCTGTGCGTAGAGCAACCCTTCGCGCAGGCCCCGATCGGCCACGGACAGGCGGTCGGTCGGCCAGCACCGCAAGAGCGACTGAAGAATTGCCGCGCCCGACATTATCAGCGCCTGCCGGTCCTGCCCGATGCGAGGGTCGCGGCGGCGCCCCAGCGGACCCAGATCGAGATACCCGCGGATCACCTTGTCGATCTCGTCGGATGTCATGCGCAGGCCATCAACCTTTGTGCGATCGTAGCGCTTGAGGCCGAGATGGCTGGCGGCGACGGTGGTCACGGTGCCCGAGGTTGCGACGATCTGGAAACCAGCGCGCGACTGCTCGTCCTTGTAAGGCGCGAATTCGGCGAGGTTTTCCTCGAAAAACCAACTCATCAAGGCGAAGCGGGCGGCGTCGTCCTCGACATCGTTGAACTGATCGCGCAGCGTCGCAACCCCGAGTGGAACCGATATCCAATCAACCACCCGCGCGGCGGGACGGCCGTTGTCGCGCGCGGCAAAGCCGGTATGAAGCTGCATGATGGCCCGCGCGCGATCACATTCGGGCACGCCGCAAAGGTCAATCCAGACCAGTTCCGTCGAACCGCCGCCAATATCGACAACGAGCAGTTGCTCGGTTCTGGAAGACACCAGTGGCGCGCAGGAGATCACGGCCAGGCGGGCCTCTTCTTCGGGCTTTATGATGTGCAGTTGCAGACCGGTTTCGCGCTTGACGCGCCGGATGAAATCCTCGCCGTTGCGGGCGCGCCGGCAGGCCTCGGTGGTGACGAGGCGCATGCGTTTGACTCCGTGGCGCTTGAGCTTTTGCTGACAGATGCGCAGCGCCTGCACGGTGCGCGCCATCGACGCCCGGCTCAGCCGCCCGGTGGCGCCAAGGCCGCTACCAAGCTGCACTGTCTTGGAAAAGCTGTCCACGACATGAAATTGACTGCCCGAGGGACGGGCAATCAACATGCGGCAACTGTTTGTTCCCAGGTCAAGCGCGGCATAAAGCTCGGCCTGACCGGGGTGATTGGGCGCGGGGCTCTCAACCGGGATCGGGAATGCGCCCGCACCATAGGGACGCTTGGGCGCCATAGCGTAACGCCCTCCATTTTCGAGTTGCCCTCAGCATATGCCTCCGGAGGGCAGGGCGCAAGCGTTGCGCACCGAAAAGCGACCACGGCATGGCACTGATGCAGCGAGAATGGACCGGCGCCGCGAAGTTTTGTGCAACACATCGGCATCGGTTTTTTGGAAAAAAGTGTCTTGGTTGACACTTTAGTGTCCAAGGGTGTTGGCTGAAGACATTGGTGGAATGCGAGTTAACGGAGGATCAGAAAAATGAAACGCACCACAGTCACATCCATGGTGGCGTTCGCGCTGGCAGCAGCGCCAGCTTTCGCAGGCAACATGGAAGCGCCCGCGACCCCCATGGTGGAAGCGCCCGCCGCACCTGCATTCAACTGGACCGGCGCCTATGCCGGTTTTTCTGTCTCGGGCGGACACAGCACGCACGGTAACGCCAATCCGGGGTTTGATCTGCCCAACGGAAGCGGCGCTGGTTTCGGCGGTCTTGTCGGGTACAACTGGCAGCGCAACAACACCGTATTCGGCGCCGAACTTCATGTGGATGCGTCCAGCATCGATGGCACAGCACCCTGTGCGAATCCGACTTTCACATGCGATTCCGAGGTGAAGGGTCTCGCTTC
>JAABTI010000091.1 GCA_011389955.1 Paracoccaceae bacterium | reverse complement strand
AGCGCAGATCGGGCAGGGTGTAATCGGCGAATTTCTGGCGCAAGGTCAGTTTCGACACCTTGCCAGTGGCCGTCAGCGGCAGATCCTCGACCCAGACCAGGTCATCGGGAAGCTGCCATTTGGCGAAATGTTCGGCCATGTGCGCATGCATCTCCTCAAGGCCGGGCCGTTCCGCGCCCGCGGCGACCGCCACCAGGACCGGGCGTTCGTCCCACTTGGGGTGGGGCATGGCGATGGCCGCGCAACTGCCGATCGCCGGGTGCGACATCGCCGCGTTCTCCAGGTCGATCGAGCTGATCCATTCGCCGCCCGACTTGATAAGATCCTTGGAGCGGTCCTGGATCGAGAGGATCCCGTTGGGCGTGATCGAGGCGATGTCGCCGGTTCCGAACCAGCCCTCGGCATCCATCGCCTTCGCGGTTGCCTCTTCGTTGCGGAAATAACCCGAAACGATGGTGTTGCCGCGCACGTACAGCTCCCCGACGGCCTGCCCGTCATGGGGCAGGTTGTTGCCCTCGTCATCGACGATCTTGAGATCCACGCCGAAGGCACGGCGGCCCTGCTTGGATTTCATGTCGATCATCTCGTCGAAAGGAAGGGCCTGCACGTCCGGCGGCATGTTGCCGTGGGTGCCTATCGGGCTCATTTCTGTCATGCCCCATGCATGGCCGACGTTGACGCCGTGTTTCTCGAATGTCTCGATCATGCTGCGCGGCGCGGCCGAACCGCCAACGACCACGTCGCCGAAGCCCTTGGGCAGCCGCCCCTGCGCCTTGATCTCGGCCAGCAGGCCCAGCCACACCGTCGGCACACCCCAGGCCGAATAGACCTCTTCCTGGTCCATCAGTTTGAACAGGCTCGGCCCGTCCAGCGCCGGCCCCGGCATGACCAGTGTCAGCCCGATCAGCGGCGCCGAATAGGGCAGGCCCCAGGCGTTGACGTGAAACAGCGGCACCACCGGCAGGACGCTGACGCCCTCCTCGAACACCGAGCCCTGCACAAGCGCGATCATCAGCGCGTGCAGCACCGTCGAGCGGTGCGTGTAAAGCGCGCCCTTCGGGTTGCCGGTGGTTCCCGAAGTGTAACACAGCCCCGCGGCGGTATCCTCGGGAAACTCGGGCCAGTCCATTTCGGTGGGCTGGCTGTCCAGCAGTTCTTCGTAGCAAAGCGCATCAAGGGTGTTTTCCGGCATGTGCGCGCGGTCGGTCATGACCACGTAGGTCATGTCGGACGGCAGATGCTCTTTCACCGCTTCGAGGATCGGAACAAAGGTCGTGTCCACGAAGATCATCCGGTCTTCGGCATGGTTCACGATGTAGATCAGTTGTTCTGCCGACAGGCGCGGATTGATCGTGTGGCAGACCGCCCCGATCCCCGAGACGGCGTAGTAAAGTTCGAAATGACGATAGCCGTTCCATGCCAGGGTGGCGATCCGGTCGCCCATTCCGATACCCCGCGCCCACAGGGCATGGGCCAGCTGCGATACCCGCGCCAGGGTCTGGGGATACGTCTGTCGGTGAATGTCGCCCTCGGTTCGGGCCGATACGATTTCCCCGGTGGGGTGAACCTCGGCCGCGTAGGTGAGAATGTCGCTGATCCGCAACGGTTTATGCATCATCATGCCTTGCATGATCCCCTCCCATTATCGTGTCTTCGCTTGGCGCGAACTTAGCCGTTGAGGCAGGATTTCCCAAGCCAAATTCACCTGTTGCACCGGTTTTCCGCCGCGTCAGGTGCAAGCGGTATCGGCCGGCGCGCCCCGTTGTTCCGCGATGCGGGCGAGGGCGTATTCTGACGTCCCGGAAGCCCCTGTTTCGGTTGCTCGAAGCAGGCTTCGCACATAGGCTGGCCGCAGCAAAACGGAGTTCCCCATGAAGGCTGTCATCTGCAACGAATTCGCCCCGCTGGATCAACTTGAATACGGCGAAATGGACGATCCCGCCCCCGACGGAAAACAGGTCGTTATCCGTGTCGAGGCGTCGGGCGTGAACTATCCCGACGGGTTGCTGGTTCAGGGGCTGTATCAGATGCGCCCCGAGCATCCGTTCGTGCCCGGGATGGAAGCGGCGGGCGTTGTCGAGAGTGTCGGCCCGGACGTGACCGTCGTGCGCCCCGGCGACCGGGTGGCGACGATCTGCACGCTGGGCGGCTATGCCGAGAAGGTGCTGACCGAGGAAGGCCGCGTTTTCCCCATCGGGGACATGGACGCCGCCGATGCCTGCGCACTGCTTGTCGCGTTCGGCACCTCGCACCACGCCCTGAAACAGCGGGCGGCGCTGGTTGCGGGGGAAACACTGGTTGTCCTGGGCGCGGCGGGCGCCACCGGGATCGCGGCGATCCAGATCGGCAAGATCATCGGCGCGCGCGTGATCGCCGTCGCCTCGAGCGACGAAAAGCGTCAACTGGCCCGCGACAACGGCGCCGACGAGGCGATCGGGTATGGTGACCTGAAGACCGAAATCAAGCAGCTGACCGACGGTCGCGGCGCCGATGTGGTATTTGACACCGTTGGCGGCGCGGCCTTCGACGCCTGCGCGCGCGCCATGGCGCGCGGGGGGCGGTTGCTGATCATCGGGTTCGCAAGCGGCGACATTCCCAAATTCCCCGTGAACCTGGCGCTGGTGAAGGAATACGCGGTGATCGGTGTTTTCTGGGGAAACTTCACCCGGTTCGAGCCACAAGCCTATGCCGACAACATGGCGGAACTGTTGCACTGGTATGCGACCGGCAAGGTGCGCCCGCTGATCGAAGGGCGCTATCCGCTCAGCCAGGCCGCCAGGGTGCTCGACCGGATCCTGAATCGCGGGGCGGTCGGCAAGATCGTGCTCGTTCCCGACTGAACCGGTCAGGCGCCCGTGCGCTTGACCGCCGCCACCATTTCGAGCAGGCGCGGACCAAGCTCTTCTTCCAGCCGTTCGCGCGGCAGGATGTAGGCCGGGCCGCCCAGGTTGAACGCCAGCATCGGCGCATCCCCCTGCGGCGAGCGATAGGGCACCGACACGGCGTTCACGTCCGCCTGCCACCTGCCGATGCTGGCGTAGAAGCCACGCGCCCGGATCTGTTCGGCGGCCTCGGCGATTTCGTCGCGGATACGGGGCCAGTCCTCGGGCGGGGTGGCCTCTTCGATCCGTTCGATGATCTGGGCGCGTTCCGTTTCCGGCGCACCGGCGATATAGGCCCGCCCCATGGCCGACCGTTTCAGCGAGATGCGCGAGCCGACGCTGAGTTGCAGCGAGATCATGCTGCGCGCCGCACGGGCGCAGGCGATATAGGTCATCGCCAGGTCGTCGCGCCCGCCAAGGGCGACCAGCACGCCATCGCCGCTATCGTCGGCCAGGCGTTGCATCAACGGCTGCGCGGTTTCGCGCACCTTCAGCCCGCCAAGGCAGGCATAGCCAAGGCCCAGAACCGGCACGCCCATGCGATAGCGGCCGGTATCATCGTCATAAACCAGATAGCCAAGCTTCATCAGCGTGTAGGTCAGCCGCGAAACGGTCGAGTTCGGCAAGCCCGTGCGCGCCGCCAGTTCCCGGTTGCCAAGCCCGACCTTGTCCGACGGCCTGTAAGCACGCAGCAATTCCAGGCCGCGATGCAACGCGGTGACGAATTGCCGGTCCCCGCTGTCCTTGTCGGCGACTTCTTCGGTGGTCTGGGCGCTTCTTTTTCTCATTGTTCCGATCCTGTTTCAGGAAAGCGACGTTGCGTCAATTCCCGGCGGCGGCGCGCTCGGCCTCTGCCAGTTGTCGCCACAGCACCTTGCCGGCGCCCGACTTGGGCAGGCTGTCCACGAAGGTCACGGCGCGGGGGCATTTGTAGGTGGCCATTTCGGCGCGGCACCACGCGATGATCTCGGTTTCGGAAACGGTATCCCGCGCGGCGCCGGTCGGCACGACATAGGCCTTGACCGTTTCGCCGCGGCGCGGGTCCTGGGCGCCGATCACGCAGACCTCGGCGATGTCCGGGTTGTGGTGCATCAGGGCTTCGACCTCGGCGGGCCAGACCTTGAAACCCGCGGCGTTTATCATCCGCTTGACGCGATCGACCATGTAGAAATACCCGGCCTCGTCGCAATATCCCAGGTCACCGGTGCGAAAGAACGGCTGACCATCGATCTCGACAAAGGCCTGCGCGGTTTCGGCGGGACGATTCCAGTATCCCAGGAACACCTGCGGCGCGCGCGTGACGATCTCGCCCACCTCGCCGGGGTCCAGTTCGCGGCCGTCATCCGTTGAAACGATCCGGCTGTCGACATCGAACACCGGGATGCCCAGGCACTGTCGGCGCGGCGCCGTGACCGGATTGATATGCGTCGCCGCCATGGTTTCGGAAAGGCCGTAACCCTCGATATAGTCCAGCCCGGTCATATCGCGCAGGCGCTTGGCGATGGCATCCGGCATCGCCGCGCCGCCACCGCCGATCGCTTCGAGGCTGGACAGATCATAACTGTCGAAGTCCGGGTCGTTCACCAGATCGATCGCCATCGTCGAGATCGACCGCCAGCGCGTCACCGCGTGCCGCTCGATCAGTGCCGCCGCGGTGGCGCGGTCCCACCGGGTCATCAGCACGATGGCGCCGCCAACCATTATCGGGCCGTTCATGCTGGCCTGCATCCCCGTGACATGAAACAACGGCAAGGTCGCAAGGTTCACGCTGTTCTGGTCGATCGGGTTCCATACAACGCTGCCAAGCGCGGTAACCATCACCGTTCGGTGGCTGTGCATGCACCCTTTCGGCTGCCCCGTGGTGCCGGAACTGTAGGGAATCACCGCCAGATCGTCCGGACCCACGCCATGCGGCGCGGGGATATGCCCCGCGGTCAGGGCATCGGACCACCGGATGAGGCCCGGTCCGCCGACCTGCGCATCCGACATCGAATCGAGCGGCGCGGGCAGCGGAATGTCACGCGCGGGATGCGCCATGTCGGCATAGGCCGCGGCGATGACGTGGTCCAGATCACCCGCCCCGACCAGCGGTGTTACGTGATCGACCAGTTCGCTGCCCGCCAGCGCCACGCGCGCGCCGGTGTCCCGGGCAAGGTGTTCCAGCTCGGCATGTCGGTTCATCGGGTTGACCGGGATCACCACCGCATCTGCGCGCAGGATCGCGTAATACCCGATGACGAATTGCGGGCTGTTCTGCATGTATAGCAAAACCCGGTCACCGCGCGAGATGCCGACGCTTTGCAAGAAGCCTGCCAGCGCCTCCACCTGATGCAGAAGCTCCGAATAGCTCAGTTGCGCGCCATGAAAGAGCAATGCCACGCGGTGCGGATGCCGTGCCGCCGTGCGCGCAAGATTGTCGTGGATGCTCTGCTCCGGCAGGGTCAGGTGCCGGGGCACGCCCTCGGGCCAGCTTTGCAGGTGTCGGGTCGCGGCGGGCATCAGAATTTCATCCCCGGCAGGTTGAGCGATGCGGTGTTGCCCCCATCCACGGGCAGGGCTTGACCGGTGATGTAGCTGGCGTCATCGCTGGCCAGGAAGGCGATGGCGGCGGCGATTTCCTCGGGCCGGCCATAGCGGCGCAGTTCGCATCGCGCGCCAAGGCGCTCTTCCTTGCCCGAGGACCGGGCATAGTCGAACACGGGCTTGGTCATCCCGGTTTCGACAAGACCCGGGCAGACCGCGTTGACCCGGATGCCGTAACCGCCGAGATCGCAGGCGCTGGTCATGGTCAGGTTGATTACCCCCGCCTTGGAGGCGGAATAGATATTGCCGCCCGCGCCCGAACGAATGCCCGCGACCGACGCGGTGTTGACGATGGCCCCCCCATCCCCCTGCTCGATCATCACCGGGGACGCGTGCTTGATGAAATGGGCGACCCCGAACAGGTTCACTCCCATCACGCGTGACCATTCGGCGCTGTCGATCTCGGTTATCGGCGCCGCCGTGCAGATGACGCCGGCGTTGTTGCACAGCACATCGATACGCCCGAACCGACGCTTTACCGACGCGATACAGTCACGCACGGCGGCTTCATCCGACACGTCGCAGGCATGCGCCATGTGCGGACCGCCACCGGCCGGCATGGCCGCCGCCAGCCCGTCATCGTTGATATCAACCAGTGCCACGCTCGCACCTTCGCCCGCCAGGCGCGCCGCCGTGGCGCGCCCGATCCCGCTCGATGCCCCGGTCACGATGGCGATTTTGCCTTCAAACCGCATGTTTTCCCCCTCCGCCTGTACCGAACGGTCGCACAATCCGGGCAGAGGATCAATATTTCGAAATATTTTTCCGCTAGGCGGGATTTTAATCGTTGCAAAGCCCGAACAGGCCCGCCGCCAAGTCCGCCGGACACAAAGGCATTCTCTTTGCGCGCCGAATCTGAGATAGCAAGTCGAAGACAACCACCGCCGCCAGACCCGAGAGGATGACCATGACATCGCCCCACCCCGTAATCGACCATCCAGAGGTTCCCGCTGCGCTCGCCGAAATAATCAACGCGCTCTCCACGGCGGCGATCGATGTGAACGCGATCATCGGGCATGGGCCGCTTGGCCAGACACTGGGCGCACAGGTGGGTGAAAACACGGACGGCGATACCCAAAAGGCGCTCGATGTCCAGGCCGACGAGATGTTTGCCCATGCCTTGGGACAAACCGATGTGCGGTGGTATGCCTCCGAAGAGCAGGATATCGCGCTGGAACTCAATCCCGGTGGTGCCTGCGCGGTGGCCATCGACCCGCTGGACGGCTCTTCGAACATTGACGTGAACGTCTCCATCGGAACGATCTTTTCGATCTTCGACGCCAAGGACGATGCCGGGGCATCGTTTCTGCGTCCCGCATCCGAGCAGTTGGCGGGCGGTTACGTGATCTATGGCCCGCATTGCGCACTGGTCGTGACATTCGGTAACGGCGTTCTGATGTTCGTGCTGGACCGCGACTCCGGCCGTTTCGAGTTGGCGGCCCCGGAGCTTCACATACCCGAAAAGACCAGCGAGTTCGCGATCAACGCGTCGAACCGGCGGCACTGGCAGGCACCAGTGCGCGCCTATATCGACACATGCCTGGCCGGGGCCGACGGGCCGCGCGGGCGCGATTTCAATATGCGATGGGTCGGCTCGCTAGTGGCCGAAACACATCGCATCCTCAGTCGTGGTGGCGTATTCCTGTATCCCGGCGACGCGCGCAAGGGATATGCGCAGGGTCGCTTGCGCATGGTTTACGAATGCGCTCCGATTGCTTTCCTGGCCGAACAGGCCGGGGGGCTGGCAACCGATGGAAGCAAGCCGATCATGTCGCACAAGGCGCCTGATCTGCACGCGCGCATCCCGTTGGTTTTCGGCAGCGCCGAAGAGGTTCGCGAGGTGGAACGCGCTCATGCTGACGACACCAAGGCGCTCGAGGCGTAACCGATACTGGAACTAAACCGCGTGCCGCGTTATCAGAGGGCCGACAGCCAAAGGCCGGTTGAATTGTAGCGCGCTGAAAGGATAGCGAGAGATGTCACTTATCACCCTTCGTCAATTGCTTGATGACGCGGCGGAGCACGGGTACGGGGTTCCGGCGTTCAACATCAACGACATGGAGCAGGGTCTTGCGATTCTGCGGGCGGCAGCGGCGGTTGATGCGCCCGTGATCGTTCAGGCCAGTCGCGGAGCGCGCGGTTACGCGGGCGACATCATGTTGCGCCACATGGTTCAGGCGCTGGCCGAGATGCATCCGCGGGTTCCGATCTGCCTTCACCAGGATCACGGCAACAACGAGGCGACCTGCCTTTCGGCCATTCGCCACGGCTTCACCTCGGTGATGATGGA
>JAABTI010000090.1 GCA_011389955.1 Paracoccaceae bacterium | reverse complement strand
GTCATCGAGTCCATGCTTTCGCGGATCGTGTAGAACGCCCCGTCAAGGTTGGTCGCCATGATCTTGCGCCACAGCGCGGTGTCGGTCTTGTGCAGCTTGCGCCCCTCGGCGATGCCGGCATTGGCCACGCAGATCTGCACGGGCCCGCGCGCTTCGACGGCCGCGCCGATGGTGTCGCGCACCTGCGCCTCGTCGGTGACATCCATGCCCGCCGCATGAAGCCCGCCGCCGGCGACCTGTTCCAGCACCTCGATGCGCCGGCCCGTGATCGTCACCTGCGCTCCGCGTGCAGCCAGCCCGCGCGCGATGGCCAGCCCAATGCCGGTGCCGCCGCCCGTTACCAGCGCGTGTTTTCCTGTAAGTGTCTCGCTCATGGGTGTTCCTTCGCCGGGTTCTCCTGTTGTCGCGGCACCTTAGCGGTCATGCCGCGACAGGCAAGGTGCGGCGCGCATGGTGCTTTACAATGACATTCGCATCTGTGAATTTGTCACTATCGATTTTTGGGAGGAAAACAGATGAAGCGTATACTGGTAACCGCCGCGCTGGCGCTTTGGTCGGGGGCCGCCATGGCCACGCAGGGTATCGATGACAAATACCCGCAATCGGAGCTTTACAACAAGCCGGTCGAAGTGATCCCGCACGTGTTTTCCGCGATCGGCGCCACCGCGCCCCCGACCTATGAGAACAGCGGCCACAACAACAACCTCAGCTTCGTCGTCACCGGGGACGGGGTGGTCGTCATCAACGGCGGCGCCAGCGCCCGCCTGGCCGAAGCGCTGCATGAGGAAATCCGCGCGGTCACCGATCAGCCGGTGAAACTGGTCGTCAACGAAAACGGCCAGGGGCATGCGATTCTGGGCAATTCCTACTGGGCCGATCAGGGCGTTGACATCCTGATGCACGAAGACGCCGCCCACGAGGTCGCCGAGAACGGTGATTTCATCCTTCAGGCAATGCAGGGCTACAACAAGGACAAGGCCGAGGGCACGCGTATCGTCGAGCCCACGATGACGTTCTCGGATCGTCACGTGGTGGAAATGGGCGATGTCGTGCTGGAGGTGCTGCACCTTGGCCCGGCCCACGGCCCCGGCGACACGCAGGTCTGGATTCCGCAGTGGGACATCATGATCGCCGGCGACATCGCCTTTCACGAACGCATGCCGCCGATCTTCGCCGAGACCTGCGCGCGCTGCTGGATCGAGACATGGGAGCAGAAACTGGAGCCGATGGCGCCGACCTACGTGATCCCCGGCCACGGCCACCCGACCAACCTGGCGCAAGTTCGTCGCTACACGCGCGATTATCTGGTTGATCTGCGCGCCAAGATCGGTGCTCATATCGACGCGGGCGGCGACCTGACCGAGGCCTATTACGTCGATCAGTCGCAATGGTCCCAGCTGGATACCTTCGACGAACTGGCCACCAAGAACGCCGGCCGCGTCTACGAGGAGATGGAATGGGAGTGACGAACTTCGGCGATGGCCGGGCAGGGGCCCGGCCCACCAAGACGGGGCGCGCATGTTGAAATGGATCGACCTGCCGCCGGTCTGGCTGCTTCTGGCCTGCCTAGCGGCGTGGGCGCAGGTGCGCCTGTTCGATGCGGGGCTGTCATTCGGGGGCCTCTGGGCGGATTTCGCGGGCGGGCTTCTGGTCGGGGGTGGTGTGCTGTTGATGCTCCTCGCGGTCTACGAGATGCGCCAGCACCACACCACGATCATGCCGCATCGCGACGCCGACGAGATGGTGACGACGGGCATATTCAGCCGCAGCCGCAATCCGATCTACCTGGGCGATGTGCTGGTTCTTGCAGGGGTCATCCTGACGCTGGATGCGCCGCTGTCGCTGCCACTGGTGCCCATCTTCGTGTGGATCATCGAGCGACGCTTCGTGATTCCCGAGGAAAACCGCCTCAGGCGCAAGTTTCGTGCCGATTTCGCCCGCTATTGCCAGAAGACCCGGAGATGGCTTTGATGCCCGGGCACAAGGGCGATGACGCCTGCGACAAAGCAGGCATGGCCAACCCGGTCATGCTGTGGCATATCTTCCCGTCAATCTCGCGCGCAGAACGCGACGCGACAGCAACTTGAACGGATCAACCAGGGGGACGCAAAACGTGAAGATCGGAACGCCAAAGGAAGTGATGGAGGGCGAGGCCCGCGTGGCCATGACCCCGGATTCGGCCATGGCCCTGCAGAAACTGGGCCACGAATGCGCCATTGAAACCGGCGCCGGCACCAAGGCAGGGTTTTCGGATGCCGCCTACGAGGAGGCCGGAGTCGAAATCGTCAAGACCGCCGCGCAACTGTGGAAGGCGTCGGACATCGTCGCCAAGGTGCGCCCACCGACCGAGACCGAGGCCAAGCGCCTGCGCAAGGGGCAGACGCTTATCAGCTTCTTCTGGCCTGCCGCCAACGAGGAGTTGATGAACCTCGCCGCCTCCAAGGGGGCGACGACCATCGCCATGGACATGGTGCCGCGCATCTCCCGCGCGCAGAAGATGGACGCGCTCAGCTCCATGGCGAACATCGCCGGCTACCGCGCCGTGATCGAGGCCGGCAACAATTTCGGTCGCTTCTTCACCGGCCAGATCACCGCCGCCGGCAAGGTGCCCCCGGCCAAGGTCCTGATCGTCGGCGCGGGTGTGGCCGGCTTGGCCGCGATCGGCACCGCGACCTCGCTGGGCGCGGTCACCTACGCCTTCGATGTGCGCCCCGAAGTGGCCGAGCAGGTCGAGTCCATGGGCGCCGAATTCGTCTATCTCGATTTCGACGAGGAAACCCAGGACGGTGCCGCGACCGGCGGCTATGCGGCCCCCTCCAGCCCCGAATTCCGCGAGGCGCAGCTTGCCAAGTTCCGCGAACTGGCGCCGGAGATGGACATCGTCATCACCACCGCCCTGATTCCCAACCGCGAGGCACCCGAGCTGTGGACCGAGGACATGGTCGCCTCGATGAAGCGCGGCTCGGTCATCGTTGACCTCGCAGCGGAGAAGGGAGGCAACTGCAAGCTGACGGTGATGGATGACAAGATCGTCACCGACGGCGGCGTGACGATCATCGGCTACACCGATTTCCCCAGCCGCATGGCGACGCAATCCAGCACCCTTTATGCCACCAACATCCGCCACATGATGACCGATCTCACGCCCGAAAAGGATGGTGTGATCGTGCATGACATGGAAGATGACGTGATCCGCGGCGCAACCGTCACCCATGACAAGGAGGTCACGTTCCCGCCGCCTCCGCCCAAGGTGGCCGCGATTGCCGCCGCCCCGAAGAAGGAAGCACCGAAGGAACTGACGCCCGAGGAAAAGAGGGCCCAGGAAATCGCGACCTTCAAGGCGCAGACCAAGAGCCAGGTTACCCTGCTGGCCGTGGGCGGGGCGCTGATGCTTCTGCTGGGGCAGATCGCCCCCGCCAGCTTCATGCAGCATTTCATCGTCTTTGCACTGGCCTGTTTCGTGGGCTTTCAGGTCATCTGGGGGGTGGCGCATTCGCTGCACACCCCGTTGATGGCGGTGACCAACGCCATTTCGGGCATCATCATCCTGGGGGCGATCCTCCAGATCGGCTCGGGCAATTGGATCGTGGTGGTTCTTGCCGCCATTTCGGTGTTGATCGCGACGATCAACATTGTCGGCGGTTTCATGGTCACGCGGCGCATGCTCGCCATGTTCCAGAAATCCTGAGGGCGGAGGAAAACACATGCTCGGACAAGGTTTTGTAGCGGCCGCCGCGATTTCGGCCAGCGTTCTATTCATCCTCTCTCTGGGGGGGCTTTCAAACCAGGAAAAGGCCAAGCGCGCCGTCTGGTACGGTATCGTCGGCATGGCGGTGGCGGTGTTCTTCACCATCTTCGGCCCCGGTATCGGTAACTTCTGGCTGATGGCGCCCATGGTCATCATCGGCGCCTATATCGGCTACGAGGTGGCGCGCCGCGTCGGCATGACGGAAATGCCGCAACTGGTGGCCGCCCTGCATAGTTTCGTGGGTCTCGCGGCCGTGTTCGTGGGTCTAAATGCCGAAATGGAGCGCGCCCGCGTCATGGCGGCCAAGGCCGCCGGCGAGGCGACGGACGGGTTCTCCGCCTTTGCCGCGCTCGTGGCGAAAAAGGCCCCGGACGAACTGATGTTCCTCCAGGTCGAGGTGGTGCTGGGCGTGTTCATCGGCGCCGTCACCTTCACCGGATCGATCGTTGCCTTCGGCAAGCTGGCCGGCAAGGTTGATGGCAAGCCGAAAAAGCTGCCGGGCGGGCACATGCTCAACGCGACCGCCGCGGCGCTCAGCCTGGTGCTGGCCATCGTCTACCTGTCGGGGGGCGGCATGTGGCCGCTTCTGGGCATCATGGTTCTGGCCTTCTTCATCGGCTACCACCTGATCATGGGCATCGGTGGCGCCGACATGCCTGTGGTGGTGTCGATGCTCAACAGCTATTCGGGCTGGGCCGCGGCCGCGATCGGCTTCACGCTGTCCAACGATCTTCTGATCGTGACCGGTGCGCTCGTGGGCTCCTCCGGTGCGATCCTGAGCTACATCATGTGCAAGGCGATGAACCGCCATTTCGTCAGCGTGATCCTGGGCGGCTTCGGCGGCACCACCGGACCGCAGATGGAGGTCGAGGGCGAGATGACCGCCATCGATGCCGATGGCGTGGCACAGGCGCTTGACGAGGCCGACAGCGTCGTCATCGTGCCCGGTTACGGCATGGCGGTGGCGCAGGCGCAAAGCTCGGTCAGCGAACTGACCAAGCGGCTGCGCGCCAAGGGCAAGAACGTGCGCTTTGCCATCCACCCCGTTGCCGGGCGCTTGCCGGGCCACATGAACGTGCTGCTGGCCGAGGCCAAGGTGCCATACGACATCGTGCTGGAGATGGACGAGATCAACGAGGATTTCCCCGAGACCGACGTGGCGATCGTCATCGGCTCCAACGACATCGTGAACCCCGCCGCGCAGGACGACCCCAACAGTCCGATCGCCGGGATGCCGGTGCTGGAGGTCTGGAAGGCAAAGCATGTCTTCGTGTCCAAGCGCGGTCAGGGCACCGGCTATTCCGGCATCGAAAACCCGCTGTTCTTCAAGGACAATACCCAGATGTTCTATGGCGATGCCAAGAAATCGCTGGACGAGCTACTCACCAAGATCGAGTAAGGCTTCGCCGTCACGGCAACAACGGGGCGTCCCATCCGGGGCGCCCCTTTTCATGGTGCGGGCAGGGCCCGGCCCGGTATACGATCGTGTCCTGCAACCTTCTGAAACAAAACGCTTACTTTCCTTTGTGCGGCGGGCGCTATATATCTTGATCAACACCCACATTGCATCTTCGGATCGTACCCATGCCGCCCATTCAGGATCACCCCCTACGCTACGACCTGGCCAACGAGCTGCATGCGCGCCCGTTCCCCTCTCTGGACGTGCCCTGCGGCGCGGTTTTTTTGGCCGTCAAACGCCCTGACGGCGCCGCCGGCCGCGACCGTGGTGCCGACATGGATCACCTGATCGCGCTGCTGGACCGCCACGGCGCGCCTCATCCGCAACCGGGGGCCACGCATTACTTCGGCCAGATCGGTCGCTATCGGCTTAAATGGGAAAGCCATACCGAGTTCGTTACCTACACCGTGTTCTCAGACAAGCTCAGCGAACGCGCCTTCGACCCGGCCGAGTTCGAGGTTTTTCCAGAGGACTGGCTGGAGAAGATGCCGGGGGTGCGGATGACCTCCGCCCTCATGCGAATCGAGCCGATGGATGACAAGGATACCGTGATGGCGCGGGTCCGTGACTGGTTTGTCCCCGAAAGCCTGGCCGTAAGCCGGGTTCTGGATGACGCCGCCGTGGTCGCGGCCGATTTTCGCATCGATTCCGCCGGTCACCAGCGCGTCGCGGTATTTGTGGCCCCCGGCACCGGCAGTCGCCGCGTCGGCCGCGTCGTGCAGCGTCTGTGCGAGATCGAGACATACAAGACCATGTCGATGCTGGGGTTCGCCCGGGTCAAGGACATGTCGCCAAGGATGGGCGCGCTGGATGGCCGCCTGACCGGCCTGATGGACCGGATGACCCACGGCGACCACCCCGCCGAGGAAACGCTCGAAGGGTTGCTGGCCATCTCCGCCGAACTGGAAAACACCGTCGCGCGCACCTCTTTCCGGTTCGGCGCCACCGCCGCCTACGAGGCAATCGTGCACCAGCGTATCGCGGTGATGCGCGAACAACGGTTCGAGGGGCGCCAGACGTTCAACGAGTTCATGATGCGCCGCTACGACCCTGCCATGCGAACCGTCAAGGCAACCCAGAGGCGTCTTGATACCCTTGCCGACCGCGCCATGCGCGCGGGCGAATTGCTGCGCACGTCGGTGGACGTTGATCGCTCGGCCCAGAACCAGAAACTGCTTGAAGGCATGAACCACCGGGCCGAGGCGCAACTGCGTCTGCAACGCACGGTCGAGGGCCTCAGCGTGGTCGCGATCAGTTACTACGGCGTGTCGCTGGCGGCCTACGCCGCCAGCCCCCTCGCCCGGTTTGCCGGTCTCGCCAAGGGGGAACTGACGGCGCTGCTTACTCTGCCGGTTGTGCTGCTGGTGTGGTGGTTGATCCGCCGAATCCACGCGCGGATCCACTAAGCACCGCGCGCGCCGCCAACGCGCCCGCCGCGATCGCCGACAATGCCAGGATCGCCGCGACCGACAGGGTCGGCACGCCCGACAGCCCCGCACCAACGGTGCATCCGCCGGCCAGCACACCACCCACGCCCATCAATATCGCCCCGCTGATGTAGCGGCCGGTCTGGCGCGGGCTTTCGAAGCTCTGCCATTGGAACTCGCCGCGCGCCATCGCCGCAAGGAACGCCCCGCCGAGGACACCGCCTATCAGCCCCGTCCCGAACCCGGCGGGAATCGATGTCGAGGCAAGCAGCCAGAACATCGCATCCGCCGAAGGCGCGGTGAAGGACAGGCTCTCCATCGCGATCGGGTCGAAATCATCATACAGGACGAACCCCGTGCCGACCCATGCCAGCGGCACCAGCGCGCCGATCACCGCCGCCAGCGCCAGCATCCCGCGCGCTGCACCGGCGCGATACGCGATGGTCAGCGTGACCAGCGCCAACAACCCGGCCCAGAGCCACGGGCTACCGGGCAGGGCGGTCGCCTCGCCCAACGGCACGGTGATGCTGCCGAGTGTGGTGCGCACCGGCGCCAACACGCCCTTGAGCGTGGCATGCGCCGCAATCGCGAATACCACCAGCACCATCAGCGCGCGCAAGTTGCCCGAGCCGCTCAGAACCGTCAGGCGTGAGACGCAGCCACGCGTCAGGACCATGCCGACCCCGAACAGAACGCCACCGGCCGCGATGGCCAGTATCGGCAACTCCGAGGCCATGAACCGGTGGTCGGCAAAGCTGATCCAGCCCATCGCGGCGGCCGCTTGCGTGCCGGCCACGGCAACGACCAGCGCCGTCAGCCACACCGCCCCTGCGGCACGGCGGTCGCTTCCGACCAGCGCCCGCCGCAGGCAGAACCGCGTGACTTGCGCCAGCGCCCCGAAGACCAGCCCCAGCGCCAGGGCAAACCACAACGCCGCCTGCGGCGCGGTCAGGGTTTCAAAGCCAAATGTCTCGAACATCACTCGCTCCTGTCGTGACGGAATTTCGTTCCAAATGGCGTAGGAGAACGGGTATATCAAGCCAGCAAAACGGTGTTCTGGCGCCTGAAATCGGAAAGATGTTCCAGTTGGCGCCCGTATCCAAACGGTCGCGTTCCGATCCACAGGTCACGCACGGCCCGCCGTTCGGGGCCGCGCGAGATTCGCGCATGTGGTGTTCTTTTTGGCCTCAGCGCCCGCGGATGCGCGGGTCCAGCGCATCGCGCAGCCCGTCACCAAGGTAGTTGACCGACAGCACGGTCAACGAGATCGCCGCGCCGGGCCAGATCACCCGCTCCGGGTACTGCTGCAGATAGTTGGTGGCGTCATACAGCAACCGCCCCCAGGTGGGAAAATCCGG
>JAABTI010000089.1 GCA_011389955.1 Paracoccaceae bacterium | reverse complement strand
GACGCGGATACCACCACCAGCGAGGACTACGGCGTCTGGGCCGAGAAGCGGATGTACGGCAAGACATTCTTGGGCATCGAGCGATCGACCTTTCTGATCGACGGGTCAGGGCGCGTCGCCCGGGCCTGGCGCAAAGTCAAGGTGCCCGGTCACGCGCAAGAGGTTCTGGAGGCCGCGCGCGCGCTCTGAATGTCCTGCAACGCAAAAAGTGTCGCTGTGGTGCTGTAATTCGGCGGTTTTTTGCCAAATCCACGGCGCGAGCTGCCACGCGCGCCTGCCCCGGCGTCGAAAGCGGTTGCCCTGCGCGCGCTCGCTGGTTAAGCAAACGCAAGTTCCGGGCACCGACCACGGAGCGCGTAAGGGGACGGACCAGGGGGCACGGACAATTGAGAACGCTATTGGCAATTCGTTTCGACACGTTGCTCGAACGCTGGTTTCCCGAGCGGCGTCTGTTCCTGAAATCCGATACCGATACGCGTTTCATCCGCCTGCGCCCGCACACCCAGATGATCGCTATCACCGGGAGCACCGTCGTGGTGAGCTGGGCGATCGTGGCAACGGCAATCGTACTTATGGACTCGATCGGGGCTGGAAACTTCCGCGATCAGGCGCGCCGCGATCAACAAGTTTACGAAGAGCGCATCAACACGTTGGCGCACGAACGCGATGCGCGCGCCGCCGAGGCGCAGGCCGCGCAGGAAAGGTTCAACAGCACTCTTGAACAGATATCGCAGATGCAGTCCGCGTTGTTGGCCTCTGAAACCCGCCGACGGGAGTTGGAAACCGGCATCGAAGTGATCCAGACCAGCCTGCGTAACACGATGAAGCAGCGCGATGTCGCAAAGCGCAAGCTCGCCGCGCTTTCCGACGAGGACCAGAGCGCGTCGCAAAGCCGCGTCGCCGAGGTCGAGACCGAAACCATGGACATGGTTATCTCTGCCCTTACCGATACCGCCACAGAACGCGACATCATCGCCACCGACGCCCAGGACGCGTTGAAAACGGCCAGGGAACTGGAATTCCAGATCCGGCTGATGCAGGACCAGAACGACCAGATCTTCCGCCAGTTGGAAGAGGCGATGGCCGTTTCCGTCACGCCTCTGGACAAGATGTTCCGCTCCGCCGGCATGAACACCGATACCATCCTTGATCAGGTGCGATCGGGGTATTCCGGGCAAGGCGGACCACTGATGCCGCTGTCGTTTTCCACCAAAGGTCAGGAACTTTCACCGGACGAGGTGCGGGCCAACCGTATCCTGCACCAGATGGACAAGCTCAATCTCTACCGTATCGCTACCGAAAAGGCCCCGTTCGCCACTCCGGTGCGCGCGCGTTTCCGCTTCACCAGCCCGTTCGGTAACCGCCGCCACCCCGTCACGGGCGGCGTTCGCATGCATGACGGCGTCGATTTCGCAGCCCCGGTAGGCACGGACATCCACACAACCGCCGATGGGGTCGTCACCTATGCCGGCTGGCAGTCGGGCTACGGCCGTATCGTCAAGATCCGGCACGAATTCGGAGTCGAGACACGCTACGCCCATTTGTCGCGCATCCGCGTGAAGAAGGGACAAAAAGTCTCGCGCGGGGACCATATCGGTGATATGGGCAATTCAGGACGGTCGACCGGTTCGCATGTGCATTACGAGGTGCGAGTGAACGGAAAACCCGTTAATCCAATGACCTACATCAAGGCTGCGAGAAATGTTTTCTAGAAGCAAGATCAACGACCCCGGCCCCAAGGCTGACGACGCAAGCAAACCCGCCGCGCCGGATGCCACGCCAAGCTCCGTGCAGAGCAAGCCTGCCGATCCCAAGAGCAGCAGCCCTGCCAAGCCAAAGCCGCCGGCGTCGACCCTGTCCTCGGATCTGCACATCAGCGGCAATATCAAGACCAGTGGCGACGTCCAGGTCGAAGGCACCGTTGAAGGCGACATTCGTGCGCACCTCCTGACGGTTGGCGAATCCGCCACCATCAAGGGCGAGATAGTGGCAGATGACGTGGTTATCAACGGCCGCATCGTGGGCCGCGTCCGCGGCCTCAAAGTGCGCCTGACCTCTACCGCGCGAGTCGAAGGCGATATTATCCACAAGACCATCGCGATCGAATCCGGTGCGCATTTCGAAGGCTCGGTCCAACGGCAGGACGACCCGCTCACGCCTCAGAACAAGGGCGCGCCAGCCCCGCAACCTCAACGCCAGGCGCCGCAACAAACGCAGCAATCTGCCCCGCAGGCTCAGCAGCAATCCGCCGCTGCCAAGTCCGTCAGCGGCGATACGGCCAAGCCGCAGACCAAGGGCACGCCGACCGGTTCCTGAGCCACACAGGCATACCGCGAACGCCAAAGGGTACCGCACCATGCGCGGCGCCCTTTGCCATCCGTCCTTCAACAGACCCCGGACGGACGCAGACGATGGTGCCGTGTTGACAATGCGAAACGCTCACGCCTCCAGTTCGGCATCCCAATACAGAAAATCGATCCAGCTTTCGTGCAGGTGATTGGGCGGAAACTTCCGCCCCATGTTGCGCATTTCCTCGGCCGCGGGCGCGCGTGGTACCTTGCGCAGGTGCAAACCCGAGTGCCGCAAGCTGCGCGATCCCTTGCGCAGGTTGCAAGGCGCACAGGCGGCAACGACGTTTTCCCACGTCGTCGTGCCCCCGGCCGCGCGAGGCACCACATGATCAAAGGTCAGGTCCGACCGCGTGCCGCAATACTGGCAGCGGAATTCGTCCCGCAGAAAAAGATTGAAGCGCGTGAATGCCACGCGCTTCCTGGGTTTGACGTAATCTCTGAGCACAACGACCGACGGCATTCGTATCCGCATGCTCGGGCTTCGGACCACGTGGTCGTATTCGGCTACGATATCAACCCGGTCAAGCCATACCGCCTTGACGGCCTCCTGCCATGGCCACAACGATAAAGGGTAATAAGACAACGGCCGGTAATCGGCATTCAACACCAGCGCCGGGTTCTGCTTCAGCCCCGCCGGCTCCCTCACGAAATCGCGCCTGAAGTCTCCGTCCATCTGGCAATTCTCCCTGCCCTGCCTGCCTTGCTGCGGCGACGGGGCGGGGGACGCCCCGGCTCTGATACTACTATATATCGCGTTTTGCATGGGGCAAGCCCCATGTATTTGGCGACCACCCCTAACGCCCTAGCGCGTTAATGCGACACGGCGATGACAGGCAAAAGCAGACGACTCAGGCCCATTCGCCCTTGCGGAACACCGGCACGCGGCGGCCATCGGCATGCACACCGTCAATATCGATCTGGTCCGAGCCGATCATCCAGTCGATATGGATCATGCTCTCGTTGCCACCCTTTGCTGCAATCTGCTCGCGGTTCAGGCTGTCGCCGCCCTCGAAACACTTGGAATAGCACTGCCCCAGCGCGATATGGCAGGCGGCATTCTCGTCGAACAGGGTGTTGTAGAACAACAGCCCCGATTGCGAGATCGGCGAGGAATGCGGCACCAGTGCCACCTCGCCCAGCCGTCGTGCGCCTTCATCGCTGTCGAGCACCTTTTGCAACACCGCTTCGCCGCGGCTGGCGCTGGCCTCGACAATCCGGCCCTGCTCGAAGCGTACGGCGATATTCTCGATCAGCGTGCCCTGGTACGAAAGTGGCTTGGTCGCTTGCACATACCCCTCGACCCGATGGGCATGCGGTGTGGTGAACACCTCTTCGCTAGGGATATTGGGATTGCACACCACGCCATTCTTGGCCAAAGATGCGCCCCCCATCCATTCATGGCCATCGGCCAGCCCCACGCTCAGGTCGGTACCAGGCCCGGTGAAATGCAGCGCGGAAAACCGCTGTGCGTTCAGCCAGTCGGTCCGCGCCCTCAACCGTGCGTTATGCGCCTGCCAGTTCGCCACGGCATCCTCACCATCCACGCGTGAGGCGGCGAATATCGTATCAGCCAGCATGGTCACCGCCTCGTCCTCGGGCAAATCGGGAAATACCAGCCGCGCCCAGTCCACGCCGGGCCAGGCGACGAGGTTCCAGTTGACGTCGAAGCCGGTGATCCGTTCGCGCGCGGGTTTGTAAGCTTCCGATTGCGCCTTGGATGCGCGCGACACCAGGTCGGGGTTCTGCTCGGACAACAGCATCGGATTGTCGCCCACCACGCCCAATCGTGCGGTGCCCTCGTCGAACGCTTGCGCCATCCCTTCATAAAGCCACCCCGCCGCATGATCGAAACTCTCGTCGCGCGCATGGTCAAAGCGGGCCAACGTCACCTGGTCATCCGACAAAAGTGGTGTCACCACTCCAGCGCCTGCCTGGTAGGCATGGACCGCGATCCTGCGCACAAGGGGTGCCGCCGCGATCGGCGCGGTCAGCAACAGGTCCTGACCCTCCTGAAGGTTCAACCCGACCTTGACGGCCACCTCGGCAAGCCGGTCCAGTTTGACGGGATCAATCGTTGCGGTCTTGGTACTCATCTGGGTGGTCTCCGGTCATGGGTCTATGCCGTAAGGATCATAAGCTAGCGGCAAGGCGCGTCAATGGGGGCACGGTTGCCCCGCAGTCCGACTGCCCCGCCTCTCACGGATACCTCCGGATCGCGCGCCACGCCAAGGCGATACCTCCAGCCCGCAAAAAATATATGTCCAGATGACGCTGACGCCGATGCGTGCCGCAAATCCGCGTGACAACCTGGCGCAAGCCCCACACACTGCGGTCAAAGCCAGCCGGTCGCCGCTGCCCGGCGCGCGGCGCCTCAACCAACAGGAGCTTGTCATGGAACCGTTGTCCAATTCCTCCGCCCATGTCGATATCTCGACTGCGCTGCACCCCTATACGGACGCTCGCGCGCACGAGGCGCAGGGCCCCGTTATCATTGACCGGGGCGAAGGCATCCACGTCTACGATCAGGGCGGCAAGCGCTATATCGAAGGGCTGGCCGGGCTTTGGTCGGTGGCTGTCGGTTTCAACCAGCCACGTCTGCGCGATGCTGCCATGGCACAGATGGACCGCCTGCCCTACTACCACAGCTTCGCGCACAAGGCGCACGAGCCGTCGATCCGCCTGGGCGAGAAACTGGTCGAAATGACGCCCGACAACCTGACTCGGGTGTTCTTTACCAATTCCGGCTCCGAGGCGAACGATACCGTGGTCAAGATGCTGTGGTACATGAACAACGCCCTCGGCAAACCGCAGAAAAAGAAATTCCTCGCCCGCACCAAGGGCTATCACGGTATCACCGTCGCCTCGGGCAGCCTGACAGGGCTGCCCAACAATCACCGCGACTTCGATCTCCCCGCGATCCCGGTCACGCACCTGACCTGTCCGCATTTCTACCGCTTCGGTACCGAAGACGAAAGCGAAGCGGCTTTTACTGCGCGCCTGATGGCCGAGTTGGAACAGGTGATCGAACGCGAAGGCGCGGACACCATCGCCGGATTCATCGGCGAACCGCTGATGGCCGCCGGCGGCGTCATGCCGCCCCCCGAAGGCTACTGGCCCGGGGTCGAGGCGATCTGCCGCAAGCATGACATCAAGCTGATCTCGGACGAGGTCATCAACGGCTTTGGGCGACTCGGAAGTCCGTTTGGAGCCTGCCATTACGGCTTCACTCCCGATATCATGGTCACGTCGAAACAGCTGACATCGTCCTACATGCCGTTGGCCGCAGTAATCTTTTCCGAAGATATCTACGACGGCATCGCGGACAACACCCATCGCATCGGCACCTTCGGGCACGGCTACACCGCCAGCGGCCACCCCGTAGCCACCGCCGTGGGGCTGGAGAACCTCAAGATCATCGAAGAGATGGGCCTGATCGGCAATGCCGCCCGCGTGGGCCGAGTGTTCCAGGCCGAGCTTGCCAGGCTGGCCGATCACCCGCTGGTCGGCGAGGTGCGCGGTGACGGGCTTATCGCGGGGCTGGAACTGGTCGCCGACAAGGCGGCAAGAACCCCCTTCGACCCGATCGGAAAGGTCGGGGTGGCCGCCTTCAACATCGGGCACGAAGAAGGGCTTATCATGCGCAATATCGGCGACACGCTGGCGCTGTGTCCGCCGCTGATCCTGACTGAGGAGGACGCCCGCGAAATCGCCGGCATCATGGCTCGTGTGCTCGATCGCGCGCAGGAATGGGCGAAGGATCACGGCCTGATCTGACACGCCGTAACAGGTCCGGCCAAGGGCACTGCCCCGGCCCGGGGCGCATTCATCGTGACACCCCGCAGGCGGCAGGAACCGGCTCGCGCCTCAGGCGTCCTCCAGCCCGCACCACTCGGCGATGAACAGCGCCGTTGTCTGGGTCACGCGACGCAGGCTTTCCAACTCGACCCGTTCGTTGAAGCCGTGAATTCCCTCGGCCCGCGGCCCATAAACCATTGCCGGCGTGTCGGCATACAGCCCGAAAAAGCGCGCATCGGTGGTCGCCGTAATGGCGGCGGTGTCCAGTGCATGGCCCGTTACCCGCTCATGCGCGCCACCTAGGGCGCCGACGGCATCGCGCGCCTGCAGCGACCGATCCTGCGACAGCGCATAGCCTTCAGCCATGAAACCGTTATAGACCACCTCGGGCTGGTTGTTGCGCAGGAAAACGCTGTTGTGGGCGGCGGCGCGCAGAACTTCCTCGATCTCGCGGCACGCTTCGGCCAGATCCTGGCCGGGAAACACGCCCATGCGCACATCGAACACGCACCACGCGGGGACAGAACTGGTCCAGTCACCACCCTCGATCCGCCCGATATTGAGGTTCAGAGGGTGGTGAACGTGGTGATAGTCGCCGTGTCGCAGTTCCGGCGCGTTCCAACGTTCCTCCATCGCGTGCAGAGCTTCGATCAGCGGGATTGCCGCCTCGATTGCGTTTGCGCCGCTGCCGGCATAGGCCACGTGGGCCGGCACTCCCTTCAGGTGAACCTGGAACCAGATCACCCCGACCTGCGCGGTGACCAGCGTCTCGCTGAACGGCTCCGGGATCAGCGCCGCGTCGGCGCGATAGCCACGCTGGAGACATGCCAGCGCCCCATTGCCGGTGCATTCCTCCTCCACCACCGACTGCACATGCACGTCCGCCCCGGGTACCAGACCGATTTCGCGCAGCGCGTCCAGGGCGAACAGGTTCGCAGCCAGCCCCGCCTTCATGTCTCCGGCGCCGCGCCCGTACAGCCATCCGTCATCCACGCGAGGCGCATAGGGCGGACTGTCCCACATGTCATGCGGGCCTTCGGGCACCACGTCGATATGCCCGTTGAGGATCAGCGACCGCCCCTTGCGGCTACGGCTGGCATGGGTGCCCACAACGTTCACCGCGTCCTGGTAATCCCCGACCACCGGGGAAAAGCCGGGCTGGCCGCGGATTTCGTCCAGATCGATCTGCCAGCGATCCACCGACAGCCCCCGCCCGGCCATTTCACGCGCCATGAAATCCTGCGCTTGCTGTTCGTTGCCGCGGGTCGAGGGGTGCGCCGTCAACTCCGACAGGAACGCGATCTCGCGCTCGAACATTGCGTCGACGGAAGACCTGATACGGGTTTCCACTTCTTGCGTCATGACGCGCTCTCCTTTCTCTTGCACGTCTTCAGAACACCGGCAGGGGCGCGTCCGGCACCGCCAGTGGCGCACCCGTCGCCGCCACGACCTCGCGCAGGCTGACACCCTCGGCCAACTCGCGCAGGACCACCCCCCCGGGCGTGACATCACACACCGCCATGTCGGTATAGATCCGGCTGATAATGCCGGCGGCCGTCAGCGGCAGAGTGCACCGTTCGACGATCTTCGGGTTGCCGGCCTTGTCCACATGCGCGGTGATCGCGCCGACCCGGCGCGCCCGCTGCGCCAACTCGATCGCGCCGCCGGCACCGGGCGAAAACCGCCCCGGCACGATCCAGTTGGCCAGATCGCCGTTCGCAGCCACCTCGAACGCTCCCAAAAGCGTCAGGTCCAGCCGCCCGGACCGGACTATCGCGAAGGAAACCGCGCTGTCGAAAAAGGCCCCGCCAGGCAGGGTCGAAACATAGGCCCCACCCGCGTCGATCAGGTT
>JAABTI010000088.1 GCA_011389955.1 Paracoccaceae bacterium | reverse complement strand
CTTTCCCACCGGCGGGATCATGCTGGGCCGGTCCGGTGCGCGCAAGGCATATCTGGAGGGGCGCGGCAGCGTGGTCATCCGTGCGCTTTCGCGTATCGAGGAGTTGCGCAAGGACCGCTATGCCATCGTGATCGACGAGATTCCCTACCAGGTCAACAAGTCCGCGATGATCGAGAAGATCGCCGAGCAGGTGCGCGACAAGAAGATCGACGGCATCACGCATGTTCAGGACGAGTCCGACCGCAACGGGGTCCGCGTGGTGATCGAATTGAAGCGCGACGCGGTGCCCGACGTGGTACTCAATCAGCTTTACCGCTTTACCCCGATGCAAACCTATTTCGGTTGCAACATGCTGGCGCTGAACGGCGGCAAGCCAGAGCAGCTGACACTGCGGCGGTTCCTGACCTCCTTCATCGACTTCCGCGAGGACGTGGTGGCGCGACGCACCGCCTACCTGCTGCGCAAGGCGCGCGAACGCAGTCACATCCTGTGCGGTCTCGCGGTTGCGGTCAGCAACGTGGACGAGGTAGTGGCCACCATTCGTTCCAGCGCCGATGCCGGCGAGGCGCGCGAGAAACTGATGACCCGGCGCTGGCCGGCAGCGTCGATCGCCGAATATATCCGGCTGATCGACGATCCCACACACACGATGAACGACGACGGCACCTATAACCTGAGCGAGACGCAGGCACGTGCGATCCTCGAGTTGCGGCTGCAACGCCTGACGCAACTTGGTGTGCAGGAAGTCACCGACGAGCTGCAAGAGCTGGCCGCCAAGATCAAGGAATACCTTGAAATTCTCGGCTCGCGCGAGCGCATCATGAACATCATCTCGGAGGAGCTGCGCGACGTTAGGGAGCAGTTCGCCGTGCCGCGGCGGACCGAGATCGTGGACTGGTCCGGCGACATGGACGACGAAGACCTGATCGCACGCGAGGACATGGTCGTGACGATAACGCAGTCCGGCTATATCAAGCGCACTCCGCTGGCCGATTACCGCGCGCAGAAACGCGGCGGCAAGGGGCTTTCGGGAATGTCCACCAAGGATGACGACGTGGTCACCACCCTGTTCGTGGCCAACACACACACACCACTGTTGTTCTTCACCGCCGAGGGGATGGTCTACAAGCTCAAGACATGGCGCCTGCCGCTCGGGGGGCGCACCTCCAGGGGCAAGGCAATCGTCAATATCCTGCCGATTCCCCCCGGCACCGCGATCGCCGCGATCCTTCCGGTGGACCGGCCTGAGGATCAGTGGGAGGATCTGCAAATCGTGTTCGCCACCTCGGCGGGCGACGTGCGGCGCAACCAGTTGTCAGATTTCACGAACGTGATGCGCAACGGCAAGATCGCGATGGAACTGCCCGAAGACGTGGAACTGGTCAACGCACGGATCTGTTCGGAAGACGAAGACGTGATGCTGGTCACGGATTCGGGGCGCGCGATCCGCTTCCCGACCACCGATGTACGGGTGTTCAAGGGGCGCAAGTCCACCGGCGTGCGCGGTATCCGCCTGACCGGGAATGATCGTGTCGTATCGATGTCGGTCCTGCGCCATTTCGAAGCCACCGCCGAAGAGCGCGCCGCCTATCTCAAGATGCGCCGTGCGATGGCCGGGCTGACCGAGGATGCCGACGGCACCGAGGAAGAGGCGGCGGCAGATCCGGAATTCTCCAACGCGCGCTATATCGAGATGTCGGCGGCTGAGAACCTGATCCTGACGATCAGCGCCAAGGGCACGGGCAAGCTCAGTTCAAGCCACGATTACCCGGTGCGCGGGCGCGGCGGCATGGGTGTGGCGGCCTCGGACAAGGCGATGCGCGGCGGCGCCGTAGTCGCCTCGTTCCCGGTGGACATGGACGACCAGATCATGCTGGCCACGTCACGCGGGCAATCCATCCGCGTGCCGGTAGAGGGAATCTCGTTCCGCTCACGCAGCGCCGGCGGGGTCAAGGTGTTTGACACGCGCAAGGATGAATTCGTCGTCTCGGTCGCCCGTGTGGCCGATCAGGCCGAAGCGGGTGACGACGACATGCCGGAGGTCGCACCGCCCTCTTCATGAGCGCGGTGCCCTCGCGCATGGCTTTTCCGGCAGCCAACAGTTGAGGCGGTCTTGGCGGGGACACGCAGCCCCCGCATTTGTCGGTTACAGCATGTAAATAGCGCCGAATTTCTGTTCCAGGTAATCCAGCAAAGGCGCTTCGCTGATCGGTGCCCCGACGGCGGCCTCGATAAGCTGGGACGGCTCATGCAGGCCGCCATGGCGCTGCACCCTGTCGCGCAGCCATTCCGTCGCGCGCGCCAGTCTGCCCTCGGCCAGGTCCGCATCCAGATCCGGCAGCGCCACGCGCATCGCCTGATGCAACCCACCGGCATAGACATTGCCCAAGGCATAGGTCGGAAAATACCCGAACAGCCCCACCGACCAGTGCACATCCTGAAGGCAGCCATTCGACGGCTTATCCACGGCGAAACCGAAATCGGCCTCGAACCGGTCGTTCCACGCCGCTTCGAGGTCGGCCACCGCCAGATCGCCAGCGATCAGGGCGCGTTCGAGGTCAAAGCGCATCATGATGTGCAAGTTGTACTGCACCTCGTCCGCCTCGGTGCGGATATACCCCTGTCGCAGACGGTTGACCGTACGATAGAAGGCATCCGCGTCATGTATGCCCAGATCTCCGAAGCTTTCCCGCATGCGGTCGAACAACCAGCCCGCAAAGGCACGCGAGCGGCCAAGCTGGTTCTCGTAAATGCGGCTTTGGCTTTCGTGTACACCCATCGACGCCCCCTGTCCCAGCGGGGTGAGTGCATAGGCCGGATCGATCGCCTGCTCATAGCAACCGTGCCCGACCTCGTGGATGGTGGAATACAGGCAGTTGAACGGATCGTCCGGATCGGTACGGGTGGTGATGCGCACGTCCGCGCCGGAACCAGCAGAGAACGGATGCACCGCCTTGTCCAGCCGACCACGCATCGTGTCATAGCCGAATGTCTCCGCCAGCCGCCGCGCCAGCCGCATCTGCGCAGGCGCGTCGAATTGCCCCGACAGCCCATCGGGCGCCGGCCGTTCCAGGCAAGCGGCGCGCAGGGCCACCAGGCGTGGCCGCATGGCGGCAAACATCCGCTCCAGATCGTCGGCGCTGGTCCCCGGCTCGAACCCGTCAAGCAGGGCATCATAGACAGCCCCGGCTCGGGCGCTCTGGGCGATGGCCGCGCCTTCCTCACGCTTGAGCGCCACGACTTGCTCCAATATCGGGGCAAAGGCGGCGAAATCATCGTTCGCACGCGCCTCGGCCCACAGGCCCTGCGCGCGGCTGGTCAGCCGCGCGATCTGCGAGGCCAGGGCCTCGGGCACGCGGGCGGCGCGTTCCACGTCGCGGCGAATATGGCGTATCTGCGCACGCCCCACCGGATCGAGCGCAGCATCATCCACCTCAGCCAGCCAGTCCCGCACATGTGGGTCGGTGCGGCGGGCATGCAGAACGGCCTCGATCGCGGCGAATTCCTCGGCCCGCTGATCTGCCGCGCCGCGCGGCATCACGGTTTCCTGGTCCCAACCCAACCGCCCGGCGATCTGCGCCAGCGCCTCGGTCTGATGCTGGAACGCCATCAGCTTTTCAAAGGCATTCATGCGGTAGCGCCCCCGCGAATCGAGCTTGCCACCGGATATGCCGCTGCAAATCGCGCCCGCAGGATCAACACCCACAAGATCACGCCCAGCACCTGATGGGAAATGGCCATCTGCCAGGGCGCAACCGTCATCACGGTCGCAATGCCCAACACCACCTGCGCCAGCAGCGCCACGAAAGCCAGCGTGAAGGCCCGGCGCGTGGCGCCGTTGGGGGACCGGCGGGCGGCCACCAACACGACGACCCCATAGATCAGCAGCACGTAGCCTACCACCCGGTGAATGAACTGCACCGTGCCGGGGTTTTCAAAGAAATTGCGCCACCACGGCGACAGATCCATCATGTCGGGTGGCAGCACCCCGCCCGCCATCAAGGGCCAGTCTGTATAGCTGCGGCCCGCGTCAATGCCCGCCACCAGCGCGCCGAGCAGAATTTGCAGGAATGCAAAATGCATCCAGCCCGTCCCGAGCGAGAACAGTTTGCGTTCGCGGTTGCGCCGGGCCTGGATCAGGTCACGCTCGGGGCGCGACAACAGCATGGCGTACCAGGCGATCAGCCCCAGGATGACGAAGGCCAGCCCGAGATGCGTCGCAAGGCGGTAGCTGGCCACCGCGATCATGCCATCGCCGAGGCCAGAAGCTACCATCCACCATCCGATCGCACCCTGAGTGCCCCCCAAGGCGCCCAGCAACAGGAGCCGCCCCGTCCAGCCCGGCGGGATGCGCCGCGCCACCAGGAACCCGAAGAACCCAAGCGCCCACACCAGGCCGATCACGCGACCCAGCTGTCGATGCCCCCATTCCCACCAGTAGATGACCTTGAAGTCCTCCAACTCCATCCAGCTGTGTTGCAGCTCGAACTGGGGAATATTCTTGTACTTTTCGAACTCGGATTGCCAATCGGCCTCGGACATCGGGGGAAGTGCGCCGGTTACCGGGCGCCATTCGGTGATACTCAGCCCGCTATCGGTCAGCCGGGTCAGCCCGCCGACAGCGATCATCACCACGACCAGCGCGAACAGTATCATCAGCCACAGGCGAATGCCGCGCCGCGCGCCGCGCTGTCCGCGGTCAATCAGCCCGCCCTGCGGGGGCATCTGTTCGCGCTGTTGCGCGTCCACTTCTTCGAAAATCTGCCTGTTGCCGCCCATAGCCAGCCTCTCCCGCCAATCTGCGTGTCAAACTAGGCCGCGCGTGCAGGCGCTTCAAGCGATTAGCCGCGGTCCTTCCAGCGCGCCATTTGACGCATGATGCCGTGCAACATCTGCACGTCGGCCCGCGTCAGAGGCAAGCGGCTCCACAGGTTGCGCAGGTTGGTTTTCATCCCGGGGGCCTTCGTCTCGGGAAAGAAGAAACCGGCCTGATCCAGCCGCTCCTCGTAGTGATCGGCCAAGTGCGCCACATCGCCCGCGCTGGCCCATTCGTCGCGCCCTATCTGGGTGGTTTCATTTACCACGTCAGAGGTCGCGCGGCGCCACTCGTAGCCGGCCAGCAGCACGCATTGCGCCAAGTTGAGCGACGGAAATTCCGGGTTCACGGGGACCGAGATAACGGCGTTGGCCCGCGCGACATCTTCGTTTTCCAAACCTGCGCGCTCGGGACCGAACAGCACCGCCACACGACCGCCGTTGGCGATGCGGCGCGCGGCGTCGGTCATCGCGGCTTCGGGGCTGAAGACCTGCTTGGTCAGGTCGCGAGGGCGTGCCGTAGTCGCGTAAACGAAGGTGGTGTCGGCCACCGCCGCCGCCAGATCGTCATGCAGTTGCGCCTCGTCCAGAAGGCGCCCGGCGCCGCTGGCCATGGCCACGGCGCGGGGGTTGGGCCAGCCATCGCGCGGCGCCACCACGCGCATCCGGTCCAGCCCGAAGTTCCACATTGCCCGTGCCGCCGCGCCAATGTTTTCCCCCATCTGAGGGCGCACCAGGATGAAACTGGGCTGCGGCGAGTCAGTGGGCATTGGGGAACCTCTCGTGATGGGGCGGCGCGCAGGTGATAGGCCAAGCCACCGCGCAGGGAAACCCCCAAACCCACCACCTTCTCAGCCAATCATTCCGCCTGCGGGGCCAAGCGCGTCGTAATGCGACCTGAGCCGTTGCAGCGCGATCCGCAATACCACCTTTGCCGACCTTGCGGACCATCCCAACCGCTTTTCAGCGGTTTCCAGGCCCTCCAGGTAGCAGCAACAGCGCAGCGCGATATCACCCAGTCCCGGGCCGAGATCGCGCAGCGCTGCCGCAACCCTTGCCCGCGCGGGCGCAGTGGCCAGAGGTGCCAGGTCCGACGACAGGTCAGGCGCGGTGACCAGGCGCTCCCATCCACCGGCGCGTGGGTCGCTCAACTGTGCGAGTTCGAAATCTTCCCGAAGCCGCTCGGCGGCCCGCACCAGGGCGCTGCTCAGGAATGGCTTTCCATCCCTGTCCCGGCGCCGCGCAAGCGCGACGACGGGCGACTCGGCCGCGCCGTACCGCACCCGACCCAATGGCCCCTCGCACTGCGTAGCGGCGTCGGCGTAGTCCGGGGCACCGGAAAATGACGCTTGCGCTTCCGCAAAGCCTTGGCTGGCACGGTTTTCCGCCTCGGCCAGGGTCTGGCGACATACCTCCCGGCCCGCTGGCGTGATGTGATACCGCGACACCCGTCCGGGCGCGGAACAGTCGATCCACCCCTTCAGCGCCATCGCCTGCGCCACTGGCCTGTCGACGACCGCCAGCCGATGGGTGTCGCCGTGAGGCCCGTCACGCACGACAACAGCCCTGTCCATGTCCCGCGCCACCGCGAGTACGGTCGCGGGCAGGCACAGATGGCTCAGAACCGGCGCTGCGTCACGCTTGAGGCTGTCTTCGTTGAGGCTGATTTCAGGCGAGATTACGTTCTGCATGTCATGTGAATCCTTGCTGCTGAACCGGGTCGAGCCGCGACGCATGAAGACGGGCCAGCCATCTCCGAGACGGCGCAATGCTTCGTCCACCAACAGGTCGTCACGCCGACTTTCGACATTGCGAATCTGACGCAGAACCGTCGAGGCATGGCAGCCCGCCAACCGCGCCAGTTCCCGGATCGGGCGTCCCTGCTCGGTATGTGCAAGATAGCGACGCGCTTCGACGGGCACCCAGCCGGGCACATCTGCATCGGCAACACTGACAGAGATGGGCGCGCGCGGCATGGATGCCTCCTTTTACGTCATTTTCACTGCCAAACTTATCCCCGGCTTATCCCCAGAGTTACACACAGTTTTGGCGTCGGATCGTTACCTGTCGGTTAACTGTTTCCGATTTGGCAATGATTGTTTCCTATTCGTAAACAGAGTCAAAACGTGCCGCACGCCGGAACGCCGCTTCGCGCAACACCTTCGTTTTCCATGGTTATCTGCCCGCCTCTCACGCTTATCTGGCCGAGGAATCAGACATGAATGACGTTCTGGCACATCTCAACACGCTGCGCCGACCCCGGTTGCTGATCCGGGCGGCACGGATCGGGCAACAGGACTATCGCCGCGATCTTCACCTGAACCGGCTGCTGCCATGCGGCGCGAACCGGCACAGCGGCATGACCCTGCGCGCCCTGATCGACATGGAGGAAATACTGAATACGCAAAGGCGCGACGGCGCGGCCGCCTATAGCGCCTGCCGCCACGTCGATATCCTGATCGCGATGATGGCCGAGGCGCGGTTGCTGCGGTCGGCCGACATCACCGGCACGTCCACGGTGCCCTGAGGTGTCGGCCGTTCCGCGCGACGGCAGCGCCGGTTCAGGAAAAGGCGTCCGGTTCGGCTGCCTTTTTCTGGGCCACGTAGCCGGCCAGCGCCTCGGCGATTCCGGGGTCTATCGCCGGTTGCTGGTAGGTTTCCAGCAGATGTTCCACGCGCGCCGCCGCCAATGCCTGCGTGTCGCGCGCGCCCTCTTCGTGCCAGGTTTCAAACGGCTTGTAATCGAACACGTCCGACCGCCAGAACGCCGATTTGAAATTGGCGTGGGTATGGGCGCACCCCAGGTAATGCCCGCCGGGTCCAACCTCGCGGATGGCATCCATGGCCTGGGCGTTCTCATCGACGCTGACACCCTGGGCGAACTTATGCAAAGCACCCAGCTGATCCGCATCCATCACGAACTTTTCGAACGAGGCAACCAGCCCGCCTTCGAGCCAGCCGCAGGAGTGCAGCATGAAATTCACCCCTGACAGCAACCCCATGTTCAACGAGTTCGCCGTCTCGTAGGCGGCCTGCGCATCCGGCAGCTTGGAGCCGCAAAACGACCCGGCCGAGCGGTATGGCAACCCCAGTCGCCGCGCCAACTGCCCCGCACCATAGGTGATATGGCTGGCCTCGGGCGTGCCGAAGGTCGGCGCGCCGCTGTTCATGTCGATGGACGTGACGAA
>JAABTI010000087.1 GCA_011389955.1 Paracoccaceae bacterium | reverse complement strand
GATTTCGGGGGGTGTTGTCGCCAGGTGCCGTTCAGCCTCTGTTGCCCTGCGGTGACCACGAGCAAAGGCTACCCGGACCAGCCAATCGCCCAGCCAAGGCACATCGCGCGTTATCCGCGCCATTAGTCCAAGGTCATGCCCCATGCCCGCCGGCGCAACCAGGATCAAGCGCCGCACGCGGCTGGAAGAGTTTGCAGCGAACGCCGATGCAATAGCGCCACCCATGGAATAGCCAAGCAGCGTGATATCATCCCCGATGTCCTGATCGGACAGAAGATCCTCCAACTGTCGCAGGAAAAACCTGCGGTCTTGACCGCCGCCGGGCCTGTCGGAATAACCACGCCCGTAGAGATCATATGTCAGCACATTGTAGCCCATGGCGGCCAAACCGTCGGCAACACCGCTCCAAGCCTGCGACGGCGTCGTCAACCCGTGTATGCAAACTGCCACCGGGCCACCCTGTTGCCCCGTCCAGCTGTAATGCGTGTCGCCTTGTGAAAGATGCGCAATTTGCCCCGGAGCCCCCCTGCGGGCGGCGGCGTGCATCGGCTGCTTGCGCCATTCCATGACGAAAGGCCACGCGGCCACCACAGCCAGCGCCAAAATCGCCGCTGTGGCCCAGATCATTGCGCCGCGCGCCACGCGTCGAGGATATACCGGCTTGTCATCAGGTCCAGATGTGCGCCGCCGCCATTCTTGAACAGGGTGATCTCCTCATCCGATGTGCGGGCAAAAACATCTTGGGTATAGAAATCCGCTATCAGATCCTCGCGGCTGATCGCTCCTGCTTCCATCGGGATTTTAACTTCGCCGATATGGCCCACGGTCGTCTGGAAGCTGTCCACGAACAGGCGCGCCCGTTGCAGCCCCTCGTCGTCGATTTCGCGCATGTCGGGGCGGTAGGCACCGATCAGGTCGATGTGTTGCCCCGGCTGCAACCACGCGCCCTTGAGAACAGGCTCTTCGGTCATGGTCGCCGATGTCACGATATCGGCATTGCGCACCGCGGTTTCCAGGTCGTCGGCCACGGACATGCCGGGATATTCGGCTGCCATTGCCTCGGCATTGGCGCGGGTACGGTTCCATACCGTAAAATGCGCCTCGGGGAACGCCGCTCCATAGGCCTCGCGCAGCGACCGCCCAACAGTGCCGGCCCCCACGATCAGGATTTCGCGACTCTCTGGCCGCGCCAGCATCCGCGCGCCAAGCAGGCTGTCACCCGCGGTTTTCCACTTCGTCACAAGATGAAAATCAACGATCGCCTCAAGCGTGCCATCGCTGTCCGAGTAAAGGTTCACACCACCGTTGACCGTCGGCTTGCCCTTCGCAGGATTACCGGGGAAGATCGTGGCCGATTTCACCGCAAGGCCCAGCCCGTCGATCCAGGCCGCGCGAGAAAGCAGCGTATCGGAGCCGCGATATAGCAAGCTGTCGGCGATCTCGGCCTGCGGCAGGGTGTGCCCCTTTTTCATGGCATCTGTCAGCGCGATCCAATCCAGAAGCGCCTGCCCCTCGGCAAATGGGATGATGGTAATGGTCATTCGGTCTCCTCCTCCGGCAGCAGCTCATGCGCAACCAGAGCTTGCGCCAGACCGGCGGCCCCGTCAAACAGGTGAACATTCCACCCCCGCGCCGCAGCGGCGGTAACGTTATCGCGCCTATCATCAGTAAACAGCAAGTCATGGGGCGCGTGACCACAATCGCGTTCGACAATCCGGTATATCTCTTCTGCTGGCTTGATTACCCCCAGGTGACCGGAAATGAACCGCTGGTCGAATTCATCAAGAAAGGGATATCGGGCCTGCGCGAGGCGAAAGGTCTCTATACCGAAGTTGGACAACGCCATGACAGGCACGCCCCGGCGGCGCAGTGCGCGCATCAGGCGCACTGAACGCGGAATTTCTGGCCCCGCGATATCGATCCAATGCTCATGCCACATGCGGATCTCGTCAGCGAGGTGGGGGGTGCGCGCCGCCAGGTCCGCAATCGTTTCCGCCAGGGACGCACCACTATCGACCTTGTCATTGGCGCCATGCAGATCGGCTTCGGCGAACAGGCGGCGGCGACGCTCGGCGCCGATATGTCGGTCAAAGAAGCGTTCAGGTTGCCACTCGATCAGAACATTTCCTATGTCGAACACCACTGCCTTGGCCGTCATCGATTGTCTCCAGCGGCTTTTCGCGATGCGACCCGCAATTCATGCTCCAACCTGTCGAGAAACCGTGACCGGTCCGCCTTGGTGAAGCCCTTGCCGCCGCCTTGGCGAAACGGATCTGCGGCGCGCATGTCCGTCATCAGATCCCGCGTGGCCAATACGTCGCCGATATTCGCATCGGTCAGCGCTTCGCCATTATGCTTGAGCACGCGCGCACCTGCGGCCACGCATTTCGCGGCCAGAGGGATATCGCCCGTAACCACCACGTCGCTCGGGCCTGCGCGTTCGGCGATCCACTTGTCGGCCTCATCCGGGCCATCGGGCACAATCACCGTTTCTACAAGGGGATTGGCCGACGGACGCAATCCGCCGTTCGATACCATCAGCAGGCGTATGCCGTGCCGCGTGGCAACGCGCTCGGCCTCCTGCTTGACCGGGCAGGCATCTGCATCAATGAATATCACGCGTAGAGCGCCTCGGCGTGAAAGGCCACATGATCCTCCATGAATGTGGAAACAAAGAAATAGCTGTGATCATACCCCGGCTGAAGCCTCAGCGTGGCGTTGGCGCGACGCGCCATTGCTGCCTCGGCCAAGGCCTCCGGGCGCAGCATGTCGATGAACTGATCGGCCGTACCCGTATCCGTCAACAGGGGGATGGCGAGCCCCTTCGCGCGCATCATCAGGCTCGCATCATGCGGGCTCCATGCGCCTTCATCTTCGCCCAGATAGGCGGACAGTTGCTTGCGCCCCCACGCTGCCGCGGATGGGTTGCAGATCGGAGAGAAAGCCGAAACCGAGCGGAACCGCCCCGGCAGACCCATGGCGAGCGTCAGCGCCCCATGTCCCCCCATGGAATGGCCGCTGATCGACTGGCGGTCAGCATCTATGGGAAACTCACGCGCCACCAGGGCGGGCAGGTCTTCGGCGACGTAGTCCCACATGCGAAAATGCGGCGCCCACGGGTCTTGCGTGGCGTTCACGTAGAAGCCTGCACCCTGCCCCAGATCGTAGGCATCGTCGTCGGCTACCCCCTCTCCCCGCGGTGACGTGTCGGGAAAGACCAGTGCGATACCCTGCTCGGCCGCCCATTGCTGCGCGCCGGCCTTAACCATCGCGTTCTCGTGGGTGCAGGTCAGCCCAGACAGGTACCATAGCACGGGCACCGGGCCATCCTGCGCCTCTTGCGGCAGGAACAGACCGAAGGTCATGTCGCAATCTGTGGCGGCAGAGGCGTGTCGGTAAACACCTTGTACACCGCCGAAGCAGCGGTTCTCGGATAGGGTTTCCATCAGTGGTCTCCTTCAAAGACAGTCATGATTTTGCTCAGTCGCTTCTTTTTCTTGGCGACGGCGGGCACGGTGGCGTCCTCGGCCGGATGACCCACGGCCAGGATCATCACCGGCTTCTCGTTCTCCGGTCGGCCGCACAACTCGTTGAGAAACCGCATCGGGTTGGGCGTATGCGTCAGACATGACAGCCCCGCAGTGTGCAGGGCAGTGATCAACATGCCCGTCGCGATGCCGACGCTTTCAGGCACGTAGTAATGCTTGATCCTTTTGCCGTCGCGCAGGCCCCAGCGTTGCGCGAAGATCACGATCAGCCACGGAGCGGTAGTCAAGTGCGGCTTGGCGGCATCGGTTCCTATCGGTTCGAGCGCGGCAAGCCATTCGTCACCGCCGCCGCCGGCATAGAACTTTTCCTCTTCCTGCTCGGCTGCCTCGCGAATGCGCGCTTTCATGTGCGGGTCTGAGATCGCCACGAAATGCCACGGCTGCTGATTGGCCCCGGACGGAGCGGTACCGGCCGCCGCGATGCAGGCTTCGGTCACGGCACGGTGCACGGGTCGATCGGAATAGTCACGGATGCTGTGCCGGGTTTTCATCCTGGCGAGAAAGCTTTCCACCTCCTGCAACATCTCGGCATCGCTGATCTCGCGCCGATCCGGCAGCGGAAGCGCCTCGTACACCGGTTTGTCCTGTCCCATCTGATCCCCGCGTGATGTCGTTGACAACATCGCTATCGCAGGGCCGCGCATCCGACAAGGTCAGAGCAGTGTCACCCAGCCGATCACAACCGAAACCGTCAGGATGCTGAACGCCGTCGATATCAGGATCGAGGCAGACACGCGATGCGGCGCTATCCCGTAATGTTGCGCCAGGATATACACGTTACCCGCTACCGGCAGACTGGCCGCCGCGATCATGACGCCCGCGGCATAGGGTTCCACCGGAAACAGAACCAGTGCGCCGAATGCCACGAAGGCAGGGTGCAACACCAGCTTGGCGAAAGACAGCCAACCCGCAACGGCAATGCGCTCGGCCGATTTCGACGCCAGCGAGGCACCGATGGCAAACAGCGCGCCCGGCGTGGCGGCGGCGCCCAGGAGCACGACGAATTCGTTGAGGGGGTCGGGCATGGGAATGCTTAGGCCCGACCATGTCAGCCCGACAGTGATGGACACGATCATCGGGTTCTTCAGCAGCCCGACGCCGACCGTGCGCAGGATTCGTACGGACACCCGCCCGTCGCGCGATCCGGTAACCAGAATCACTATGAGGCTGCCGAACACGATCAGATCTACAGCCAGAACCAGCATGACCGGACCTATCGCCGCCTCACCCAGCAACATGACCAGCATCGGCACGCCCAGAAAGCCGACATTGCCGACCACGGCGCATTGCGCCTCGATCGCCGTTTCCTCGACGTCGAGGCCACGGACGAACGCCACGATAGTTGCAATGGCGTAAACGAACGCGGTTCCCCAGAGATACGCAGCGACAAATCGCAGATCGAACACTTCGGACAGCGACAAGTTGGCCGAGAACCGGAACAGCATCGCCGACAAGGCAAAATAGAATACGAACTTGGTAAGCCAGGCAGTTGCTGCTTCGGTGAAGAATCCGGTGCGCCCGGCACCATATCCGAGGCCGATTACCGCGAAGAACGGCAGCGTCTTGAGCAGAATCTCGATCATCCGCTAGCAGTTACCATGCCGCCGGCGAAGGTCAATTGCCAAGGCGATGGTCCTGGCTGTCCAGAGATCCGGAATGAGGTAGGGTGGCGCATGATCGAGTCCGCCAAGCGCCGTCATCATGCCCGATGCGAACCCGCGCTTGACCAGCGAGACGCGGCCAGCGCCGAATCAGCGGGATGGTTTGGCCGAAACGATCCTTGTGCAGCTCGATCAGGCGCTGGCGGTGGGTGTTTTCCTCGCGGATCATGCCAACGAACATTCCGGCGATATCGGGATAGTCGGCGCGCAGCTTCTGAGCGCAGGTGCGGTAGATGCGGGTGTCATCCTCCTCGAATGAGATGGCGAGGACGAGGACTTGCTGTTGCTCAGATCCTTGAAGTGGCGGCGTTGTGTAAAAAAGTGCATGGCGACCTCACTTTGCAATCATTCCAATCTGCTGCGCTGCGAACGAGCGGCAACACGCAAACACCCCCTGCGACCTTGTCGCACCCCGGCGGGATGCGTAATGCTGCGTCAACAGAGGGGGACGCATGACCGCGCGCGACATGCATATTCACAGAGGCCGCAAGTTCGACCAGGTGCTCGATGGTGCGCGGCAGGTGTTCCTGTCGGACGGGTTCGAAGGCGCGTCGGTTGACGAAATCGCCCGTGTTTCAAGGGTTTCGAAGGCCACGATCTATAGCTACTTCCCGGACAAGCGTCAGATGTTCACCGAAGTCGTGCGCAGCGAATGCAAGCGTCAGTCCGAATCGGCGTTGCGGCTTATCGACATGACCCGCCAGCCGCGCGACGTGCTGAGCGAAGCGGCGCGCCAGCTTCTGTCATTCGTCCTGTCCGATTTTTCGCAACGGGTGTTCCGCATCTGCGTGGCCGAGGCGGATCGCTTTCCCGAACTGGGGCGCGCGTTCTATGAAAGCGGTCCGGTCCTGGGCCAGCGGCGCCTGAGCGAATACCTGCGGCTGGCGGCGCAGCGCGGCGAATTGAAGATCGACGACTTCGAACTGGCGGCGGATCAGTTCGCGGAATTGTGCAAGGCAACCCTTTGGCCCCGCGCGGTTTTCGGGATTCAGAGCGATTTCGACGAGGCCGAGATCGCGCGCATCTCGGACGAGGCGACGCACACATTCCTGGCGCGCTACGGCACCTGAGCGGGATCAGTCCAGACGCCGAACAAGCAGTTGGTTGCCGGACCCCCGCCTGGTTTCGAAAATCTTCAGGTCAGCGATCAGATCACTGAGCTTTTTCTTGCCATAGCTTCGGGTATCGAAGTCGGGGTTCGCCGCGGTGATGAACTGGCCCAGCGGTCCCAGGGCATACCAGTCATCTTCCTGGTCGATGCTGTCCATCGCCTTGACAATGAGGTCGCGCGCCTCGTTGAGGTCGCCGTTGCTTTGCTTGGTGGTCTTGGCGGCGGGCTTGTCCGCGGTGGGTGCGCCTTCGAGATTCTCTAGGAAAATGAAGCGCTTGCACGCCTTGCGAAACGCCTCGGGCGTTTTCTTGGCGCCGATGCCGTAGACATCCAGCCCCTGTTCGCGGATGCGGCTGGCAAGGCGGGTGAAATCGCTGTCGGAACTGACCAGCACGAACCCGTCGAAGCGACCCGAATGCATCAGGTCCATCGCGTCGATCACCAGGGCGATGTCGCTGGCGTTCTTGCCCACGGTGTTGGCGGGCTGGTGATGGGGCACGAGGCCGAACTCGGCCTGAACCTTGTTCCATCCGGTCATCTGCTGCGAAGAGAAATCGCCATAACAGCGGCGCACGCTGGCTTCGCCGACGGCGGCGATCTCGTCAAAGACGGCCTTGGTCCATTTCGGTGACGTGTTATCCGCGTCGATCAGGACGGCCAGAAGCGGCGGGCGTTGGTTTTGCATTCGATTAACCCCATTGTGCGGGTCCGTTGTGCCCGAATCGTTCCAAAGTGGAAAGAGGGCAGGCGCGAATCGGCCAGAGCGTACGTTTCAGGGCCTGAAACGTACGGGACGTACGGCCCGCGCGACAGCCCGCGGTAACAATGCGTTCGGTGAATGGAAGGCAGATGGATGCGCCCGCCCGGGAGGAGGGCGGGCGCGACCCCGTCATTCCGCGGCGCAGGCGCCGGGATTGTTGGGGTGGGTGGTCCAGTTGGCATATTCCGCCTCGACCTTCCGGCCGGTGCGGGGATCGACGGTGCCGGCTTCCATGGGTTCCATGGTGATGCAGCCCTCGACCGGGCAGACGTTGACGCACAGGTTGCAGGCAACGCATTCCTCGTCCTTGACGGTGAACACGCGGTCGTCGGACATGGCGATGGCCTGGTGGCTGGTATCCTCGCAGGCGGCATAGCAACGGCCGCACTTGATGCAGGCATCCTGATCGATCACCGCCTTGGCGACATAGTTGAGATTCAGGTGCTGCCAGTCCGAGCAGTTGGGCACCGCGCGGCCCACGATCCGGTCGGTCGAGTCGAAGCCCTTTTCATCCATCCACTGCGACAGGCCCGAGATCATTTCCTGCACCACCTTGAACCCATAGGTCATGGCGGCAGTGCAGACCTGCACGTTGCCGGCGCCGAGCGTCATGAACTCGGCCGCGTCGCGCCAGGTGGTCACGCCGCCGATGCCCGAGATGGGCAGATCGGCGGTTTCGGGATTGCGGGCGATCTCGGCCACCATGTTGAGCGCGATGGGTTTCACCGCGGGGCCGCAATAGCCGCCATGCGCGCCCTTGCCGTCGATGACGGGTTCGGGGGCGAAACTGTCCAGATCGACAGACACGATCGAGTTGATGGTGTTGATGAGGCTGACCGCGTCGGCACCGCCCTTGTAGGCGGCGATGGCGGGTTTGCGGATGTCGGTGATGTTGGGCGTGAGTTTCACGATCACCGGCATGCGGGTGTTCTGCTTGCACCAGCGGGTGACCATCTCGATATACTCGGGCACCTGCCCCACGGCGGAGCCCATGCCGCGTTCGG
>JAABTI010000086.1 GCA_011389955.1 Paracoccaceae bacterium | reverse complement strand
GCCACCTGCGCCAGGGCATGCACCCCGGTATCGGTGCGCCCGGCCGCTCCGATACGGTGCGTGCCCGGTTCCAGCCGCGACAGCGCCGCCTCGATCACGCCCTGCACCGAGCGTTGCGCGCGCTGGCGCTGCCAGCCGTGGAAGGGGGCGCCGTTGTATTCGATCCTGAGGGCATACCTGAACATGCACGGGCCGATAGCCGAAATTTACGTCCGCGAAAAGCGGATTTGCCCCCCAGATGACCCAGATCAAGGAATCCCGGTGCAGCCGCGGTATGATTGGCGGTGTCGGCGCGCATTGGATGCGTCGGCGATTTGATCGACAAGGGACTTGAGACATGCTGCGACTTGCATTGGTGATTTATATCCTTGCGGGGGCGACCTTGGCCGGCATCTTCATGATTGCCGCTCTGACAGCCGGTTACGACACGCTGAACCCGATCCTGGTTGCCGTGGCGGCCGGGGCGATCGTGGCCATTCCGATTTCGTGGATTGTTGCGCGAAGGTTGAACTCGGATAGCTGATCCGCGGTTCCCGCCGCGCCCTCGTGGCGCGTTGCGGGTCGGGCGGTGGCGGTACAAGGGAGGGGTCCCCGTTGGGGCCGCCACCGTCCGGATTTCTGTGGTTGATATCGACGGCGCCGAGGGCGGGGCGCAGTGCGGCTTCGCCGGTCGCAACAATGCTGTTAACCGTTCGGTGACAAACGGACGGTTGAGGCCGCGAAACGTACGTAGCGTCCGTTCGTACGGTTAGGAAACCGCGCTAGGCGTCGTTGCCGCTCTGATCCAGCCAGACGCGCAGCGCGGCCTCGAACTCCTGCGGTTTCTCCGCATGCAGCCAATGACCTGCATCGGGGATCTTGGCGAACTGCGCTTCCGGAAACAACTGCTTGATAACAGGGCGATATTCCCGTTTTACATAATCCGACTCGGCACCCGACAGAAACAGCGCCGGCCCTTTGTAGGGGCGCCGCAGGTCGTCGGGAAAGGACAGGATGCGGGGCATTTCCCGGGCCAGGGCATCCAGGTTCAACCGCCATTTTCCTGCTTTTATATCAATGGATTGGGTAAAGAAACCAGGCAGCGTCGGATCATCCATAAGCTCTGCGAGCTGCGCTTCGGCCTCGGATCGCTTGTCGACCTTGGCCAGATCGACGGCCTTCATCGCCTCGATATACTGCATCTGGCCGTGATCGTAGGGCACGGGCGCAATATCTGCCACGATCAGGCGATTGACCAGTTCGGACTGCGTCAGCGCCAGCACCATCGCCGCCTTGCCGCCCATCGAATGTCCCAACACGTCCACCGGCCCGTCCAGAGTGCCGATCACCTCGGCCAGATCAGCTGCCAAGTCCTTGTAATCATGGGAATCATGCCAGGGGCTGTCGCCGTGGTTGCGCATGTCCACGGTCACCACTCGCCGCCCCTTCGACAGGCTCCGGGCCAATGCGCCCCAGTTGCGCCCGGCCCCGAACAGGCCGTGGGCGATCAGCAAATCCGGCGAATCGGTCGGATCGCCATATGTCGTGAAATTCAGCATTCCCCATCTCTACCCCCGCAACTGCCGCTTGGCCAGCACCTGCTGCCGCGGGGGTGGGATGCGTTACAAGTTACTGTAAATCGGGAATTTTTCGCACATTTTGGTGACGCTCTGGCGGATTGTTTTCTCGATTTCCGCGTTTGCGGCTTCGCCGTTTGCGGCCAGGCCGTCCACGACCTGGGTGATCCACTTGCCGATCTGGCGGAACTCGGCCTCGCCGAAGCCCCGCGTCGTGCCCGCCGGCGTGCCGAGACGCACGCCCGAGGTCACGGTGGGCTTCTCGTCGTCGAACGGGATGCCGTTCTTGTTGCAGGTGATGCCGGCGCGGCCGAGCGCCGCCTCGGTGGCGTTGCCCTTGACCCCCTTGGGCCGCAGGTCGACCAGCATCACATGCGTGTCGGTGCCGCCCGTCACGATGTCGAGGCCCCCCTTCATCAGCTCGTCCGCCAGCGCCACGGCATTGGCGCGCACCTGTTTCTGGTAGGTCTTGAAGGACGGCTCCAGCGCCTCGCCGAACGCCACCGCCTTGGCCGCGATCACATGCATCAGCGGCCCGCCCTGGATACCGGGAAAGATGGCGGAGTTGAACTTCTTCGCCAGATCCGCGTCATCGGTCAGGATCATGCCGCCGCGCGGGCCGCGCAGCGTCTTGTGCGTGGTCGTCGTGGCCACGTGCGCGTGCGGGAACGGCGAGGGATGCTCGCCCGCCGCCACCAGGCCGGCAAAATGCGCCATGTCCACCAGCAGGTAGGCGCCGACGCTGTCGGCGATCTCGCGCATGCGGGCGAAATCCACCTGCCGCGGGATGGCCGAGCCGCCCGCGATCAGCAGCTTGGGCCGGTGCTCGCGCGCCAGTGCCTGCACCTGGTCGTAATCGATCCGCAGGTCGTCGCGCCGCACCCCGTAATGCACCGCGTTGAACCACTTGCCCGACTGGTTCGGCGCCGCCCCGTGGGTCAGGTGCCCGCCCGCGTCCAGGCTCATCCCCAGGATCGTGTCGCCGGGGCGCAAAAGCGCGGTGAACACGCCCTGGTTGGCCTGGCTGCCCGAATTGGGCTGCACGTTGGCGAAGCCGCAGCCAAACAGTTCCCTGGCGCGATCGATCGCCAGCGTCTCGGCCACGTCGACGAACTCGCACCCCCCGTAATACCGGCGCCCGGGATAGCCTTCGGCGTACTTGTTGGTCATCACCGACCCCTGCGCCTCGAGGACCGCGGCGGACACGATGTTCTCGCTCGCGATCAACTCGATCTCGTCGCGCTGACGCGCAAGCTCATCGCGGATCGCCCCATGCAACGCAGAATCGCGGTCGCGCAAACTCATCGTGAAAAAACCGGTGTCGGTCATCTGAAGCTCCGTCTTGGGTCTGGGTTTCATCGCTTGTTAGTGTAAACCCGTCAGTTGGGGAAGTGCCGAAAGCGACGCAGTCGCGCGTCCGGGCGTCAGGGCTGGTGTCTTGGGCAGGTATGTGTTTCGATCTTTTCCCGTGACAACCGTGACGTTTCAGGATTGCTCGATGAACATGAAGATCGCATTTCTGGCCAGCCGGGTCGAAAGCTCGCGCGAGGCGCAATACACGCTGACCGAGCGGTATGGGAATGTGCCGTTGGCAGAGGCGGATGTCGTCGTCGCCCTCGGGGGAGACGGTTTCATGTTGCACACGCTGCACCGCACGCAGCACCTGTCGGCGCCCGTTTACGGGATGAACCGGGGCACGGTGGGTTTTCTGATGAACGAGTATTCCGCGGACGGCCTGATAGAGCGGCTGCAATACGCCGAGGAAGCGGTCATCAACCCGCTTGCGATGCGGGCGACCTGCGCCGATGGAACCATGCACGAGGCTCTGGCCATCAACGAGGTGTCATTGCTGCGCGCCGGGCCGCAGGCGGCGCGGTTGAAGATCTATGTCGATGACCGCCTGCGCATGACCGAGCTGGTATGCGACGGGGCGCTGGTTGCCACGCCCGCGGGGTCCACCGCGTACAACTACAGTGCGCACGGCCCGATCCTGCCGATCGGGTCGGACGTCCTGGCATTGACCGCGATCGCACCGTTTCGGCCGCGACGTTGGCGCGGGGCGTTGCTGCCGAAGGCGGCCAAGGTGCGGATCGATGTCATGGAACACGAAAAGCGCCCGGTGATGGCCGATGCCGACAGCCGGTCCGTGTCGGATGTGGTGCGCGTAGATATCCACAGCGAAGCGGGTATTCGCCACCGCCTGCTGTTCGATCCCGGCCACGGGCTGGCGGAGCGGCTCATTCGAGAGCAGTTCGTCTAGCGTCTTTCCTGTCAGGCGAAGGCCGCCACGCCAAGCGCAAGTGCGAGCAATGCGAACAGGTTGGCCAGCATGCTGAGCCGGGCCATGCGAGGGGCCGGCGGAGGTGTTCCGCGCCGCCATGCCCGCAGCGACAGCAGCTGAAGCCACGCCGCGCAGACGGTGAGCCCCACAACCGCGGCGATCTTGAGCCAGAACAGCCAGGGCAGGGGCGCCAGGCCGCCATATTGTGCATGAATCAGCCACACCCCCGTGACCCATAACACGAGCACTGACAGCGCCGAAATCTGGCCGAGGCGCCGTTGAAGGCGGCCCAGACCGCGGCGCAACTCAGGTTCTGACCGCGCGGCCATGCGACCGGCGAGCAACCCCGCGACACCCCCGCCAATTCCCAGGGAAAAGGCGAGGTAGTGCAGGAAGGTAAGCGACATGAGGGCCACGGGCATCTCCGACTTCAATGCGGAAATGCTAGACGGATGGCGGTGACCAATCAAGCCGCTGCGCAGGTTAGCCCTTGGCGTAGCCGATCGGCTGCAACGCGGCCCTGATCTCGTCAAGGATCGCCGGGTCGTCGATGGTGGCGGGCATCTTGAATTCCTCGCCGTTCGCCAGCTTGACCATCGTCGCGCGCAGGATCTTGCCCGAACGCGTCTTGGGCAGGCGATCCACGACCACGGCCAGTTTGAATGCGGCCACGGGGCCGATCTCGTTGCGGACCATGTCGATGCATTCGCGCACGATCTCCTCGTGGGCGCGGTTCACCCCCTTCGTCAGGCACAAGAACCCCATCGGCAGTTGCCCCTTGAGTTCGTCCGCGACGCCGATCACGGCGCATTCGGCCACGTCGGGGTGATTGGCGAGAACCTCTTCCATCGCACCGGTCGAGAGCCGGTGACCAGCGACGTTGATCACGTCATCGGTGCGCGCCATGATGTAAAGGTAGCCGTCCTTGTCGATCATTCCGGCATCGCCGGTCTCGTAGTAGCCGGGGAAGTGATCAAGGTAGGACTTGCGGAAACGGTCCTCCGCGTTCCAAAGGTTGGGCAGGGTGCCGGGCGGCAGGGGTAGCTTGATCGCCACGGCGCCCAGTGTGTCGGGACCCTGGGGTTGCCCACCTTCGTCAAGGATCTGCACGTCGTAGCCGGGCATCGGGACACCGGAGGCGCCGATCTTGATCTCCATTTCCTCGATCCCCATCGGAACGCCCGTGATGGCCCAGCCGGTTTCGGTCTGCCACCAGTGATCGACGACCGGCACCTTGAGTTGGTCCTTGGCCCAGTGGATGGTGTCGGGATCAGCGCGTTCCCCGGCGAGGTAGAGGGTGCGCAGGCAGCTCAGGTCATACTTGCGGACATACTCGCCCTTGGGATCTTCGCGCTTGATCGCGCGAAAAGCCGTTGGCGCGGTGAAGAAACTGCGCACGTTGTGTTCCGAAATCACGCGCCAGAAGGTGCCGGCATCGGGGGTGCCCACGGGCTTGCCCTCGAAAACGATGGTGGTGTTGCCGTGGATCAACGGCGCGTAGCAGATATAGCTGTGCCCCACGACCCAGCCGACGTCGGAGGCGGCCCAGAACACCTCGCCGGGGTCGACGTTATACAGGTTCTTCATCGACCAGTTGAGCGCCACCAGATGCCCGGCTGTGGGCCGGATGACACCCTTGGGCTGACCGGTGGTGCCGGAGGTGTAAAGGATGTAGGCGGGATGGTCGCCCTCGACGGGAACGCAGGCGGCGGGCTCAACCCCGTACTGGAACCCGTGCCAGTTGACGTCACGCCCTTCGGTCAGTTCGGCCACTTCCTGTTCGCGCTGGAAGATGACACAGAAATCTGGCTTGTGCGCGGCCTGGTCGATCGCACCGTCGAGAAGCGGCTTGTAATGCACGACGCGGCCCGGCTCGATCCCGGCGGAGGCGGCGATGATCGCCTTGGGCTTGCAGTCATCGATGCGCACGGCGAGTTCATGGCTGGCAAAGCCGCCGAACACGACCGAATGGATTGCGCCGAGACGGGCGCAGGCGAGCATCGCCTCAAGCGCTTCGGGGATCATCGGCATGTATATGATGACGCGGTCGCCCTTTTCGACGCCCTTGGCGCGCAGGGCCCCCGCCAGAGTGGCGACGCGATTGCGCAGTTCGACATAGGAGATTTCGCGCTTGGTGTGGGTGACGGGACTGTCGTAGATAATGGCGGCCTGTTCGCCGCGACCGTGCTCCACATGACGGTCGACAGCGTTCCAGCAGGTGTTGACCATTCCGTCGCTGAACCATTGGTAGAGAGGAGCGTTGTCATCGAACAGGGCCTTGCTGGGCTTGCGATCCCAGTCGATGGCGTTGGCCTGTTCCATCCAGAATCCGTCCGGATCGCTTTTCCAGGCGTCGTAGACTTCGGCGTAAGTGGTCATGTGCTGGCTCCTCCATCCCGCATGCGGCTGTATGCCGTTTTCATGTTTGTTACGCTGCGTCACGTGTTCGGGCAAGGGGCGCAACTGCGCCGCCTTGCCGCTGTTTGCGCTATCTCTCGCCCTCCACGGCTGTTCAGCCGTAATGCGCGACAGGCGTGCCGGCGATAGCCGCCACGTTCAACAGGCCCCGCGGGGTAATTGAGGGGTTCACGATATGGGCCTTGTTGCCCATGCCCATCAGGATCGGCCCGACCTCAAGCCCGCCACCCTTCATCTTCAGAATGTTGCGCACTCCTGACGCGGCGTCCGCATGACCGAATACCAACACGTTGGCCGGACCGTCGAGCCGATTGCCGGGCAAGAGGCGTTCCCGCAATTCGGGATCGAGCGCGGTATCGACGTTCATTTCACCCTCGTAGGGGAAATCCCTCGGCTCGCTGTCGAGGATCTCCAGCGCGGCGCGCAGGCGCGTGCCGGAGCCTTCGGCCTGGTTGCCGAACTGCGATTGCGCGCAGAAGGCCACGCGCGGTTCCAACCCGAAGCGTCTGACATGCCGTGCCGCACCGATCGCGGCTTCGGCCAGTTGCTCGGGTCGGGGCAGGGAATGGACATGGGTATCGGCGATGAACAGGGGGCCGTCCTCCATGATCATCATCGACAGCGCACCGTGCGGCCGCAGGTCACCGCCGGCAAGAACCTGCGTGACATAGTTCAGATGCCAACGATATTCACCGAAGGTGCCACAGATCAGGCTATCGGCTTCGCCGCGATGCACCATTACCGCCCCGATGGCCGTGGTATTGGTGCGCATGATCGCGCGGGCCAGGTCGGGCGTGACGCCCCGCCGCGCCATGATCTGGTGATAGGTGCCCCAGTAATCGCGATAACGCGGATCGTTCTCGGGGTTGACGATTTGGAAATCGCGTCCTGCCCTGATGGTAAGCCCGGCCCGTTCAGCGCGCGCCTGGATCACCTCGGGCCGACCGATCAGAATGGGCTGTTCGGTAGTATCCTCCAGGATCGCCTGCGCGGCGCGCAGCACGCGTTCATCCTCACCTTCGGAAAAGACGATGCGGCGTTCGGCGGTGCGCGCGGCATCGAATACCGGGCGCATCAACAGTGCGGATTTGAATACCGACCCGTCAAGGCGTGCCTTGTATTCGTCGATATCGTCAAGGGGCCGCGTAGCCACCCCGGACTCCATCGCCGCGCGCGCCACCGAAGATGACACGATGCCGACAAGGCGCGGGTCGAAGGGCTTGGGGATCAGGTAGTCGGGCCCGAAGGTCATCGATTCGCCGCGATAGGCCGCTGCCGCCTCTGCCGAGGTGGTGGCGCGGGCCAGATCGGCGATGCCGTCGATGCAGGCAAGTTGCATGGCGTCGTTGATCTCGGTCGCTCCGACATCAAGTGCCCCCCGGAAAATAAAGGGAAAACACAGGACGTTGTTGACCTGGTTGGGAAAATCGCTGCGCCCCGTGGCGATGATGGCATCGGGTGCGACGCTGCGCACCTCGTCAGGCAGGATCTCGGGGTTCGGATTGGCCAGCGCGAAAACGATCGGCTGCGGCGTCATGCGGGCAACCATTTCCGCGGTGAGCGCACCAGGCCCCGACAGGCCGAGGAACATGTCCGCCCCTTCGATGACCTGGGCCATGTCACGCAGATCGGATGCCTGGGCGTAAGCGGCCTTTTGCGGGTTCATGTCCACTTCCCGGCCCTCATGGACCAGGCCGTGAATATCGCAAAGCCAGATGTTTTCGCGTTTGACACCCAGCTTCAGCAGCATGTTCAGGCACGCGATGCCGGCGGCGCCGCCTCCGGCGCTGACAACCTTGATGTCCTCGAACCGCTTGCCCGCGACATGCAGTGCGTTCTTGGTGGCCGCGCCGACAACGATGGCTGTGCCGTGCTGGTCGTCGTGGAATACGGGAATGTTCATGCGTTCGCGGCAGATCTTTTCGACGATGAAGCAGTCGGGCGCCTTGATATCCTCGAGGTTGATCGCGC
>JAABTI010000010.1 GCA_011389955.1 Paracoccaceae bacterium | reverse complement strand
CCCCACCATCGGCGAATTCGTGATTCCCTCGCTTCTGGGCGGATCGCAGACGTTGATGATCGGCAAGGTGCTGTGGGAAGAGTTCTTCAACAACCGCGACTGGCCGGTGGCCAGCGCGGTGGCGGTGATCCTGCTGCTGATCCTGCTGATCCCGATCATGCTGTTCCAGCGTAACCAGCAAAAGCAACAGGAGGCCGGGCAATGAGACGCTTTTCATGGTTCAACGCCACCTCCCTGACGCTTGGATTCGCGTTTCTCTACATCCCGATGATCATATTGATCATCTTCAGCTTCAACGCGTCGGAACTGGTGACCGTCTGGGCGGGGTTCTCGACCCGCTGGTACGTTGAACTGCTTAGCAACGACGCGTTCCTGGATGCTGCCTGGGTGACGCTGCAGGTGGCGGTCATTTCCTCGACCATCGCCACGGTGTTGGGCACCATGGCGGCCACCGTGATGGTGCGCGGTGGCCGGTTCAGGGGCCGCACCCTGTTCTCCGGCATGATATACGCGCCGCTGGTCATGCCCGAGGTGATCACCGGCCTGTCGCTGCTGCTGCTGTTCATCGGCATCGGGCTGGACCGCGGGGTGCTGACCATCGTGCTGGCGCATACCACCTTCTCGATGTGTTACGTGTCGGTGGTCGTCTCGGCGCGGCTCATAAGTTTCGACCGCTCGCTTGAAGAAGCGGCGCTCGACCTGGGCTGTTCGCCGTTCGAGGCGTTTCGCCTCGTGACCCTGCCGATCATCGCGCCGGCGGTGATCTCGGGGTGGCTGCTGGCGTTCACGCTGTCGCTTGACGACCTGGTGATCGCCTCGTTCACCGCCGGGCCGTCGGCCACGACATTGCCGATCAAGATCTTCAGCTCGATCCGCCTCGGCGTCAGCCCCGAGATCAACGCGCTGTCCACGATCATGATCGGGATCGTCACGGTCGGCGTGCTGATCGCCTCGGTGATGTCCAAGCGAAACAGCCTCGCGCAGCAACGCGACGAACAGGCCGCCGCGCGCGCCACGTGATGCGGATTTTCCCCGATCACGCCTATGGCGCGGCGCCGCTGGCGGATTGCTACTGGACGCATACGGTGCCCGATTCGGTGCTGCACCGTCCTCGCGCCGACGGGGCGATCAGCGCCGATGTGGTCGTTGTCGGCGGGGGGTTTACCGGGTTGTCGGCGGCGCTGCACCTGGCCGAAGGCGGCGCCGATGTGATCTTGCTAGATGCCGGGTTTCCCGGCTGGGGCGCGTCCGGCCGCAACGGCGGATTTTGCTGCCTCGGCGGGGCCAAGATGGGCGACGCGATCCTGCGCCGCCAATATGGCGAGGATGCGCGCCGCGGCTGGCGCCACGCCGAAGCAGACGCCGTCGCGCTGGCCGCCGAGCTGATCGCGCGACACGCGATCGAGGCCGACACCCATTCGCACGGCGAGACGATCCTGGCGCACAATCCCGGGCAGATGCGTCATCTGCGGGCAGCGGCACCGGGCGTGGCCCGCGACTACGGCGTCACGCCCGAGATCCTGGAGGCCGATGCGCTGCCCGCGCAGGGCATGGCCGGACCGTTCCGGGGGGCCATGACGATCCCGATCGGATTCGCCCTGAACCCGCGCAAATACGTCGCCGGCCTGCTGAACGCGGCGGAGCGCGCGGGCGCACGCGTGCACGGTCAAAGTCCGGTCAACAGCATCGACGCCCACGATGGTGGCCTGCGTCTGACCACGCCCCACGCCCGGATCGTGGCAAAGCGGCTGATCCTGGCCACCAACGGTTACTCGTCCGAGGATGTGCCCGCATGGATGGCAGCGCGCTATCTGCCTGCGCAGTCCAACGTGCTGGCGACCCGTCCACTGGACCAGGTGGAATTGGACGCCGCCGGCTGGACCAGCCGCCAGATGGCCTATGACACGCGCAAGCTGTTGCATTATTTCCGCCTGATGCCCGACAACCGCTTTCTGTTCGGCATGCGCGGCGGGTTGCAAAGCGGTCCCGCCGCGGACGCCCGCATCGCCCGGCTGGCGCGTCATCACTTCGAGACGATGTTTCCGGCCTGGTCGCACGTGGACACACCGCATAGCTGGTCGGGCATGGTGTGTTTCTCGGCGCGGGCCCTGCCCTATTGCGGCCCGATACCGGGGCTGCCGGGCGCTTATGCCGGGTTCGCCTATCACGGCAACGGCGTTGCCATGGGCAGCTACACCGGCGCCCTGCTGGCCGATCTGGTGATGGATCGTCCCACGCGCCTGCCTTATCCCGAGGTGATGCGCGCACCCGCGCGGCGCTTTCCGCTGGGCCGTATGCGCCGGGCCCTCATGTGGCCCGCCTATGCCATGGCAGGGCTGTCCGATCTTTGAGCGCCGTTCAGCGCAAATTGACAGCCAGCAAGCCTTGAGCTACGCCGCGCCTTTCACGAATACCCATCCACAGGAACGGCAGGCATGGCACGTAAACGCAAGGGGCGCGATATTTCGGGATGGCTGGTGGTGGACAAGCCCATCGGCGTCACCTCGACATCGGTGGTGGGCAAGGTCCGCTGGGCGCTGAACGCCAACAAGGCCGGGCACGCCGGCACGCTGGACCCCGAGGCGACCGGTGTTCTGGCCATCGCACTGGGCGAGGCGACGAAAACCGTCCCCTATATCACCGACGCGCTCAAGGCGTACCGTTTCACCGTACGGTTGGGACAGGCGACCAATACCGACGATACCGAGGGCGAAGTCACGCACAGTTCGGACCAGCGCCCCGATGACGCGCAGATCAAGGAGGCGCTGAATGCCTTTGTCGGCGACATCATGCAGGTGCCGCCGAAGTATTCCGCCGTCAAGATCGACGGGCAACGCGCCTACAAGCTTTCGCGCGCGGGCGAGGATGTCGAGATCGACGCGCGCCCGCTATGGGTCGAGGAACTGGTCCTGGTGGATCGCCCCGATGCCGATCACGTGACGTTGGAAATGACCTGTGGCAAGGGCGGCTACGTACGCGCCATAGCCCGCGACCTTGGCGAGGCGCTTGGTTGCTACGGGCATGTCAGCAACCTGCGGCGCACCTGGTCGGGTCCGTTCGCCGCCGAGGACGCACTGACCCTGGAACAGATCGAAGCGATGGCACGCACCGCCGCACTGGATGACTATCTGCGCCCGCTCGAGGATGGTCTGGCCGATCTGCCACGGGCCGTCTGCCCGCTGGAGAGCGCCGCGCGCCTGCGTAACGGAAATCCCGCCCATGTCATCGCCAGCGATATCGATTATGGCGACGAATGCTGGGCCGCGCTGGACGGGCGCGCCGTGGCCGTGGGCCGCCTGATGGGGGGCGAATTGCACCCGCACCGGGTATTCCGCCAGCAATGACCCGCGCGGCATGGCTTGCATCGCGGGCCTGCCGGGGGCAAAACGCCCCAATGATTACGCGTCAGCACCTCAAGGGCGATGCAGCCTCGACCGCGGTCTACTCCGATTGCGAACGCTATCGCTACCTGCTCACCCGCGTCTGGGATCCCGCAGGACGCAAGGCGCTGTTCGTGATGCTCAATCCATCGACCGCGACCGAGGTCCAGAACGACCCGACGGTGGAACGGTGCGAGCGCCGCGCGCGCACCCTGGGGTTCGGCGCCTTTCGGGTCTGCAACATCTTCGCGTGGCGCGACACCGATCCGCGGGCGATGCGTGCCGCCGGTGACCCTGTCGGTCCGCACAACGATGCAATGATTGCCGAAAGCTGCCAGTGGGCCGATCAGATCATCGCCGCCTGGGGGACGCATGGTGCGCATCTGGGCCGTGGCCCCGCGGTGGAACGGTTGCTTCGGGCAACCGGCCATCCGATCTATCATCTGGGCCTGACCAAGGACGGACATCCCCGGCATCCCCTATATGTTGCCTACAGCCGCGAACCGGAGCTTTGGCACTCTCCCACCTGAAGCGCCCACAAGAACAGGACACCGCACGATGACAGAGCACGACGACGCCCCGCGGACCGACAGGCAGGCCATGGAGCGCCTGACGCACGAACTCGAGCGGCTCAACGGGCACCGTTTCGTCCGCATCCATAACTCGCTATGGCGTCTTGTCGGATTCCAGTTCATGCGTGGCCTGGCTTTCGGGCTTGGCTCGGTGGTGGGGGCGACGATGCTGGTCTCGCTGCTGGCATGGTGGATGTCACAGTTCGAATTCCTGCCCGTCATAGGCGATTGGGCGGCCCAGATTGCCAAGGAGATCGAGGGCGCGCGCTGATCGCGCGCGGCTCAAGGGGATTAACCAACCACTCCGATACGCTTTGACTCGACCCTTCTGTTGACGGGAATATGTCCCGGGGCTTTTGGGACGGGATCAATCATGCTTGCGATGTTGGGACTCCTTGGCGTGGTCATGGCGGGCGCCGCATTTGTCGGCCTCGAAATGCTGCCCGACGAAGACGATGAAACCTCCGTCAGTAACGATGCAGATCAGGCTGACCAGGACCAGGCCGCCGCGCACGCCGAAGGTGCGGACGTTCCAATAGAGATCACACCGCTCACCGAGCCGGTGATGCAAGATGATCGCATTATGAGCGGCGGCGATGAGGCGGACACGATCACGGGCGGCGGCGGCCATGACCAGATCGGTGGCGGTGACGGGAACGATGACCTGCGCGGCGGGGCCGGTGGCGATGACCTGCATGGCGGCGCGGGCAACGATAGCATAGACGGCGAAGACGGCGCAGACACCCTGCATGGCGAAGACGGCGACGATGCCCTCTACGGCGGGGCAGGAGATGACGTGCTGTCCGGCTACCTGGGCGACGACACCCTTTTCGGGGGCGACGGCGACGATCCCCTGCTGGGCGGCGCGGGTGACGACCTGCTGCGCGGCGGGGCCGGTGACGACAGCCTGATGGGCGGATGGGGAGATGATACCCTTGCCGGCGGGGCCGGCGGCGATGCCATGTTTGGCGGCGAAGGGAACGATGTGATCGACGGCCGGGACGACAATACCACGGCAGGCGCGCCCGATTACCTCAATGGCGGTGCCGGCGACGACACGATAGCTGCGGGAAATGGCGACATCATCACCGGTGGCGCGGGGGCCGATACCATGCTTCTGGGCGACTGGATCGACGATCCGGCGCAGGTGAATGATTATGACCCGCAAGAGGACCGCCTTGTCGTCATCTTCGACGACAGTGACACGGGCGCGGCCCTGCCCACCCTGTCATTTTCGCAAACCCCCGATGCGCCCGAGGCGATACGCCTCTTGCTTGACGGTGTCCCGATCGCCAGCTTTGCCGGCGCTGGAGCGCCGACGCTGGACCATGTCGCCCTGGTGGGGCGCTCCACGCTTGCCTGACGGCAGCACGGGCGGCCGTCCGCGCCCCGGCACACGGCCTTTTCCCTTGTGTTAACGGCGAAATTCCCCTAGACGCGCGTGGTGACCGCTCCGTGCGTGCACGAATTCTCCGGACCTTGCTGGACGACATCCCGGCTTGCGCCCACAACCTTCAACTCAAAGGAGACCCCGATGTCGATTACAGTCGAAGACAAAGCACGCGTGATGAAAGATTTCGCCACCAAGGACGGTGACACCGGTTCGCCCGAGGTGCAGATCGCGATTCTGACCACGCGGATCAGCACGCTGACCGAACACTTCAAGACCCACAAGAAGGACAACCACGGTCGCCGTGGCCTTCTGAAAATGGTTGCGCAGCGCCGCAAGCTGCTGGACTATCTCAAAGGCAAGGACGAGGCGCGCTACCGCGACCTCATCAAACGCCTCGGCATTCGCCGCTGACTTGAAAAACCGCGCCCAACCGGGCGCGGTTTTGCTATCATCCGCTTGAAACCCGCGCCCGATCCCTGCGCCGGTTTCTGGACAAGACAGACAGGGATCATGGGGCAATGCGGCCCCGGATGAAACGGCCAAAGGGGATACGCCCCGGCGGCCAAGATAGGATACGAGATGTTCAACGTAACGAAAAAGTCGATGCAATGGGGGGAAGAGACCCTCACTCTGGAGTCGGGCAAGGTTGCCCGTCAGGCCGATGGCTCCGTCATCGCCACGCTTGGTGAAACCAGCGTCATGGCCAACGTGACCTTTGCCAAGGAACCCAAACCCGGAATGGATTTCTTTCCGCTGACGGTTCACTATCAGGAAAAATACTATGCCGCGGGCAAGGTGCCCGGCGGTTTCTTCAAGCGCGAGGCGCGCCCGTCCGAAAAGGAAACGCTGACCGCGCGTCTGATCGATCGGCCGATCCGCCCGCTGTTCGTGCCCGGCTTCAAGAACGAAACGCTGGTGATGTGCACGGTTCTGTCGCACGATCTGGTCAATGACCCCGATATCGTCGCGATGATCGCCGCAAGCGCCGCGCTGACCATTTCGGGCGCGCCGTTCATGGGCCCGATCGCGGGTTGCCGCGTGGGATATGCGGATGGCGAATACATCCTCAATCCCGAAATCGACGACATGCACGACCTGCGCAACAATCCCGAGCAGCGTCTCGACCTGATCGTCGCGGGCACCAGGGACGCCGTCATGATGGTCGAGTCCGAGGCCTACGAGCTGACCGAAGAAGAGATGCTTGGCGCGGTCAACTTCGCCCACGAGCAGATCAAGCCGGTTGTCGACCTGATCGTCGATCTGGCCGAGGACTGCGCGAAAGAGCCGTTCGACTTCCAGCCACCGGATTACTCGGAACTGTATGGTGCCGTGAAAGCCGCCGGCGAAGACATCATGCGCTCGGCCTTCGCCATCCGCGACAAGCAGGAACGCACTGCGGCCATCACGGCGGCGAAAGAGGCGATCAAGGAGCAGCTCAGCGAAGAGCAGCTTGAGGATCCGACCCTCGGCGCCGCCATGAAGAAGCTGGAATCGACCGTCCTGCGCGGTGATGTCGTCAAGAACGGAAACCGGATCGACGGCCGCAAGCTCGACGAAATCCGGGACATCAACTGCGAAACCGGGCTATTGCCACGCACGCATGGCTCGGCGCTGTTCACGCGCGGTGAAACGCAGGGTCTGGTGGTGACGACGCTTGGCACCGGCGATGACGAACAGTTCGTCGATGCGCTGCACGGTAACTTCAAATCCAACTTCCTGCTGCACTACAACTTCCCTCCCTACTCGGTTGGCGAAGCGGGTCGCGTGGGCCCTCCGGGCCGCCGCGAGATCGGCCATGGCAAGCTCGCCTGGCGCGCGCTGCAGGCGGTGCTGCCGGCAGCGACGGATTTCCCCTACACCATTCGCCTGGTGTCCGAGATCACTGAATCCAACGGCTCGTCCTCGATGGCGTCGGTCTGTGGCGGATCGCTGTCGATGATGGATGCGGGCGTTCCGCTCAAGTCGTCGGTGGCTGGCGTCGCCATGGGGCTTATTCTTGAAGAAAGCGGCGAATACGCCATCCTGTCGGACATCCTCGGGGACGAAGACCACCTTGGCGACATGGACTTCAAGGTGGCCGGCACGGCCGAGGGCATTACCTCGCTGCAAATGGACATCAAGGTTGCCGGGATCACCCCCGCGATCATGGAAAAGGCCCTGGAGCAAGCCAAGGCCGGCCGGATGCACATCCTCGGCGAGATGGACAAGGCCCTGTCCGGCGCGGCCGATTTCAGCGTCCACGCCCCGCGCATCGAGACCATGCAGATCCCCACCGACAAGATCCGCGAAGTGATCGGTTCGGGCGGCAAGGTGATCCGCGAAATCGTCGAGGTGTCGGGTGCCAAGGTCGATATCAACGACGAAGGCATCATCAAGATCGCCAGCCCGAACGGCGAAGCCATCCAGAAGGCCTATGACATGATCCACTCGATCGTGGCAGAGCCGGAAGAAGGCAAGATCTACAAGGGCACCGTCGTCAAGATCGTCGATTTCGGTGCTTTCGTGAACTTCTTTGGCAAGCGCGACGGCTTGGTGCATGTCAGCCAGATCGAGAATCGCCGCCTGAACCATCCCTCCGACGTTCTCAAGGAAGGTCAGGAAGTGTGGGTCAAGCTGCTGGGCTTCGATGATCGCGGCAAGGTGCGTCTGGCGATGAAGATGGTCGATCAGAACACCGGCGAAGAGATGACCAACGAGGACACGGCGGGCTGATCCGCGCCACCTCAGGACCGAATGGAATGCCCGGGCGGAAACGCCCGGGCATTTTTTTCTGCGGCGCGGCGGACGTGGTGCTTGCAAGCAGCGGCATGTGCGGCGATCATCGCAATGAGACAGTGCGGAGAGCAGCGCCATGCCCTTGCTGACACTCGACAACCCGGTTTTCGCCGCCTACGTGATCGCTGCGGCGCTGATGGTCCTGAAAATAATGGGCCAGGGATGGATGACGGTCTACCGGATGATGCACGTGAAGGGCGGCTTCGCCAGCCCCGAAGACCTGCAACCCGGCGCGATCAACAAGGAGCCGCGTCCCGGGCAGCTCGACCCCGACGATTATGTCGAACGGTCGCGCCGAATACACCGCAACGACCTGGAAAACATCCCGGCCTTCCTGGTGGCAGGGTTGCTGTTCGTCGCGGTCGACCCTGGCCTTTTGCTGGCGCAAGTGCTGTTTTACGGCTTCGTCGCCGCGCGGCTTTGCCATTTCCTGGCCTATGCCACCAAGCGCAGCCACGAGGTGCGCGCAACCTTCTACACCATCGGGTCGCTGATCGTGATCTTCATGGCGCTCTACGTGCTGGGTGTACTGGCGCTTTGATCCCCGGCAGGTCATCCGTCAGATGATTTCATCCTCATCGAACAACGGCGCCGCGTCCATCTGCGCGGCGATGCCTTCCATCGCGGCTTCGGCATGGGCCGGTTTGCCGATATCGGCGACATGGAACAGCGCGTCGCCCTCGTTCACGACGGGCATGTTGCTCCGGCCCACGATGATGCCGGGACGGGTTGCGGTCAGTTCGACTTCGCTTTCGCCGAAAGGGTCCGAAATCGCCCCCAGAACGGTGCCTGATTCGATCAGGTCGCCGGTCGTGTGATACGCGCGCAGCAATCCGCCCGCCGGTGCGCGATACCACACCGAGGTGTCGCAGATCACGGGCCTGGCACGCGGCTTCGGCACACCCTTCATCCCCACCATGCCCATACGCCGCATCACCCGAAGGATGCCGGACATGCCACTGCGCGCGCCCAGTTCATCGAACCTCAGCGCCTCACCCGCCTCGTAAAGCAGCACGTCGATGCCCGCCTCCTCGGCCGCCATGCGCAGGGAGCCGTCGCGCAACTTGGAATGCAGGATCACGGGCGCACTGAAAGCGCGGCCCAGATCCTCCAGCCGCTCGCTTCCCGGGCTGAGCCGGATTTGTGGCAGATTCACGCGATGAATGGCAGCAGAGTGCAGATCGATGCCCAGATCGGCCCGCGCCACGACCTGCGTCATGAAGATATGTGCCAGCCGCGCCGCAAGCGATCCTTGCGCCGAGCCGGGAAAACTGCGGTTCAGGTCACGCCGGTCGGGCAGGTAACGTGACTGGTTCAGGAACCCGAAGGTGTTGACGATGGGCACCGCCATCAGCGTGCCCGCCATCCTTCTGAGCGGCGAGGCCCGCAACAGCCGGCGAACGATTTCAACCCCGATCACCTCGTCGCCATGCACCGCCGCACTGACAAACAGCACCGGGCCGGGCTTGCGCCCGTGCACGACATGCACCGACATCGTCACCGGCGTGTGATCTGACAGGGTCGAAACCGGCAGCTCCACCGTGCGCCGCGTGCCCGGTTCGATCACCGTGCCGCCGAACTCGAACGGCTTTGCCCTCGCCATCAGCCCCGGCCTTTCGTCCGCGTCTTGCCTTCGCGCCCCTTGCGCTCGATGAAATCGATTATCATGCCGGCGATATCCTTGCCGGTGGCCTTTTCGACGCCCTCCAGACCCGGAGAGGAATTCACTTCCATCACCACAGGCCCGTGGTTGGACCGGAGCATATCGACGCCGCACACGTTCAGGCCCATCGACTTGGCAGCGCGAATCGCGGTCGAGCGCTCTTCTGGCGACACCTTTATCGGCTTGGCCGAACCGCCCCTGTGCAGGTTCGATCGAAATTCGCCCTCGGCCCCGCTGCGCTGCATCGCGGCAACGACCTTGCCGCCGATGACGAAGGCACGGATATCCGTGCCGCCGGCCTCCTTGATGAACTCCTGCACCAGGATGTTCACGCCCGCGCCACGGAATGCCTCGATCACCGACTTGGCCGACCGGTTGGTATCGGCCAGAACCACGCCAATGCCCTGGGTGCCCTCGATCAGCTTGATGACCAGCGGCGCACCCCCGGCCAGGTTGACTACTTCCTCCGCCTTCTTGGGATCATGGGCGAAGGTCGTCACCGGCAGGCCGATACCATCGCGCGCCAATAGCTGCATCGAACGCAGCTTGTCACGCGACCGCCCGATCGCCACGGATTCGTTGACGGGAAACACGCCCTGCATCTCGAACTGCCTGAGCACCGCAAGACCATAATAGGTGATCGACGCGCCGATGCGCGGGATCACCGCATCATATTTCGGCAACCGCTCCCCGTCATAATAGATCTCGGGCCGCCGCGAGGCGATGTTCACGCTACAACGTAGCGTGTTTATCATGTCCATTTCATGACCGCGCAATTCGGCCGCCTCTTTCATTCGCTTGTGGGAAAAGAGGTTCGGACTGCGCGTCATCATCGCGATTTTCATTGATGAATTCCTTTCACGAATCTGAAGTTGCGGCCGCGGAAGAGCGTCTTTTGGCACCACCGTGCGGAGGCTTACCCAACAGGAAGGATCGGCCCGGGTCTACCAGTATCTTGTGTCGCCGGATGGCGGTGCGGCCCAGTATGATGGGCAGCGCCATGCGCGTCCGATTGGCCAGCGACACCTCGATCCGCCAGCGGCGGCGGCCGAGAACAAGCGCGGTTTCGATCACCAGCCTGTCCTCGTGAATCCCGCTGGTGTTCTTGATCGGGCGTTCACCCAGAAGGGGGGCCTCCACATCCCGGGCGCGCAACCCGCTGGAATGCGGAATATGGAACCTCACCCAATCCGCCTCGTCACGCCGGAACGGCACGACATGGGTGGCGTGAATGGCCGAGGTTCGCGCACCGGTATCGATCTTTGCCACGACGTCGGTGATGCCCAGATCGGGCAGGGTAATCACCTCCCGCCACCCGATAGTCGTCTTCTTGCTGGCAGATCGTGCATTGCGGGTGGTCTCTTTCACCGTCCGGTTCCTCGCCTCATGGCTTCAAGCCATCCGAGCCTAGCAGCGGACGGAGGATAGCAAAAACACTTTTGTCGCCGTTCTGCGCCGGGGGACCGGACCCGGACGCAAAACCCCCGCAGCATGGCTGCGGGGGTCGTTTTGCGTGGCTTCGTGGCGGCCAAACGCCGGGTATCGGATCAGGCCGGCCGCTTGATCGTGCGAAGGTAGGGCAGCTTGGCATCGAACTCGCCGAACTTCTCGCGCGCCTGTTCGTCGGTCAGCGACAGCGCCACGATCACATCCTCGCCGCTGGTCCAGTTGGCCGGCGTCGCAATGGGGGTGTTATAGGTGGCCTGCAACGCGTCCAGCGCGCGCAGCACTTCGGCGAAATTGCGGCCCACCGACATCGGGTAGGTCATGGACAGCTGCAACTTCTTGTCGGGGCTGATGATGAACACCGACCGGACCGAGGCGCTGTCGGCCGCTGTGCGTCCGTCGGGCAGATAGGCCTCGGCAGGCAGCATGTCGAATGCCTTGGATACTTTCAGGTCAACGTCGGCGATGATCGGAAAGCCGGCCTCGGCATCGGCATAGCCTTCGATGTCGGACTTCCACTTGACGTGTTCATCGGCGGCATCCACCGAAAGACCGATCACCTTGGTGCCACGCTTGGTCCATTCATCGGCCAGTTGGGCAACTGCGCCGAACTCGGTCGTGCAAACTGGCGTGAAATCCTTGGGGTGAGAAAACAGGATCGCCCAGCTGTCGCCGATCCAGTCATGGAACTTGATCGTTCCCTGGTCGGTTTCCACGGTAAAGTCAGGCACGATATCATTGAGTCGAAGGCCCATCGGATTATCCTTTCGATTACGTTGGGAGTGCGTTGACGCGGTTATATTCACAATCTCAGATAAGTTTCCAGCCAGAGATTTGAACCCCTCTGGCTTGCAGCCGGTCTGCGGCGGTGACAGAGTGTCGCGAATCCAGCGTGTCAGCCGTTTCCAACGATGGACCGGCAAGCTGTGCAAGGCTCAAAATGGAGGTCAGAAATGATCGAAAAACGCCAGTTCTACATCAACGGTGCCTGGGTCGACCCCGCCCAGCCATCCGATCTTCAGGTCATCGATCCGTCCACCGAAGACCCCTGCGCGGTGATCTCGCTCGGCGGTCAGGCCGATACCGACGCCGCCGTTGCCGCGGCACGGGCCGCCTTCCCGAACTGGATGCGCACCCCGGTCGAGGAGCGCATCGCGCTGGTTGAAAAACTGCTCGAGGTCTACACCGCGCGCAGCGAGGAAATGGCGCAAGCCATCAGCCTGGAAATGGGCGCCCCGATCGACCTGGCGCGGCAGGCACAGGTCGGTGCCGGTGCCGGGCACATGAAGAACTTCATCCGCGCGGCCAAGGATTTCGAATTCATCCGCCCGCTTGGCGATCACGCCCCGAATGACCGCATCATTCACGAACCGATCGGGGTCTGCGCCCTGATAACGCCGTGGAACTGGCCGATGAACCAGATCACGCTCAAGGTGATCGCGGCCGCCATCGCCGGGTGCACCATGGTGCTCAAACCATCCGAGGAATCGCCGCTGGACGCGATCCTGTTCGCCGACATGGTCCACGAGGCGGGCTTTCCGCCGGGCGTGTTCAACCTGGTCAACGGCGATGGTGCCGGTGTCGGCAGCCAGCTTTCCAGCCACGCAGACGTGGACATGGTCAGCTTCACCGGCTCGACCCGCGCCGGTATCCTGATCTCCAAGGCCGCCGCCGATACGCTCAAGCGCGTGCACCTGGAACTGGGTGGCAAGGGTGCCAATGTGATCTTTGAAGATGCGGACGAAAAGGCCGTCAAGCGCGGTGTTCTGCACATGATGAACAACTCCGGCCAGTCGTGCAACGCGCCCTCGCGGATGCTGGTTCAGCAGAGCGTGTATGACCAGACCGTCGATGCCGCCGCCGAGATCGCCAAGGGCATCCAGGTCGGCAGCAGTCACGACGAGGGGCGCCACATCGGCCCGGTCGTGAACGAAACGCAATGGAGCAAGATCCAGGGTCTGATCCAGAAGGGGATTGACGAGGGCGCGCGCCTTGTCGCCGGTGGCCCCGGCCGCCCCGAAGGCTTCAACAAGGGCTTCTACGTTCGGCCCACCGTGTTCGCCGATGTCACCAACGACATGACCATCGCGCGCGAAGAGATCTTTGGCCCCGTCCTGTCGATCATCCCCTTCGAAAGCGAGGAAGACGCGGTCAGGATCGCCAATGACACGCCCTATGGCCTGACCAATTACGTCCAGACCCAGGACGGTGCCAAGGCCAACCGCATGGCCATGAACCTGAGGTCCGGCATGGTCGAGATGAACGGCCAGGGCCGCGGTGCCGGCGCACCGTTCGGCGGCATGAAGCAGTCCGGCAACGGCCGCGAAGGCGGTGTCTGGGGCATCGAGGATTTCCTCGAGGTCAAGGCCGTCTCCGGCTGGACAGCCGAGTAAGACCTGTCGCCACGCCCGCCCCGGCAATGTCGGCGGCGCGGGCGTGGCCCCCTTTATCTGCTCCGCCGCAGATAGGTGGAGTCAAACGCATGACCGGCCCGAACACATCTGAAAATCCACCCGACTGCGCCGATTTCACGCCGAAAACGGTGCTCAAGCGCGATGTTTTCTCGGAAACCTGGTTGGGCCACGCCCCGGGCGATCCCGATGACAAGCGCGTTCTGCGCCGGCTTGATACGGTTCCGTGGTATGCGCGCCCGATTTCACGGGCGCTCGCCCGGCGCGAGATCCGCGGCCTTGCCGCCGTCAGCGGCATAACCGGCTGTCCTGCGCTGATCCGCGACGATGCGCAGGGCCTGCTGCGCGACTGGGCCGCCGGCACGCCACTGCACCTCGCCCGCCCCAGCCATCGCGCCTGGTATCAGGACGCCAAGCGCATCCTGCGCGAGATGCGCCATCGTGGCGTCACCCATAACGACATCGCCAAACCGCAGAACTGGCTGATGACGCCGGACGGGCGCGCCGCGGTGATCGACTTTCAACTGGCCTCCGTGCATCGGCGCCGGGGGCTTCTGTTCCGCCTCAAGGCGCGCGAGGACTTGCGCCACCTGCTCAAGCAAAAGCGCAATTTCGCCCGTTCCCTGCTGACCCCGTCAGAGCAGCGGATGCTGCGCAACAAGGCCCTGCCGACACGGATATGGCTGGCCACGGGCAAACGGCTGTACAAGTTCATCACCCGCCGCATCATGCATTGGTCCGATAGCGAAGGAAACGAGAACCGCATCGCACGGGACGGGCCGGCGATCCGCAAGGCATTGCAGGCGCAGCCCGATATCGGCGCCGTTGCCCTGTGCCCGTTTTCGCAACCCGGTCGCACCGTGGGCATCTATGCCTTCGTCGAAACGGAACGCCCCGCCAGCGCGGTCGAAACGGACCTGTCCGGCACCACGCGCCCCGATCTGCTTCAAACGGTGGCGCAACTGCCGCGCGACGCCGAAGGGCAACTGCGCACGGACCTGCTACAGCTTGTCGCCGGCAACCGGCTGGACGAGTTGGCGCAACTACTCAAGAACGACGCCGATCTTGCCGCGCTGATGCAACCGATCATCGATGCGCGGCTGAACCTGACGGATCGCGTTTTGCGCAAGTGAACCGCGCCTGCCAGGGCCTCAGAACGGCGCGGGCGCGCGAAACCGCATGCCGTGCCCGTTATCGGGGTGCTTGAGGCGCAGCTCCTCGGAATGCAGCATCAGGCGCGGATGCGCCGCATCCGCGCCCTCGGCATAGATCGGATCGCCCAGGATCACGTGCCCCATTGACAGCATATGCACGCGCAACTGGTGGCTGCGCCCCGTTTTCGGCATCAGGCGAACGCGCGTTTCGTCGCCTTTGTGGCGTAGGACACGCCATTCGGTCAGGGCCGGTTTGCCGGTCTCGGTGCAGACCTTTTGCCGCGGCCGGCGCTCCCAATCAACGATCAGCGGCAGATCGACACTTCCCCGCGCCGGCTCCAGCCGCCCGGCAAGCCGCGCCACGTAGGTCTTGCGCGTCGTGCGCGCCTCGAATTGTTGCGACAGGTGCCGCTGCGCATGGGGGCTCGCCGCGAACACCATCACCCCCGACGTGTCACGATCCAGCCGGTGCACCAGCAACGCCTGCGGGAACGCCGCCTGCACGCGGCTCAGCAGGCAATCGGCCAGGTGCTCGCCCCGCCCCGGCACCGACAACAGGCCCGCGGGCTTGTTCACGACGATCAGCGCCTCATCCTCGTGCAGGATATCCAGCGGGTCTTGGGGTGGATCATACGGTGTCTGCATCGCCCCGCGATAGCGCGCCCTGCACCGCATTGTCCATGCCCCGCGGCGCGGGGACCGGCGCCAACGCCAGGAGCACCCCGTAGATGATGAAGCACAGCGCCAGACCACGTTTGAGCCACAGGTTGGCAATCACGCCCAGTGCCGCGCGACCCATCCACGCCCCCAGCGCGGTATAGGTTGAATAACTGATCGCAGTGATGCACAGCGCGGTCGGGTAAATCACCCACATCTGCGCGCCGATCGGCAGGTCCGGCTGCACGAACTGGCTGAACGCGGCCAGGTAACCCGCCACGCTCTTGGGGTTGATCGTGGCAATGGCAAAGGCGCGCCCATAGATCGACGCCGCGTGCCTGTGGCCCGGATCGCTCACGACATGGGCGCGCATCCAGCCCCGGATGCCCAGCCATATCAGCACCGCTGCCCCGGCAACCTGCAAAATGCGAAACGCCTCCGGTGCCGTCGCCAGAAGCGCGGTAACCCCCAGCGCCGACAAAGTCAGGAACAGCGTTGCCTGGGTCAGGATCGCCGCCACGCCCCACAGCGCCCGCGCGAATCCCACCGTGTAGCCGTTCATGATGCAGTTGGCCGCGTTAGGGCCGGGTGATGTCACGAACACCACCCAGAACAGGGCGAAGATACTCCAGCCTTCCCAGCTCATGCAGGCGCGGCTTGGCGGAAAACCCGCGTCACGATGGCCGACAAATGGTCCGCGTCCTGCGCGCAAAAGGCGCGGGGCCGATCGCTGTCGATATCCAGCACGCCCAACAAACGCCCCGCCCCGTCAGTGACCGGCAGGACCAGCTCGGACCGGGTCGATGCCGAGCAGGCGATATGGCCGGGAAACGCCTCGACGTCATCGACCCGCTGCACCTGCCCCGTGCGCGCCGCCGCTCCGCACACGCCGCGCGAAAACGGGATCACAAGGCAGCCGTGCCCGCCCTGGTATGGCCCGATCTTGAGCGTATCGGGCGCGACCACGCGGTAAAACCCGGTCCAGTCGAACCGATCATCGGCGTGATGCACCTCGCACGCGACGGTCGCCATCAGGGCGATCGTGTCGGTTTCCCCGTCGGTCAGGGCCGCGATGGTCTTGGCAAGGTTGGTGTAATCAACGCGCATCATAACCTCACGAAAGGGCCGCCTTGAGCCATATGGCGGTCTTGCGAATGGCGTCATTGCCCTGCGGCACCACCCGCGTCAAGGATGCAAAGGCATGGATCTGGCCGGGATAGTTCAGCAGGTCCACCGACACACCAGCCTGCTCCAGCGCTTGCGCATGGGATTGCGCGTCATCCCATAGCGGATCGTGACCGCCCGCGATGACAAGCGCGCGCGGCTGCGCGGCATGGTGATCGGACAACAGCGGCGAGACCCGCGGATCGCCACGGTCCTGCCCCTCGGAAAGGTACAGTCCCAGGTACCACGCGATGCGACCGGCCGGCAAAACCGGCTGGTCGCACAGATCGCGCATGGATCGCGTATTCAACCGCCCATCAGTGGCGGGATAGATCAGAACCTGCGCCGCCGGCATGGGCAGGCCCGCGGCGGCCAGATCATGCATCAGGCAGGCCGTCAGGTTGCCGCCCGCGCTATCGCCACCGACGGCCAGTTGATCGGCCCGCACATGCAAGTCCCCTGCCCCGTCCAGAAGACCGCGATAGCACGCCAGCACATCGTCCGGCGCGGCGGGAAACGGATGTTCGGGCGCAAGACGATAGTCCAGCGAGACCACCCTGATCCCTGCCTGGTGCGACAGGTGCCCGCACATGCCGTCATGCGTGTCCAGACTGCCCTGCACCCAACCGCCACCATGCAGGAACAACAGCGTCGGCTGGGCCGCCTTGGGATCGGTGCCTTGTGGAACATACACCCGCGCGGGGCGCGATCCGTCCGCCCCGGGCAGGGCGATCGCGGTCTTTTCGACATCTGCCGGGCAGGGGCGCTCGAACTTGGCCGCCATCTGCGCGAGCTGCGCGCGGCTTTGCTCCAGTGTCGGCAGCGCCTGCGGATCGCGCAACAACGCCACCAGGTCGGTCACCGCCTGCGCCTTGGGATCGATGCGTCGGCCGTCCATGACGGACAGCCGCCCGCGATAGATCATCCGCACGACCCCGGAGGGAAGAAACACCTTCGTCAGCGCCCATGCCAGTTTCAACTTGCTCAAGATCGCTCCTCCCGTTTGCGACGATCAAACGGGCGATCGGCGGGCAAATCAATGGGGCGCGGGAATACGGGCCGCGCGCGTCTGCAAAAACCACCGTCGGGGCGCCCGTGTATTACCGCCGCGCCCCGGCACATAGCCTTGGTGCGCGGCCGCGACCCGGTCAGTCCCTTTCGATCGCGATCGCGGTGCCTTCGCCGCCGCCGATGCAGATCGCCGCAACCCCGCGCTTGACTCCGTGCTTTTCCATCGCGTTGAGCAACGTGACCATTATCCGGGCACCGGACGCCCCGATCGGATGGCCGAGCGCGCAGGCGCCGCCGTTCACGTTCACCCTGTCGCGGGAGATGTTCATTTCGTGCATGAAGGCCATGGGTACCACGGCGAATGCCTCGTTCACCTCCCACAGGTCAACGCTGTCGATGTCCCAGCCGATACGCTCCAGAAGTTTCCGCGCGGCCGGAACCGGCGCGGTGGTGAACCATCCCGGCGCCTGCGCGTGGCTGGCATGGCCGACGATGCGCGCGCGCACGTTCAGATCCTGCGCCTTGGCGGCCTCCTCGGACGCCAGGACAAGCGCCGCGGCGCCGTCCGAGATCGACGACGAATTCGCCGCCGTCACCGTGCCCCCTTCGCGGAAGGCCGGCTTGAGTTGCGGAATCTTCTCGGGGCGCGCCTTGGCGGGTTGCTCGTCGGTGCTGATGGTCACGTCGCCCTTGCGCGAGGGCAGCACCACCTGGGTGATCTCGCCATCGAAGGCCCCCGATTTCTCGGCTTCCAGCGCGCTTGAAAGCGACCGCAGCGCGTATTCGTCCTGTGCCTCGCGGGTAAACTGGAACTTCTCGGCGCAATCCTCGGCAAAGGTGCCCATCAGCCGACCCTTGTCATAAGCATCCTCGAGACCGTCCAGGAACATGTGATCGATCACCTCCGCATGTCCGATCCGTGCGCCGCCGCGCATCTTGGGCAGCATATACGGCGCGTTCGACATGCTTTCCATGCCACCGGCGATGATCGTGCCGGTATGTCCCAGCGCGATCTGGTCGAAGGCCATCATCGCCGCCTTCATGCCCGAACCGCACATCTTGTTCAGCGTGGTCGCCGGGACCTCTTCGCCCAGCCCGGCGGCGAATCCCGCCTGTCGTGCGGGTGCCTGCCCCTGGCCCGCCGGCAGAACACAGCCCATCAGGACCTCGTCAACCGTTTTCGCCCCGGCACCATCCAGCGCGGCACGAATCGCAGCGCCTCCCAGCGCCGATGCCTCGACCCCGTTGAATACACCCTGAAAACCGCCCATGGGCGTACGCGATGCACCTGCGATGACAACCTTGTTCATTCCGATTCCCCCTTTTGCCGACTCCTGCATACCGAATGGTAAGAAACTCGGTCTAGCCTGTAGTTCTACGCATAACCTGTGAGGCCGCGATATGGAAATTCACAGTCACGATATCGGCGATGTTCGGCTTCTCTCGGTTGTCGACGATCGTATCGATGCCGCCGTCGCCATCGCCTTCAAGGACCGCATACGCGCCCTCACCGATGGCGCGCCGGCCACTGTCATGCTTGACCTGTCCGCCGTGACCTTCATCGATTCCAGTGGCCTTGGCTCCATCGTGGCAGCGATGAAACAGATGGGGCACGGGCGCAAGCTACAGCTCGCGGGGCTGACACCCAACGTGGACCGCGTGTTCCGGTTGACGCGCATGGACAAGGTGTTCACGATACATGAAACACCCGAGGCGGGGTTGCAGCAAAATGGCGGCTAGCTCGCAGCCATGGCGCAACCGCGCCCCGACAAGAGCACGATACATCCTGCGCCTGCGCCTCGACAGTGACGAATACGCCATTCGGCACGGGCTGGAACAGATCAGAACGCATGCCGCGCGCAACGGCGCGGATTGCACGGCGCTGGGCAAGATCGAAATCGTGCTGGCCGAGGTTTTGAACAACATCGCCGAACACGCCTATGCCGACCACGCGCAGGTGGGCCCGATCGACATCACCTGCACCGCGACACCGGACTCGTTTCGCTTTGCCGTGCTGGACCGTGGCGCACCGCCACCGGCCGACATCCTGCGGCCCCGCCCGATGCCCGAGACCTACCATCCCGACACCCCCCTGCCCGAGGGCGGTTTCGGCTGGCACCTAATCACGACGCTCAGCGTCAGGCTGACTTTCGCGCGCAAACATGGGTGCAATTGCCTGCGCTTTGCCGTGCCAATCACCCGTGAAACGATGTGCCCAAAGGATGGCGAATAGCCGTTCCGCGCCGCTAATTTGCCCCATTGCAATCCTATTGCAGCCGGATTCCCCATGCATAAGCAACATTGTAGCTGGATATGGCTTCCCTCGGCGCCGCGGTTTTCACAGCCCCCACCCAGTGCGCGGCGTCGAGGTTCTTTCGCCATTTTCACGCCCCAACATGGCCCGGAAAACCGGGTTTGCACCTCCCGCGCGCTTCGCTAGTGTTCCCCGCAGGCAACCAGAGGAACACCCATGCGCGATTTCCATTTTCCCGGCCGCTCTCCCGTTCTGGCGACGGATGGCATGTGCGCCACCTCGCATCCGCTTGCGGCCAAGGTCGCAGTCGACACGCTGGAACGCGGCGGAAACGCCATGGATGCGGCCATCGCGGGGGCCATCCTTCTGGGCATCTGCGAGCCGCACATGACCGGCATCGGCGGCGATTGCTTTGCGCTGTTCTCAACCCCCGGCAGCCAGGATGTCCTGGGTTGGAACGGCTCCGGCCGTGCACCCGCAGGCGCCGACGCCGACGCGCTGCGCGCCACGGGCTGCGATTCGGTGCCGCTCAACAGCGCCGAGGCGGTCACCATTCCCGGTGCCATCGATGCGTTCTGCCAACTGTCCGAACAACATGGCACGCTCGGCCTCGATGCGGTTCTGGCGCCCGCCATTCATTACGCTGACGCCGGCGTTCCCGTGGCGCCGCGCGTCGCGATGGATTGGGCGGCTCATATCGACGCACTCGATGCCGGCGGCCGCAAGCATTTCACCTTCGATGACAAACCCGGTCAGGTCGGGCAGCTGTTTCGCGCCCCCGGCCAGGCCGAGGTGCTGCGCCGCATCGCGCGCGATGGCCGCGAGGCCTTCTACACCGGCGAGGTCGCCGAGGACATGCTGGCCGCGCTGCATCGCCACGGCGGCGTCCACGACGCACAGGATTTCGCCGCCGCGCAGTCCACGCCGACCGTGCCCGTGGATGGCACCTACAAGGGCACCGACCTGCTGGAACACCCGCCCAACGGCCAAGGCGCGACGGCGATCCTTCTGCTCAACATCCTGTCGCATTTCGGTATCGCCGGCATGGACCCGTTCGGCAGCGCCCGCGCGCATATCGAGGCCGAGGCAACCAAGCTGGCCTATGACGCGCGCAACCGTTTCATCGCCGACCCGGACCGCACCACCGGGCTGGATCACATGCTGTCGCCGCAAACCGCGGCGGGACTGGCCGCGCTGATCGATCCCGCGCGCGCAATGGGGCCACCCGCCCCCCTGACCGAGGCCGTGCATCGCGATACCGTCTATATCACTGTCGTCGACAAGGACCGGATGGCGGTGTCCCTGATCTACTCGCTGTTTCATCCTTTCGGATCGGGTATCGCGTCGGACAAGTTCGGCATAATGCTGCAAAACCGCGGCGCGGGATTTACCCTGACGCCGGGCCACCCGAACGAATACGGACCCGGCAAACGCCCCATGCACACGATCATCCCCGGCATGCTGCGCCGGCAGGGCCGCCTCATCATGCCTTTCGGGGTGATGGGCGGCGCCTATCAGTCCACCGGACATGCGCGGTTCGTCTCGAACCTGGTCGATTTCGGCATGGCCCCGCAGGACGCCGTGGATGCACCGCGCGCCTTTGCCGAAGGCGGGGTGCTCAAGCTCGAAAAGGGTTATGACGCGAAAACGCGGCAGGAGCTCGCCGATATCGGCCACCGTATCGAGATACCCGACGCCCCCATCGGTGGCGCGCAAAACATCCTCATTCGCGACGATGGCGTGCTTGAAGGCGCCTCCGACCCGCGCAAGGACGGCTGCGCGCTGGGGTACTGACCCCGCGTCGCTCAGTTCAGCTGGAAATCCAGGGGATAGTGCCCGTCCTGAAAGGGGCCGAACAGGTCGGGGATATCGGGGTGGTCCACCGGCTCGCCGGAATAGTCGGCGACAAGGTTCTGCTCGGACACGTAGGCGATGTAAAAGCTCTGCTCGTTCTCTGCCAGAAGGTGGTAGAACGGCTGCTCGCGCCGCGGGCGGCTGTCCTCGGGAATGGCATCGTACCATTCCTCGGAATTGCTGAATTCCGGGTCCACATCGAAGACAACACCGCGAAAGGGGTGCTTCTTGTGGCGCACAACCTGGCCCAGATGATATTTTGCGCGTTTTTTCAACATATCAGACGTGCCCCTACCTCGCATGAATAACCGCAACAAGGGTTATCTGTCCAATGGTAGGACAAATTTCAATGGAAACACACTGTGTCGGCGATCACGAAAAATCGATCATCCCACCCGGCAAATCCCGGCCAAGGCGATATCGGGCGGGGAATACCCGTTTCCTCGTCGGCGCGTTTCGGCTAGGATGGCAAAAAAATATACGAGGCGAGAGGCAGATGAGCAGAACTCTTCGCGCGATGGTCATTATCCTTGTGCTGGCGTCATGCGGCGGCGGGGATAGGTCTGCGCCACGCAATCTGGACGATGCCTGTGCAATCGTGAAGGACAGGCCGGTCTATGCGCGCGCCTTCAAGGCGGCCGAACGCAAATGGGACGTTCCCGTCGCGGTGCAGATGGCCTTCATCTACCAGGAAAGCAAATTCGACGGCCGTGCCCGCACCCCGCTGCGATATGCCATCGGCATCATCCCGATGGGGCGCCAAAGCTCGGCCTACGGCTATGCGCAGGCGCTCGACGGCACCTGGCGCGATTATCAGCGCGATCAGAGCAAGTTCCGCGCGCGGCGCGACAAGATATTCGACGCCACCGATTTCATGGGCTGGTACATGAACAAGACCACCGAGCGTAACGGCATCCCGCTTTCGGACGCGCGCAACCAATACCTGGCCTACCACGAGGGGCATAGCGGGTTTTCCCGTGGAACCTACAGGCGCAAGAGCTGGCTGATGCGAATCTCTGGCGAGGTCGCAGCGCGTGCCATGACCTATGACGCACAGCTCGCCGTGTGCGGGCGCCGCTGGCGCTGACGCAGCACCGCGGTGCGCGGGACAGGTGCGCGGCTTACCGCGTTTGTTCGCGGCGGGTCTGCTCCAGCTGGATGCTGAATAATGACGCGTCCAGTTCGTCGGGAACGCGCAATGCCCCCAGCGATACGGTCGTGCTCGATCCGCTGTCATCGTTGATGACCCATTGCCGCAATTCCACCGGCTCGTGGGTAAAGACCAGTTCGATATTGCCGTATTCGGGATGTTGCGGATCTTGGGCCGTCACCACCGTTGCCGGGCCGCGCCGTTCGTGCCCGACGACCATGCCGTTTTTCTCCAGGTCCACGTTCTCGGCCAGGATCAGCGACAGGGGCGTGCGGTCCAGCGGATAGGTCTGCGGCCCCTGGTTGCTCTTGGGGTCGAAAATCGCCACCGCGCTGCCACCCGCGATCACCACGGTATCCTCCGGCTCGTCATAGGAAAACCGCATCCGCCCGGGGCGTTTGATGAACAGGGTGCCGGTTGTGATGCTGCCATCGTCGTTGATCTGCGTGAACGGGCTGCGCGCGAGGCGCAGATCGTTCAGGTATTCGGAAATTTCCGACAGCGGCAGGGGCTCTGCCTCTTCGGCCTCGGCACGGGCCGGCGCGATCAGCGTCATGGCCGCCCCGCACAGCAATAGGGATCGTACGACTCTCATGCGGTTCACCTATACACTCGCCCGGCGCGTTTCATCCCGCCGGGCATCACGAAAACGCGATGCGCGCCTTATTATTGCTCAGGCACCAGGATCTCGCGCTTGCCGACATGGTTGGCGCCGCTGACAACACCCTGTTCCTCCATCTGCTCGACCAGGCGCGCTGCCTTGTTGTAGCCGATCGCCAGCTTGCGCTGAATGTAGGAGGTCGAGCATTTGCGATCCTTCACCACGATCGCCACCGCGGTGTCGTATAGCGCGTCCTCGGTATCGGTATTGCCACCAAGTCCAAGCACCTGGTCGATACTGCCCTCGCGGCCCTCGTCCGGGCCCTCGACGACACCGCTCACGTAATCGGGCGCGCCGAACGCCTTGAGGTAGCTCACGATTTCCTCGACTTCCTCATCGCTTACAAAGGGCCCATGGCACCGCGTGATGCGCGCACCACCCGCCATGTAGAGCATGTCGCCCATGCCCAGGAGTTGCTCGGCGCCCATTTCGCCCAGGATCGTGCGGCTGTCGATCTTGCTGGTCACCTGAAAGCTGATCCGCGTCGGGAAATTGGCCTTGATCGTGCCGGTAATGACATCGACAGACGGCCGCTGCGTGGCCATGATAAGGTGAATTCCGCTGGCCCGCGCCATTTGCGCAAGACGCTGAATGCAGGCTTCGATCTCCTTGCCGGCGACCATCATCAGGTCGGCCATCTCATCGACGATGACGACGATATAGGGCATCTTCTCGGGGGCGAATTCCTCGGTCTCGAACACCGGCTCGCCGGTCTCGTCGTCAAAGCCGGTCTGAACCGTGCGCGAGAACATTTCGCCCTTGGCCTGCGCATCGGCGACCCGGCTGTTGTAGCCGTCGATATTGCGCACGCCCATCTTGGACATCTTGCGATAGCGTTCCTCCATCTCGCCAACAACCCATTTCAGGGCGACAACCGCCTTCTTGGGGTCCGTCACCACGGGGCTCAGCAGATGCGGAATACCGTCATAAACCGACAGTTCCAGCATCTTGGGGTCGATCATGATCAACCGGCATTCATCCGGCGTCAGCCGATACAGCAGCGACAGGATCATGGTGTTGATCGCCACCGACTTGCCCGAGCCGGTCGTCCCCGCGATCAACAGGTGCGGCATCTTCGACAGGTTCGCCACGATCGGGTCGCCCCCGATATCCTTGCCCAGCGCCAGCGGCAGCTTCATGTTGCTGTCGCCGTAATCGCGTGCGCTCAGGATTTCGCGCAAGACCACCTTCTCGCGGTTTTCATTGGGCAGTTCGATGCCGATCACGGACCGCCCCGGCACCGTGGACACCCGCGCCGACAGCGCCGACATCGACCGCGCGATATCATCGGCCAACCCGATGACGCGGCTTGCCTTGAGGCCCGGCGCCGGCTCCAGCTCGTACATCGTCACCACGGGGCCGGGGCGCACGCTGACGATCTCGCCCTTGACGCCGTAATCGTCCAGAACCGTCTCCAGCATGCGGGCGTTTTCCTCCAGCGCCTCATCGCTCAGATGATGCCGCTGAATCGTGGCAGGGTTCGACAACAGATTGAGTGGCGGCAGTTCATATGCCGCGCCGGCCTCTTCGAATTGCAGGGCGGGCTGCGCTTCGGCCCTGGCGCGGGCCGAGGGCTGCACCGGCTTGCGCGGCGCGTGCTGAACCACCTTGCGGGGCTCGGCGACCGGAATGTTGAAAGGGGCCGCGGGCCGCGCGGGCGCGGCGGCGTGCTCCTCCGCCATCTCCCGGTCCTCGTCCTCCAGAACCGCCTCTTCCTCGGGCTCGCCCGCCGCGAAGGATGTCAGCGGCGGCTCCGGCGGCATCTGCGCCGTGTCCACATGTCCGCCGTGCTGCGCCTCGCGGGCGGCGCTCATGGTCGGGGTTGCGCGCCCCCGGCTCCTGATGACATCGGCGATCTTGGCCTTGATACGGTCATCGCCGGGCATGTCGTCCACCTGCGTGTTCGGCTCGCGTTCCACCAGTTCCGGCTCTGGCAGCGGCTCGTGCCGGCGCACCAGCGCGGGCATGCGCGACAGGAAACCGCTCTTGGGGCCGGGCGCATACGCGACTTCGGCGGCGTCATCCGGCGGCGCGTCCGCCCTGCGGTCCACCCGCCAGTCGGCGGCGGGCGCGCCAATCTGCGCCGCCTTGCGTGGCTGCTGCGCGCGCTGCTCGCGGCGGGCCTGCTTGCGCGCGCTGGCGGCCTGCACGCCGCCAACCACGCCGCGCCCGGAAAACGCCAGCGCCTTCAGCAACCCGGCATAAGCGACGATCAAACCGACGATGAGGAACCGCGCGATCCTGCGCAGCTCCGCCCATGTGAAGCCAAGCACGAAGGCCGCGCAGGCCACCATGACCACGCCCAGCACAACCGAAAGGGCCTTGAGGCCGATGCTGGCGCTGACCGGCAAGATGCCCAGGACCGTGCCCAGAACCGTATCGCCGAACAACCCGCCCAGCCCGAAACTGTGGCTCCATTCCGGCCCCGGTACCAGCGACGCGGCGTAGACCGACGCAAGCGCGATCGCGATCGGCCCGAAGATCAGCCGGCTCAACGCGCGCGCCTCGCCCAGGTGAAGGGTGAATCGCACCCCCCAACCACCCAGGATCAGCGGGATGCCCCACGCCCCCCAGCCCACGATCATGAACAGCGGCGCCGCGATACTGGCGCCGATCTGGCCGGTCCAGTTGCGCACCGGCGCGTCCGTGGCCGACAGGAACGACGGATCATCGGGGTGATAGGACACCGTCATCGCCGCGGCCGCCATCGCCACCAGGATCAGAACGATGCCCAGCAACTCCTTGCCGCGCTTTTCGATCGCGGCCTGAACGTCGCTGTCGAACAATGGATCACGTCCCCGGGTCTGATATGCCATTCCTGCCCTCGTCCCTCAGTTGTATATGCAGTTGCGCAGCGCCATCAGCCCTGTCTGCATCTCTTGCTTCGGGGCCACCAGTGCGACCCTGATATATCCCTTGCCGGGATTCTCGCCCCCCGCTTCGCGGCTCAGATACGCGCCGGGCAGAACCCGAACGCCGGTTTCGCGCCACAGCCTCAGCGCCGCCTCCTCGCCATCGGCAACGGGCAACCACAGGAAAAACCCCGCTTCCGGCCCCCGGTACTCGGGGACATCGCCGAAAATCTCGTCGGCGATCTCGAATTTCTCGTGATACAGACGCCTGTTCTCGACCACATGCGCCTCGTCCGTCCAGGCGCGTTCTGCAACTGCCTGCAACGGCAACGGCAACGGCGCGCCGCCATACGCCCTGAGCTGGCTCAGCCGCGCGATGCTCTGCGCGCCCCCCGCCACGAAGCCCGATCGCAGCCCCGGCAGGTTCGATCGTTTCGACAGGGAATGAAAGATCACCACCCGCTCCGGGTCCGCGCCCAGTTCGCGCGCCACCTGCATCGCGCCCGCCGGCGGATCGCTGCGGTATATCTCGGAATAGCATTCGTCCGCGAAGATGCGGAAATCGTATCGCTCGGCCAACCCGATCAGGTCGGTCCAGTAGCCGCGGCTGGCCACCGCGCCCTGCGGATTCGACGGCGAACAGATATAGACCGCCGCCATCCGGTTCAGCACATCTTCCGAAAGCCCCTTGAAATCGGGTAGATACCCCGTTTCGCGCGTGGCCGGCACGAAAAGCGGCTCCGCCCCGACAGACATCACGCCGACCATGTAAACCTGGTAAAAGGGGTTCGGCATCGCCACCACCGGGCGTCCGCCCGCCTTGGTCTCGGGGATCAGCGCCATGCACACGTTGTACAGACCCTCGCGCGTGCCGTTCAGGGCCATGACCTCGGTGCGCGGGTCCGCCGAGATGCCGTACCGGCGGCGCAGCCAGTCGCTGATCGCCGCGCACAACCCCTCGCTGCCCTCGTTGGGCGGGTAACGCCCGAACCCGGCCGTGTTGGCCGCCAGCACATCGCCCACCCAGTCGGGGAACGGATGGCGTGGCTCGCCAATCGACATGTGCACCACGTCACCACCCGGCGCGTGGCGGTCCAATAGCGCCCGCAAACGCGGGAACGCATATGCCGGAAGGTTCGAAAACCGCTCGGGAAACATATTCTACTGCCTCAAGGTTCGGGATCATTGCCGTCCCGTTTTGTCCCAAACTACCGAAACGGGGCCGTTGCGTCCAGAACAACAGTCGGACACCCGCACGCATTACCGACGCCTGCGGCAAATGTGCAAACGGGCGCGATCAATCGCCCAGCTTGGCATGCACCTCGTCAAGGTCGATCTCGCCCGTGGGCATCTTGTTCGCCGGGTTCTCGAAATCGTATTTGAACAATCTGAAATCGCGTTTGTAGATTTCATAGACCAGGTGCATCGACAGGTCGTCGAAATACTCCTCCACCGGATGCGCGCGCTTCGGCCCGTGCCCTTCGGACTCGTTGAAGCGCGGCACCTGCTCCAGGTCCACGGCATGCGGCGTCTCGGTCGCGTCGAGAACCTGCTGCATCCCGTCGTTGAACCGCTCCGTCCAGAAGATGCTGTCATACCTGCCGCCGTTCAGGATGAAGGTGGACACATGCCCCGACATCGCCGACCAGTGAATGTCGGGGTCCATCGGCCGGCGCCACCGTATCGTGTCGCGCGCGAACAACAGGAAGCGACGGAAACTCTTGATCTGGTCGAAGTCCTCCGTGCCGTCCTCGCCGCCCACCTCGATGCCGTATTTCTGCACCAATAGCGGCACCAGGTTTCCGCGATAGCGCTTGCCGTTGCGCTGTATCCCGCAAACCTTGTCGAAAAACGAACTCAGGATGCGGGTATATGGATTGCGCACACAGGTGAACGAATAGGATTCGTGCCCCTTCACGTTGTCCGAAATGATCTGCTGGCTGTCCTCGATCGCCCATTTGTGGATACCGCTGCGGGCGTCGTGAATGTCACCGTCGAAGAATTCGCCGTGGTCGGAATAATACATGATCTGGCCAATGGTCGAGCAAGCGCATTTCGGCACCACGCGATAAACCATGCTTTCGCTTGTCGTCATCCAGGTTCCGGGAAACCCCATGAACAAACCCTCCATTGCGAACGCGGCACAACGCGCCGGGACTAACATTGTCGAAAAAACAAAAGAAAGAATGTTTATTCAACGACTTTTGGTCTTTATCTATCCATACAAACACATTGAACAGGGGCTTTCGTTTCCATAATGGCAAAAATCGCCTTCATACTGCTTTGCCACAAGGATCCCGAAGCCATCATAAGGCAGGCAGAGCAGCTTACGGCCATGGGCGATTGCATGGCGATCCATTTCGATGCCCGCGCCGATACCGGCGATTTCAATCGTATCAGGTCCGCACTGTCGGACAATCCCAACATCACCTTCGCACGCAAGCGGATCAGGTGCGGCTGGGGCGAATGGTCCCTCGTGCAGGCCACGCTCAACGCCGTCGAGGCGGCCGAGGCCGCCTTTCCCCGCGCCACGCATTTCTACATGGTGTCGGGCGACTGCATGGCGATCAAGTCTGCCGAATACGCCCATGCCTTCCTTGATTCCGAGAACGCGGACTATATCGAAAGCTTCGACTTCTTCCAAAGTGACTGGATCAAGACCGGCATCAAGCAAGAGCGCCTGATCTACCGCCACTTCTTCAACGAGCGCAAGAACAAGTGGCTGTTCTACGCGTCGATGAACCTGCAACAGAAACTGCGTCTCTCGCGCCCCATACCCGACGACATCGATGTCCAGATCGGCAGCCAATGGTGGTGCCTGCGGCGCCGCACCATCGAGAAGATCCTCGCCTTCACCCGCGACCGCCCGGATGTCATGCGGTTCTTCAAGACCACCTGGATTCCCGATGAAACCTTCTTCCAGACCCTCGTGCGTCACCTGATCCCCACGACCGAGATCCGCACCCGGACCCTGACCTTCCTGATGTTCTCGGATTACGGGATGCCGGTGACCTTCTACAACGATCACTACGATCTGCTGCTGGCGCAGGATTACCTGTTCGCCCGCAAGATCAGCCCCGAGGCGCTGGAACTGAAATCGCGTCTGGGGGTGCTCTATTCCGCCACCGGCGTGGAGTTCCAGATCTCGAACGAGGGGCGCAACCTGTACCAGTTCCT
>JAABTI010000085.1 GCA_011389955.1 Paracoccaceae bacterium | reverse complement strand
GGTTGGGGCTGGATCTGACGCGTGATGGCGTCATTGACGTGGCCGATGTGCGCGCCCTGAGCCGCACCGAGGCGGTCGAGATATTCGTCACTCACTATTTCCGCCGGCCGGGCATCGGGCGATTGCCCGCCGTGCTGCACGACACGGTGTTCGACATGTATGTGAATGCCGGCGCCGGCGCGGTGCGTATCCTGCAACGGTTGCTGCGCGAAATGGGGCATGTCGTGGCGGTTGACGGGGTGATCGGCCCGCAGACGGCCGGGGCCGCGCGCGCCGCCTACGAGGCCGCGCCGGGGCACCTGCGCGACGCTTACGGGATCGCGCGGCGCAGCTACTACTTGCGGTTGGCCGACCGCAGGCCCGCCGCACGAAAATATGCGCGGACCCGCTCGGGCGCCAAGGGCGGCTGGATCAGGCGGGCCGAGGCCTTCATCGCGCCGCGCTATCACCTGAGCGCCGCGGAATTCAACGAAAGGGTCAAGTCATGGGATTGATCGAGGTGCTTTCCAGGTTGCTGTTCGGGCGCGGGCGCAACGTGCTGCGCGAAACTGCCGAGGTGTTTCGGCCCAATGCCGATGCAATGGCGGCGCGCGACGCCGATCGCACCAGCGCCGCTCTGGCGCAGTTCGGGGCCGAGTTCGCCAACCTCCGCCGCGGCAGGTTCGACCGGGCGATGGACGCGCTGAACCGTGTGCCGCGGCCGGCGATGGCGCTCGGGACGCTGGCGATGTTCGGGGCGGCGATGTTCGATCCGGTGTGGTTTTCGGCGCGCATGGCGGGGCTGGCGGTGGTGCCGGAGCCACTATGGTGGCTGATGGGGGCGATCGTGTCGTTCTATTTCGGCGCGCGCTACCAGGCCAAGGGGCACGATTTCCGCCGCGCGATGCGCCTCGGTCAACACGGCCTGCACCGGATCGCGCGGGCCGAAGACCCAGCGGAGACCGCCGGGCCGGACAGCCCCGGCACCGCCGACAGCGCCCCGGACGCGGCTTTGACGCTTGATGCCATGCGGCCCGAGGCCAACCCGGCGCTCAATGATTGGCGCCGCCGCCCGGCGCGCGAGATTGCTGGGCGCTGAGGGCGCGACAATGTGATCCGCCACGCTGTCGGATTCGGATTGGCCTGCATGGCGGAAACGGATATATATGCCGCATGATTATTGAACTCGGCCACTTCGCCCTCATCCTCGCCTGCCTGATCGCCTGCGTTCAGGCGATCATTCCACTGATCGGGGCGCATAAACGCTGGCCCGGCTGGATGGCTGTGGCCGAACCGGCCGCCAACGCGCAGTTCCTGCTGGTCGCGTTTTCCTTTGCCGCGCTGACCTATGCCTTCGTGACCTCCGACTTCTCGGTGAAGCTGGTGGTCAACAACAGCCACACCGCCAAGCCGATGCTTTACAAGATCACCGGTGTATGGGGGAACCACGAGGGGTCGATGCTGCTTTGGTTGCTGATCCTGACCTTGTTCGGGGTTTCCGCAGCCTGGTTCGGCGGCAACCTGCCCCCCACGCTCAGGGCGCGTGTGCTGGCGGTCCAGAGCTCGATCGGCGTGGCATTCTATGCCTTCATCCTGTTGACCTCGAACCCGTTCGAGCGTCTGGCGGTGCCGCCGATGAACGGGCGCGATCTCAACCCGCTGTTGCAGGATCCGGGCCTCGCCTTTCATCCGCCGTTCCTCTACCTCGGTTACGTCGGGCTGAGCATGGCGTTTTCCTTTGCCGTGGCGGCGCTGATCGAGGGACGGGTGGATGCCGCCTGGGCCCGCTGGGTCAGGCCTTGGACGCTGGCGGCGTGGATGTTCCTGACCGTGGGTATCGGCCTTGGCAGCTGGTGGGCCTATTACGAGCTGGGCTGGGGCGGCTTCTGGTTCTGGGATCCGGTCGAGAATGCCAGCTTCATGCCCTGGCTGTTCGCGGCGGCGTTGCTGCATTCCGCAGTTGTCGTGGAGAAGCGGGAGTCGTTGAAGAGCTGGACCATCCTGCTGGCGATTCTGGCGTTCGGGTTTTCGTTGATCGGGACGTTCATCGTGCGCTCCGGCGTCATCACCAGCGTGCACGCCTTCGCCAACGATCCCGAGCGGGGCGTGTTCATCCTGCTGATCCTGGCGGTGTTCATGGGCGGGGCGCTGGTTCTTTACGCAGCGCGTGCCGGTGCGATGGAGGCGCGCGGCGTGTTCTCACCCGTGAGCCGGGAGAGCGCCCTGGTGCTCAACAACATCCTGCTCGCGGTCAGTGCGCTGGTGGTTTTCGTGGGCACCATCTGGCCGCTTGTGGGCGAGATGATCCTCGGTCGGAAGCTGTCGGTGGGGGCGCCGTTCTTCAACATGGCATTCACGCCGTTCATGGTGGCTCTCGGGCTGGCCTTGCCGATCGGGTCGATGTTGCCGTGGAAGCGGGGCGCGATCCGGCGCGTGCTGCGCGCGCTGCGGCTACCGCTGATGTTGGCTATCGCATTGATGGCGCTGACCTTCGCGGTGCAGACTGGGCGCAGCGCGCTCGGTCCGGTGGGCGTGTTCCTGGGCGCCTGGGTGGTTATGGGCGCCATGATCGATATCTGGAGCAAGACCGGCCGCACGGGCAACCGTATGGGCCGCCTGACGCGTCTGCCGCGCGCCGATTGGGGCAAGGCGGTCGCCCATGGCGGTCTGGGCGTCACGATGTTCGCGATTGCCGGTCTGATGGCATGGGAGAAGGAGGATATCCGCGTCGCGCAGGTCGGCGAATCCTTCGAGGTGGCCGGTTATACCCTGACCTTGCAGGACGTCCGTCAGGTGCAGGGTCCGAATTTCCGGTCGACGACCGGAGATGTGCTTCTGTCGCGCAACGGGCGCGAGATCAGCACGCTGCATCCCGAAAAGCGTATCTACCCGGTGCAACAGATGCCGACCACCGAGGCGGCGATCGACTATGGCCTGTTGCGCGATGTCTACGTGGTGATCGGCGATCCGCAGAACAACGGCGGATGGACCGTGCGCACCTATTACAAGCCACTGGCGAACTGGATCTGGGGTGGATCGATCCTGATGGCGCTTGGCGGGTTGCTGAGCCTGTCTGATCGCCGGTACCGTGTCGCCGCCGGCGCGCGCAAGGCGGGAACGCGGGCGCAGGGGGTGCCGGCGGAATGAAGCGCCTGTTGTTGATCCTGTCGTTATTGGCGATTTCCGCGCCGGCGCTTGCCGTGCAACCGGATGAAATCCTGGATGACCCAAGGCTGGAGGAACGCGCGCGCGACATTTCGGCGGATCTGCGTTGCCTGGTGTGCCGCAACGAGAGCATCGACGAATCCAATGCCGAACTGGCCCGCGACCTGCGCATCCTGGTGCGTGACCGCCTGGTGGAGGGCGACAGCAACGAGGAAGTCATCGATTACATCGTCGCGCGCTACGGCGAATATGTGCTGCTCAAACCCACCATGACCGGGGGTAACTGGCTGTTGTGGGGGGCGGGGCCGCTGATGCTGTTGCTGGCGCTTGGCGGGGGCGTGGTTTACCTGCGGGGGAGATCGCGGGCCACCGAACCCGGCCAGGACCGCCTGAGCGACGCCGAGCAGGCCCGGTTGCGCCAGATTCTTGACGACTGACGCCGGGTTTCCCCTTTTCCTTACCGCGCGGTCGGTTATGCTGCGCCCCGGACCGGAAAGGGAGGCTCGAGATGGATTACGAAACGATAACGTTGGAGATCGCCGATGACGTGGCGGTTCTGACGCTTGATCGCGCGGACAAGATGAACGCGCTCAACGCGCAGATGCGCGCCGAAATAGCCCATGCCGCCACCGAAGCGGGCCGCAACGCCCGGGTTCTGGTGCTGACCGGGGCAGGGCGCGCGTTTTGTTCGGGGCAGGATCTGAGCGACCGCGCCAACGCGGACAATCTGGACCTGGAGCGCACGCTGCGGGACGAATACGGGCCGATGCTGCGCGCGATATTCGAATGCCCGGTGCCCACGATTTCGGCGGTGAACGGACCGGCGGCGGGAGCAGGAGCCAATATAGCATTGGCCGCGGACGTGGTGATCGCCAGCGAAAGCGCCTATTTCCTTCAGGCATTCACGCGGATCGGCCTGATACCGGACGCGGGCGGCACCTATTGGCTGACCCGCAACATGGGCAGTGCCAAGGCCATGGGCGCGGCCCTGTTCGCCGACAAGATCAGCGCCCGGCAGGCCGATGACTGGGGCATGATCTGGGAAGCGGTTCCGGATGCCGAGTTCGAGGCGGTGTGGCGCGCGCGCGCGGCCCATCTGGCCAAGGGGCCGACGATGGCCTACGCGCATGTCAAGCAGGCGATCCGCGGCAGTTGGGACAACAGCCTTGACGATCAGCTGGCGATGGAGGGACGCGCGCAGGGTGCCTGCGGCCAAAGCCGCGACTTCAAGGAAGGCGTTCTGGCCTTCCTCGAAAAGCGCCCGCCGAAATACGAAGGGCGCTGAGGGCGCCCTGCTTGCGTGAACTGAAAACGGCCGCCGGATCAGGGCGGCCGTTTCGTTTTTTGGGAGTGGCGATCCGCCTCAGCGGTCTTCGACATCCACGTAATCGCGCTGCAGCTCGCCAAGATAAAGCTGCCGGGGGCGACCTATCTTCATCTGCGGATCCGCGATCTGTTCCTTCCACTGGCTGACCCAGCCCACCGTGCGCGCCAGCGCGAAGATCGGCGTGAACATCGAGGTGGGAAAGCCCATGGCCTCGAGAATGATGCCGGAATAGAAATCGACGTTCGGGAACAGCTTCTTGTCGATGAAGTAGTCATCGTTCAGGGCGATGCGCTCGAGTTCCTTGGCGATGCGCAGCAGCTCGTTGTCCTCGACGCCCATGAGGTCCAGCACCTCGTCGGCGGATTGCTTGAGCACCTTGGCGCGCGGATCGGTGTTCTTGTAGACGCGGTGACCGAACCCCATCAGGCGGAACGGATCATCCTTGTCCTTGGCGCGTTCGATGAATTCGGGGATGCGATCGACGCTGCCGATCTCCTTGAGCATTTCAAGGCAGGCCTGGTTGGCGCCGCCATGCGCCGGCCCCCACAGGCAGGCAATACCGGCCGCGATACAGGCGAACGGGTTGGCGCCCGAACTGGATGCAAGGCGCACGGTCGAGGTCGAGGCGTTTTGCTCGTGGTCGGCGTGCAGGGTAAAGATGCGATCCATCGCGCGTGCAAGGATCGGGTCGACCTCGTAGGTCTGCGCCGGCACGGAGAAGCACATGTGCAGGAAGTTGGCGGCGTAATCCAGATCGTTGCGCGGATACACGAACGGCTGACCGATGGAATACTTGTAGGCCATCGCGGCGATTGTCGGCATCTTGGCGATCAGGCGGATCGAGGCGACCTCCCGCTGCCACGGGTCGCTGACATCCGTGCTGTCGTGGTAGAAGGCGGACATCGCCCCGACCACGCCGACCATCGTCGCCATCGGGTGTGCATCGCGGCGAAAGCCGCGGAAGAAATTGTGCATCTGCTCGTGGATCATCGTGTGATGAGTCACGCGGTGTTCGAAATCCTCGAGCTGCGCGGCGGTCGGCAACTCGCCGTACAGCAGCAGGTAGCAGACCTCCAGAAAATGCGATTTCTCGGCCAACTGGTCGATCGGATAGCCGCGATGCAGCAGGATCCCGGCATCGCCGTCGATATAAGTCACCGTACTGTCGCAGCTTGCCGTCGAGGTGAAGCCGGGATCATAGGTGAACACCCCGGCCTGCGCGTAAAGCTTGCGGATATCGACGACTTCCGGTCCCGCAGTGGGGGTGAACATCGGCAGCTCGATCTGCTTGCCGTCAAAGCTCAGAGTAGCGGATTTGGTGGATTCTGGCATGCGAATTCCCTCTCACTGGCCACATGCGCGGATCGCATGGGGGTATGCGTTAACGTGCCCGAGCGGCACGGGTGGTCGTGTCGCGTCCGGACGCAGCGTTTCCGATGCGCCAGAACGCCGGCATTCCTTGTGCGCCGCGCCCCGGTCAGGCAGCCGCGTCGGCCAGACGGGCGATGGATTCATCCCGTCCGAGAACCAGCATCATGTCAAAGACGCTCGGGGTAGTGCTCCGCCCGGCCAGCGCCGCACGCATCGGGGCAGCCAGCTGGCCGAATTTCATCCCCTTTTCGGTGGCGAACGAGTTTGCGGTGGCTTCGAGGTCTTCGCGCGTCCAAATAGCATTTTGCAGCTGCGGCGTCAATTCCCGCAGTATACCACGGGATACTGCGTCCAGGGATTTCCGCGCCTTCTCATCCGGTTCCACGGGGCGCCCGGATATAACAAATGCAGCCTTTTCAAGGAGTTCCGGGAAGGTCTTTGCGCGGCCTTTGAGATAAGGCATGGCGCTCTCCACCAAGGTTGCCCTTGCGTCATCCAGAGGCGGTTGCCCGATACTGCGCAGGTAGTCCTGCAATTCATGCAGCAGCGCAGCATCCGGTAATGCCGCCATGTGCTGACCACAAAGGTTTTCCAGTTTCTTGAAGTCGAAGCGTGCCGGAGATTTGCCGATCCCGTCGAGGTCGAACCATTGCATCGCCTGCGCGTCGGTGAAGAATTCGTCGTCTCCGTGGCTCCAGCCCAGACGCGCCAGGTAGTTGCGCATACCGGCCGCCGGGTAGCCCATCTGCTGATACTCCTCGACGCCAAGCGCGCCGTGCCGCTTGCTGAGTTTCTTGCCGTCAGGGCCGTGGATGAGCGGGATATGCGCCCATACCGGCACATCCCAGTCCATCGCCTGGTAGATCATCATCTGACGCGCGGCGTTGTTGAGGTGGTCATCACCGCGGATCACGTGGGTAACGCCCATGTCATGGTCGTCCACCACCACCGCCAGCATGTAGACGGGCGTACCGTCGCCACGCAGCAGCACCATGTCATCGAGTTGGTCGTTGCGAATGTGGACATCGCCCTGCACGCGGTCGGCGATCACCGTTTCGCCCTCGCGCGGGGCCTTGATGCGGATCGCGAAGGGCGCATCGGGATGCGTGGCCGGATCGGCATCTCGCCAAGGGCTGTGAAACAGGGTCGAGCGGCCTTCGGCGCGGGCCTGTTCGCGAAAGGCGGCGATCTCATCGGACGTGGAGAAGCACTTATACGCCTTTCCCTGCTCCAGCAGGTGTTCGGCCACCTCGGCGTGGCGTTCGGCGCGGGCGGCCTGGCTGACGACATCACCGTCATGGTCCAGACCCAGCCATGCCAGCCCCGACCGGATCGCCTGCGTGGCCTCGGGAGTGGAGCGGGCGCGGTCGGTATCCTCGACCCGCAACAGGAACTTGCCGCCACGCCCGCGCGCGAACAGCCAATTGAAAAGCGCCGTGCGCGCACCGCCGATATGCAGGAATCCTGTGGGCGAGGGGGCGAAACGGGTGACGACCTGATCGGACATGGGGCGGATTAACCTTTCGGTAAGGATGTGGCGCGTAGCGTTGGCGCCTGTCTAGCGAGGCACCGAAGCGGGGGCAAGAGTTGCGGATAACGGCGTCCATCGGGTCCGTGCTGCTGCATCAGCGCGGGTACCTGTTCCCTTGGGTTCCGGTTTGCCTTGCGGTGGGTATCGGTGGCTATTTCGCGGCGCCGGCCGAGCCCTCGATGCCGCTTTACGTCGCTGCGGCGGTGGCGGGCATGGTGCTGTCGATACTTGCGTGGCGCAGCGGGCCCGAGATCGCGCCGATCCCGATCGCGCTAGCGCTGATGCTGGCGGGCGCGTGTCTTGCGGGGGTGCGGGCACACATGGTGGCGGCGCCGGTGCTCGAATGGCGCTATTACGGTCCGGTCGCCGGACGGATCGTGATGATCGATCGATCTGCCTCGGACGCGTTGCGCCTGACACTGGATCAGGTGGTGCTTGATGACACGGCACCGCGACGCACACCGCCGAGGGTGCGGATCTCGTTGCATGGCGAACAGGGGTTTTTCACACCGCGCCCCGGCCAGCGCGTGGCGATGACCGGTCACCTCGCGCCGCCATCCGGCGCGGTCGAGCCGGGGGGCTTCGATTTTCGCCGCCATGCGTGGTTCGCGCGGCTGGGGGCGATCGGATACACGCGCGCGCCTGCGGTCCTGATGCGGCCGGCGCAGGGTCATGCGCTGCTGCTGGCGCGCGCCCGAATGGCGCTATCGGCGCGGGTGCAGACCGCGCTTGCCGGTGACACCGGCGCGTTTGCCGCGGTAATCATGAGCGGGGACAGGTCCGGTATCGGGCAGGACACGCTGGAGGCGCTGCGCGCATCCAACCTCGCGCATTTGCTGGCGATCTCGGGTTTGCACATGGGCTTGTTGGCCGGTGTGGTGCTGGGGGCGATG
>JAABTI010000084.1 GCA_011389955.1 Paracoccaceae bacterium | reverse complement strand
CCGTTCGGTGTATTTGATGGACAGGTATTGCGATCCGCGGTCCGAATGATGGACGAGCCCCATGCCCCTGGTCGGGCGCCGTTCATGGACCGCCTGTTCGAGAGCATCGAGAACGAACCCGGCATGAGGGGATGTGCTGACGCGCCACCCGACGATCTTGCGGGCATAGGCGTCGATTACGAAGGCGACATAGGCGAACCCCTTCCATGTGGCGACATAGGTGAAATCCGACACCCAAAGCATGTTGGGCGCAGGCACGCGGAACTGGCGGTTCACCTTGTCCAAGGGGCACGGGGCCTTCTTGTCCGGGATCGTCGTCCTGTGCAGCTTGCCTCGGATAATTCCCTGAATGTCCATGTCCTTCATCAATCTCGCGACCGTGCAGCGGGCAACATCAAACCCCTCACGGCGCATCTGGTGCCAGATCTTGCGCACGCCGTAGACCTTGTAGTTTTGCTCCCATACGCGCTCGATCTCGGGTCGCAGCGCCTTGTCGCGCTTGGCCCGATCCGACATCAGATCCGGGTTCGCCCGCTTGGCCATGTGATCGTAGAACGTGGATGGGGCAATCGGCAGGTGCTTGCAGATCGGCTCGACCCCGATATCCCTGTTCTCTTCGATGAAGGCGATCATGTCTTGGGTCGGCGGTCGAGCTCCGCCTGGGCAAAATATGCGGACGCCTTGCGCAGGATCTCATTGGCCTGCTTCAGCTCGCGGTTCTCGCGTTCCAAAGCCTTCATCTTCTCGGCCATCTCGGTCGTGACACCTGTTCGCGCGCCACGATCCACCTCGGCCTTCTTGACCCATTCGTTCAGTGTCTGCGGCGCACAGCCGATCTTCGAGGAAATCGACAGGATCGCCGACCAGCGGCTCTCATGCTGCCTTTGATTGTCCAGAACCAGGCGAACGGCACGCTCGCGCACTTCTGGGGAATACTTGTTCGTTGTTTTGCTCATCATGCTCCATCCTACTCAAGAGTTGGAGCCTCCGGCAAACCCGGCGCGGTTCATTCCCCCCGGGACCGCGACAGCAGCTTCGAGCCGGAGCTGGTGAAGAAGGGCCAGACCCGGATCGACGGGATGGACGACAAGATCGTCGGCCTCTACGCCGCCGGTCTGACGGTGCGGGACATCCAGGCGCATCTACTCGACCTTTATGGCCTGAAGGTCTCGCCGGACCTGATCAGCCGCGTCACCGACGCAGTGCTCGATGAGGTCCGGGAATGGCAAAGCCGTGCGCTGGACCGGATGTATCCCATCGTGATCTTCGACGCGCTACGGGTGAAGATCCGCGATGCCGACAGCCGGACGGTCAAGAACAAGGCGGTTTACGTGGCCCTTGGCGTCACCCGCGACGGCCAGCGTGAGGTCCTGGGCCTGTGGATCGCTGAGAACGAGGGCGCCAAATTCTGGCTTTCGGTTATGAACGAGCTGAAGAACCGGGGCGTCCAGGACATCCTGATCGCCGTCGTGGACGGGCTGAAGGGTTTCCCCGAGGCGATCACGGCGGCGTTCCCTGACACCACGGTTCAGACCTGCATCGTGCATCTGGTGCGCCATAGCCTGAACTTCTGCTCCTGGAAGGATCGCAAGGCCGTGGCCGCCGATCTGCGCCGGATTTACAGCGCCCCGAGCGCCGATATGGCCGAGGCCGAGCTCGATGCCTTCGAGGAGAAATGGGCCGGGAAATATGCCTCCATCGCCCCGGCCTGGCGCAGGGCTTGGGCCGAGGTGATCCCGTTCTTCGGCTTCGATCCGGCGATCCGCAAGATCATCTACACGACGAATGCCATAGAAAGTCTGAACCGCGTGATCCGCAAATCGATCAAGACGCGCGGCTCTTTCCCGACCGACGAGGCCGCAACCAAGCTGATCTATCTCGCCATCCGCAACTTCGAAAAGGATGGCAGAAATGTCAGGGAATGGTTTGCAGCCCGCAACCAGTTCGCCATAATGTTCGGCGAGCGCTTCGACGCTTGAGTATCTCAAACCGCATTCCCCAAGTAGTCCGCAGATTTCGCTGTCTTGACCTTGGTATTTCCTATATAAATCATGGTGTTGATAGCTGCGAGGGGCGTGTTTCATGGATCACCCAGAAGGTGCGGGCTCGGATCAGGATGATTGGGTCTATCTCGACCGTCGTGTGCGGCTGTAGTTTCGAGGCGCTCAGATCAGTTCGGACGGCGGTCTGCTGGTGATGCGCGAGATCGAAGACGCGCTTGGTCTGTCCGATCAGGCCTTGGCGGCGCTGCGGTTTCGGGGTTAACCAAATCCTTACATTGCGCGCGCAATTTGCATCAATTCATGGCACATTAAGACATCGGTAATCATTCTGACCATAAGGTTGACGCGGCATGTGCGCCCCGGTCAGAGCCATTTTGACGATTGGGGATGTGTCATGCGACAGAACGCGGGAACGGGTGGGAACGTGATCGACATGACGGGATTCGTGGCAGACAGCCGGTTCCGGTCGCTGACCGAGGTCGAAGCCTATTGGGAGGGGTTGCGGGTGAATGGCGGGGTGCCAAGGCGCTCGGATATCGACCCGCGCGGGATCGAGAACGCGCTGGAATACGCCTTCATCCTCGAACGGATCGCACCCGGGCTGGCGCGTCTGCGGATCGCGGGCATGCATCTCAACGAGTTGATGGGCATGGAGGTGCGCGGCATGCCGATCAGCGCGATGGTGCCGCCGGACGCGCGGGCCGGGTTTTCCGAAACGCTCGAAACGGTGATGTCGCGCCCCGCGACGGCGCGGCTCACGTTGAGCGCGCAGGCCGGGATCGGCAAGCCGCCGCTCGAAGGGCGGATCCTGCTATTGCCCCTGCTCAGCGACCTTGACGAGGTCACCCGGGTTCTGGGCTGTTTCGAGACCCATGGCCAGATCGGCCGTGCACCAAGGCGGTTCACCATAACGCAAACCGATCTGCGGCCGCTGTCGGATCATGGCGGGCGGGGCGAAAGCCCACCCCCGTCGCCGTCCGCGCCTGAGCGTGAGTCAGAACATGAGCCGGAGCAGGCCGGTTTCGCGGAGGCACAACGTCCGTTCAACCGGCCTGGTGCGCATCCGGCTTACCTGCGGCTGGTGAAAAGCGACGAGTGAGCGCGCGCGCCCTGCCCTTTCCGCACACGTGACGCGACCCGGGGCGACCCCCGGGATCGGGGCTCATGTCATCCGGCGCTGGCCGTGGCCTGATCGGGCGTGCGCGTGGCCGTCAGCTCCTCTGCAACGAGGAAGGCCAGTTCGAGCGATTGCGACGCGTTGAGGCGCGGATCGCAAGCGGTGTGATAGCGGTCCGAGAGCGTCTCGTCGGTGACCGCGCGCACGCCGCCGGTGCATTCGGTCACGTCCTGCCCCGTCATCTCGAAATGCACGCCACCCGGAACCGTGCCTTCGGCCTTGTGGGCGGCGAAGAACTCGCGCACCTCGCGCAGCACCAGATCGAAGGGCCGGGTTTTCAGCCCGCTGGCCGACTTGATGGTGTTGCCATGCATCGGATCGCAGACCCAGACCACGTTGGCACCCTCTTCCTCGACCGCCTTGATCAGGCGCGGCAGGTGCTCGCCGACCTTGCCCGCACCAAAGCGGGTGATCAGGGTGAGCCGCCCGGCTTCGTTCTCGGGGTTGAGCCTGGCCAGGAGCCGCTTGAGATCATCCACCTCCATGGTGGGGCCGCATTTGAGGCCGATGGGATTGAGCACGCCGCTGAGAAACTCGACATGCGCGCCATCGGGCTGGCGGGTGCGATCACCGATCCAGAGCATGTGCCCGGACCCGGCCAGCCATTTGCCCGAGGTCGAGTCCACCCGGGTCAGCGCCTCTTCGTATTCCAGCAAGAGCGACTCGTGGCTGGTGTAGAAACTGACCGTGTGCAGCGCCGCGGAACGGTTCGAATCGATCCCCGCCGCCTTCATGAAATCGAGCGTGTCGGAAATGCGGTTGGCCATCGCGCGATAGCGCGCGGCGTTCTCGGCCTCGGTGAAGCCCAGGGTCCAGCTGTGGACCTGGTGGACATCGGCATAACCGCCGGTCGAGAAGGCGCGCAGGAGATTGAGCGTCGCGGCCGACTGGGTATAGGCCTGCAGCATCTTCGCGGGATCGGGACTCCGCGCCTCGGGCGTGAAATCCAGCTCGTTGATGATGTCGCCGCGATAGCTGGGCAGTTCGACGCCTTCGACCGTTTCGGTCGGGGCAGAGCGCGGCTTGGCGAATTGCCCGGCCATGCGCCCGACCTTGATCACCGGCACCTTGGCGCCGTAGGTCAGCACCATCGCCATTTGCAGCATGACCTTGAACGTGTCGCGGATCGCATCGGCCGAGAACTGCTCGAAGCTTTCGGCGCAATCGCCGCCCTGCAGCATGAACGCCTCGCCGCGCGAGGCGGCACCGAGCTGTTGCTTGAGGCGCCGCGCCTCGCCGGCAAAGACGAGTGGCGGATAGTGGCCAAGCTGGGCTTCGACCGCCTGCAACTCGGCTTGATCCGTGTAATCCGGCATCTGGATGCGCGGCTTGGCGCGCCAGCCGGATCTTGTCCAGTCACTCATTGTCTTTCTCCGGGTGTCTTGCATTCTGGGCCCTTCATATACAGAAGCCGACAGGCGCTGACCATACGCGAATCGCCCCCTCTTGACGTTGGGGGTCCGGTCTGCCCATGTGGAAAAGAGCGACAGGACTTGCCGTTTTCCGATTGTGGTCGTGTGCGCAGGGTGGAGATTACGAAAGAGACGAATTGATGGACGACCCACGCCAGACGATAAAGGTCGAAAACGCGCCCTCCAAGCCGCGGCGCTTCATTTTCGTGCTGCTGGAACAGTTCACGCTTCTGTCATTCGCCTCGGCCATCGAGGCGGTGCGGATCGCGAACCGGATGTCGGGGCGGCAGCTTTATGAATGGAAGCTGGCCGGTGAGGGGGGCGAGATGGTGTCGTGCTCGGCCGGCACCAGCTTTGCGCTCGACATGGACCTGGGCGAGGTCACGCGCGATGACACGATCCTGATCTGCGGCGGGATGAGGATCCAGAGCGCGACGACGAAAAAGCTTCTGTCGTGGCTCAGGCGCGAGGCCCGCAAGGGGCCGGTGATCGGCGGGCTGTGCACGGCGGGGTATTCGCTGGCCAAGGCGGGGCTTCTGGATGGCAAGCGCGCGACGATCCACTGGGAGAACCAGGACAGTTTCACCGAGGAGTTCGAGGAGGTGACGCTCACCAAGTCGGTTTTCGTGGTCGATGGCAACCGGATGACCACCGCCGGGGGGACCTCGTCGATCGACCTGATGCTCAAGATCATTGCCGACGATCACGGCGAGGAACTGGCCAATGCGGTGGCCGATCAGTTGATCTATTCCTCGATCCGCACCGATCAGGACACGCAACGCCTGTCGGTGCCGACCCGGATCGGGGTGCGACACCCGAAACTGAGTCTCGTGATCCAGAAGATGGAGCAGAACATCGAAGAGCCGATCAGCCCGTCGATCCTCGCCCGCGAGGTGGGGATGAGCACGCGGCAGCTCGAACGCTTGTTCCGCCGTTACCTCAACCGCTCGCCGAAACGCTATTACATGGAATTGCGCCTGCAAAAGGCGCGCAACCTGTTGATGCAGACCGACATGAGCGTGATCAACGTGGCGCTGGCCTGTGGTTTCGCGAGTCCGTCGCATTTCTCGAAATGCTATCGCGCGCATTACGACACCACGCCCTATCGCGAACGCGGCAGCCATGCGGCGCGGTTGTCGATCTAGGTCCTGTTGCACTCAATCGAATTCACCCACCCCGGGTCGGGCGCTGCCCTTTCGGTGGGCGTCGGCCGAACTCTGATCGACGCAACATGCTACAAATCGTTCCCTGATATGATGCGCTGCGTTCCGCCCTATCGCGGCCGCAGCCGGTAGATCGTGCCGTTGCCTTCCGAGACGATCCAGAGCGCGCCCTTCGGCCCCTCGCGCAGGTCGCGCACGCGCGCGGTTTCGCGGCTCTCGATCCGCCCGACCTGCTGCTTGGCCCCGGGGGTCAGCACCGCGACGTGATCGAACTTGAGCGATCCCACGAAATGATGCCCGCGCGCGGCAGGCCAGCCCTTGCCGGAATGGATCACCATGCCCGAGGGCGCGATCGAGGGATCCCAGTAGAACTCCGGCTGCTCCATGCCCGGCTTGGCCGTGCCTTCGCCGATCCTGGCCCCGGAATAATGGCGACCATAGGAGATGACCGGCCAGCCGTAATTGGCGCCGCGCCGGATCAGGTTGACCTCGTCGCCGCCGCGCGCGCCATGTTCGTTGACCCAGAGCCGCCCGTCGGAATCGAGCGCCGCGCCCTGCGGGTTGCGGTGACCATAGGACCAGATTTCGGGCCGCGAACCCGCCTGCCCCGCGAAAGGATTGTCGGAGGGCACGCGCCCGTCGCGCGTCACCCGGATCACGCTGCCGTTGTGGCGCGCGAGATCCTGTGCCGAGGGCCGGTCGCCGCGCTCACCGATGGTGAGGAAGATCGTGCCGTCTGGCGCCTCGACGATGCGGCCGCCGAAATGCCGCCCACCGGATGACCCCGGCGCCATTTCGAAGATCACCCGCAGATCGCGCAGCCTGTTCCCGTCGAGCCGCGCCACGGCCAGCGCCGTGCCCGCGCCACTGCGCTGGGGTTTGGCAAAGCTCAGGAAAACCGCGCCGCTTTCGGCAAAATCGCGGGCGATGGCGATATCGAGCAACCCGCCCTGTCCGTGCGCGGCAATCTCGGGCAGGCCGGTGACCTGGCGGCGACTGCCATCGGGCGAAAGCCGCCACAAGCGTCCGGCCCGTTCGGTGACGAGCATCTGGCCATCGGGCAGGAAGCCCAGCGACCAGGGCACGCGAAACCCTTCGGCCACCGGTTCGATCAGCGCCGGCCCCAGCGGCGTGTCGATGCCGCGCGCCTCGGCCCCGGCGGATGTCGCACCGGTCAGCAAGGAGATGGCAGCAAGAACGGAAAACAGAAAACGCATGATGATCCCCCTTTTTGCGAACGATCCTAGCACGGTCGCAACCGTGATGCGCCAACGTTCACGTGAGTGAAACAATTGCTTCGGCGAATATCGGGTTAACGCTTTTCTTTTGCGTATTCCCGGAATAGGGTTTGCATTGGACTTATCGTTCCAACATGGGAGAAAATCATGAAGAAACTGATTGCTACGACCGCAGCGACGGCACTGTTTGCCGGTGTGGCGCAGGCCGAAGAAATCAAGATCGGCGTCCTTCTGGGCTTTACCGGACCGATCGAATCGACCGTTGCGCATATGGGCCCGGCGGCGCATCTCGCGATCAAGGAAGTCAGCGACAGCGGCCTTCTGCTGGACGGCTCGACCGTGGTCGGCGTGAACGGCGACACCACCTGTATCGATTCCTCTGCCGCGACGGCGGCTGCCGAACGGCTGATCACCTCGGACGGGGTCAAGGGCATCGTCGGCGGTGACTGTTCCGGCGTGACCGGTGCGGTGCTCAACAACGTGGCGCTGCCCAACGGGGTCGTGATGATCTCGCCCTCGGCCACATCGCCGGCGCTGAGCCACATGAACAACGAGGATAACGGGTTGTTCTTCCGCACCGCGCCCTCGGATGCCCGTCAGGGCGTCGTGATGGCCGAAATCCTGATGGAAGAAGGCATCGACGAAGTCGCCGTGACCTATACCAACAACGACTATGGCAAGGGTCTGGCCGACAGCTTCAAGGGCTCGTTCGAGGACATGGGCGGCACCGTCACGATGACGGCCGCGCATGAAGACGGCAAGGCCGACTATTCGGCCGAAGTCGGTGCGCTGGCCTCGGCTGGCGGGGATCGCCTCGTGGTTGCGGGCTATGTCGACCAGGGGGGTGCCGGGATCGTGCGCGCCGCGCTCGACACCGGGGCGTTCGAAACGTTCCACTTCCCGGACGGCATGATGTCGGACGCGCTGGTCGAGAATTTCGGCTCCGAGATCAACGGGTCGACCGGGCAGCACCCGAGCCCGACGGAAGAACTGAGAGAGCGGTTCAAGGAAGTCGCGGCGGAATCCGGCGGCGATTGGGACCCGACCACGCCCTTCACGCCGGAAAGCTATGACGCGGCGGCACTGATCCTGCTGGCCATGCAGGCGGCCGGATCGTCCGATCCGAACGACTACAAGGGCCACATCATGGACGTGGCCAATGCCCCGGGCGAGGAGATTCAGGCCGGTGAACTTGCCAAGGCGCTGGAGATCCTCGCGGATGGCGGCGAAGTCGACTATGTCGGCGGCACCGGTGTCGAGCTGATCGAACCCGGCGAGGCC
>JAABTI010000083.1 GCA_011389955.1 Paracoccaceae bacterium | reverse complement strand
CGACGGCGCGCCGCCCATATCGGAAACGCCCCCATGCAAACGCCCGGTGACGACCTGGAACAGACCGACACCGCCGATACCGAACAGGTTCATTAGCGTAACGCCTCGTCCCGCCAGATGCGTCGGAATGAAGCTCCGGCCATGCGCCATGAGCATTGGAAACGACATCCCGAACAGGCCGACCGCAGCACATAGGGCAACCGCCGCCCCGAAGTCCAAATCGGGCTGCACCGCCAGCACCAGCAGCGCCAGCATGCCGGCCGCGTTGCCCGCGAACACGACCCACTTGCGTGTCCCCAACCACCTGTCGAGTGGACCATAGGCAAAGGTTCCCACGATCATCGCGACGCCCATGATTAGCGTCGCATTCCCGATAACGACGGATGTCGCCCCATGCACATCACCCAGGTATGGCCCTATCCACAACCCCCGAAGCCCAGCCGCCGGGGCATAATTGACGAACATCAGCGGAAAGATCAGCCACATCGCCGGCAAGCGCAGCAAGTCCAGAACAGACCCCTTGCGCGCCTGTTCGGCACGTGGTGGGTCCTGCACCGTCAGCCATATCCCCAGAGCCATGAGCGCTGATATGGCCGCCAGAACCACGAGCGATTCGCGCCACCCAAATGCCTCGACCGCCCATGCCAGCGGTGACGAAGATGCCAGGTTGCCGACCGATCCCACCCCGATCATCACGGCGCCCAAGGTGGCGAACATATCTGCGGGAAACATCCGCGCGAAGATGTAATAGCTGGCCATCAGCACCGGAGAACAGCCCACACCGATCATCGCCATGGCAATCGCCACATGCGCCGGCGTGGTTGCCATGGCAAAAACCAGCGCCCCGCCACCGCCGCCCAGCAACAGCAAGGTGGCGGCGGTACGGCGCGGACCGATACGGTCAAGCGCCTCGCCCACCGGGATTTGCATCGCTGCGAAGGTCACGAACCATAAACCCGAGGCGAAGGCCAGATCATCAGGCCCCGCACCAATATCCGTCTCCAGAACCTGGCTGAGCACAGCCAGAAAGGCACGGTAGAACTGACTAAGCACATACCCTGCGCACAGCAGGATCAAACCCAGACGCATCGCGCCTTCCTCCCTTAAATAACCGATGAGGCTGCGTGCCACGGGGCGCGGGGATGTGCAAGTATCGCCCCCACCATGCACCTCAGATACAGCGCCCGCCGTCAACTTCCATCGCGACACCGGTGATCATCCCGGCTTCATCCGAGCACAGGAACGCCGCCGCGTTGCCCATATCCCCGGGGGTGGAAAACCGTCCCAGCGGAATGGTGGACAGGAATTTGATCCGCATCTCGGGTGTATCCTCGCCCATGAAGGACGACAGCAGCGGCGTCTCGCCCGCGACCGGGCAGATCGCGTTCACGCGCACGCCCGAGGGCGCCAGTTCGACCGCCATGGTCTTGGTCGCGGTCACCATCCAGCCCTTCGAGGCGTTGTACCAGTTGAGGTTGGGTCGCGGACTGATCCCGGCTGTCGACGAGACGTTCAGAATTGCACCGCCACGCTTCTTCATCGCGGGCACGAATGCCCGTGCCAGCAAATAGACGGATTTGCAGTTCACCGCGAAAACACGGTCGAAATCCGCTTCGCTCACGTCCTCAAGCGGGGTCGGTTTATGCGTCACACCAGCGTTATTGACGATGATATCCACGTTGCCGAACTTCGCTTCGACGGCCTCGGCCAGTTGTGCCACGCTGTCACCATCCGCCACGTTGCACACGCACGATACCGCACCGCCACCCAGTTCACTGGCCAGGTCCGCAGCCCCATCAGCATTGATGTCCACGACCATGACCCGCGCGCCCTCTGCTGCGAACTTTCGTGCAATTCCCGCACCAAATCCACTGGCTCCGCCGGTCACGATGGCGGTCTTGCCCTCGAGTCTCATACCGCTGTCTCCTTCATTCTTGTTAGGGGCGCTTGCCTAGCCATGTAAGGCCGCGACCGTTTTCAACGTGGTAAAGCCGTAAAGGGCCTCGAATCCCTTTTCGCGCCCGTGACCGGATTTTCCGACGCCACCAAAGGGCAATTCGACGCCACCAGCCGCGCCATAATTGTTGATGAACACCTGCCCACAACGAAGCGCCCGCGCCAGCCGCATCTGGCGAGCGCCATCGCGCGTCCATATACTGGCCACCAGTCCGTAATCGGTACCGTTCGCAATCTGCACGGCTTCGGCCTCGTCATCGAAGGGGATCAACACCTGCACGGGGCCGAACACCTCGTCCCGCGCCAACACGTGATCCGGGGAAACATCGCCGAATAGGGTAGGCGCAACGTAGTGCCCGCCAACCGGCAAGTCCGGCAAGCTAGCGCGCACAACGACTTCCAGGTCGGCGCCCTTGTCGATAAACGCTGTTACGATTTCCTTCTGCCGCGCCGATATCAACGGCCCGACATCCGGATCATCCGTGGCCGGGCCCACACGCAATGCCGCGTAACGTTCCGACATCCGCGCTCTCACCTCGTCATAGCGCGACCGCTGAACGAGGATGCGCGATGAGGCAGAACACGTCTGCCCACAGTTCTGCACACCAGCGCCAACCAGATATGGCAATGCGGCCTCGACATCTGCATCGTCGAACACGATTTGCGGGGATTTTCCACCCAGTTCCAACGTCACCGGCACGACATTACGCGCCGCCGCCGCCTGCACCGCAGCACCCGCCGCGACAGAACCGGTAAAGCTGACATGCTGGATACCGGGATGCCCGCTCAACGCGACACCCGCCTCGCTGCCCAATCCCGGCACGACGTTCAGCGCGCCATCGGGCAACCCGGCGTCCCGCGCAATGTCGGCAAAGGCCAAGGCGCTCAGACATGCGTCCTCCGCCGGTTTGAGAACGCAGGCATTCCCCGCTGCCAACGCCGCGCCAACAGACCGCCCGATAATCTGCATCGGATAGTTCCAGGGTACAATATGCCCGGTCACACCGTGCGGTTCGCGCAGCGTGTAGACGGTATATCCTTCCTGAAACGGAATGGTCTCGCCGTGCAGCTTGTCGGCAGCCCCGCCGTAGAATTCCATGTAACGAGCCAGCGCAATGGCATCTGCCCGCGCCTGCTTGAGCGGCTTGCCGACGTCACAGGCCTCTATCCGGGCCAGATCCTCCAACCGCTCGGTCACCATGCGACCAAGCCGTGCAAGTATGCGACCCCGTTCGATGGCGGGCATGCGCCCCCATGCGCCATCACGGGCCGCTCGCGCCGCAACGACGGCGGCGTCGACATCATCGGCCTGCCCGCGCGCTATCTCGCCTATTACCTCGCCGGTCGAGGGGTTTGCCAGCGGCAATGTCCCGCTACCCGTTGGCGTTACCCACTGTCCTGCGATAAGGCATCTGGCAGGATCGAACCAGAGATCAGGGTCTTGCGTCGTCATCATTTGTCCTTTCGGGTTCGACGGTCAGGCGCGGCGCCGCCGCGACCAGCTGTTGCGTGTAGGCATGACCAGGAACATCGAATACCTCCTGCGTGACGCCGTGTTCCACGATCCGTCCATCCTGCATCACCAACACCCGGTCAGTGATCGAGCGCACCACCGACAAGTCATGACTGATGAAGAGATAGGTGAGGCCCAGCCTGTCCCCCAGATCCGCAAGAAGATCGAGGATTTGCGCACGAACCTGCACATCGAGGGCACTGACCGCCTCGTCCAGAATTATCAGTTCCGGACGGATGATCAGCGCACGCGCGATTGCGATCCGCTGGCGCTGTCCGCCACTGAATTCGTGGATGAACTTGCGTCCATCATCCGCTGCCAGACCAACACTTTCCAGCGCCTGCGCGACGGCGTCGGCGCGGGCCGTGCCCTTAGGTGGTTCATCGAGCAGATGAAACGGCTCGCTTACCAGTCTGTCAACGCGGTGGCGTGGGTTGAAGCTCCCGTATGGATCTTGGAATACCACTTGCATGTGGCGGCGAACGTCGCGGTTTGGCCGGTGCCCGGAGAATACCGGCTGGCCGTTCAGCTCGATCGTGCCGGCTTGCACCTCTTCCAGTCCCAGGATGGCCCGCGTCAGTGTTGACTTTCCGCAGCCCGACTCGCCCACCAGGCCTAGGCTTTCGCCACGCCGTATCTCGAAGCTGACATCGTTCACCGCACGGAACGTCCCGACGCGCCCCCAGAATCCGCTGCGTGGTGTCGCGTAGTCCCGCACGACCCCTTGCACGCTCAGCAAGGATGCCTCGCGCGGTTGCGCGAGCCTGTTCGGAACGTGCGAGGATGCCGCCAGCAATGCCTTGGAATAGGGGTGCCGCATTTGTGACAACAAGCGGTCGACAGGGCCGGATTCCACCACTTCGCCCGAACGCATGATCACGATGTCGTCGGCCATGTCCGCCACCACCGCCAGATCGTGACTGATCAGCATGCAGGCCATCCCGTCCTCGACCACAAGACGTTTCAACAGCTTCAGGATTTCCGCCTGCGTGGTCACGTCCAGCGCCGTGGTGGGCTCATCCGCAATCAGCAAGCGCGGACGCAACGCGATGGCCATGGCAATGACAACGCGCTGGCGCTGGCCACCCGACAACTCGTGTGGATAGCGGGACATCGGAAATCGGTCTTGCGGCAACTCGGCACGCCTGAGCGCCTCGGCGGCGCGCCTGAGCGCCTCGGCGCGCGTGACGCGCTCGTGGATCCTGATCGTCTCGGCCACTTGCGCACCGATCGTCTGCAGGGGGTTCAGCGCGGTCATCGGTTCCTGAAACACCATGCCCACGTCGCGCCCGCGCATTTTGCAAAGGGCCGGTTCAGACAGGGTGAGCACTTCTTGCCCGGCAAGCGAAATCCGCCCGGAGCAGCGCGCACCATCCGGCAAAAGCTGCATCACCGACAATGCGGTCATCGATTTTCCGCTACCCGATTCCCCGATCACGCCCAGGATGCGTCCGGCGTCCACTCCGAGACTGACCGCGCGCAGGATCGGCAGCCTTCCCACGTCCATGCTCAGGCGATCTATCTGCAACAGTGTCATCGGCCGGTCCTGCGCAAACGCGGGTCAAGCAGATCACGCAGACCGTCACCCATCAGGTTCAGCCCCAGCACCGTGAGCAAGATCGCCATGCCTGGAAATATCGCCATGTGCGGGGCCAGCGAAATCATCGTCTGACTGTCCGCCAGCATCCTCCCCCAGCTGGGGGTCGGCGGCTGCGCGCCCAGACCGACATAGGACAGTCCGGCCTCGGCCAGAATACCAAGGCTGAACTGGATCGTGCCCTGTACAATCAACAGGTTGGTGACATTGGGCAAGATATGCTCGGCGCTGATGCGCGCCGCCCCCTTCCCCGCGACACGCGCGGCAAGCACGTAGTCCTGAGTCCACAGGCTCAGTGCCCCGGATCTTGTAAGCCGCGCGAAAACCGGGATATTGAAAATGCCGATGGCAATGATCGCATTGACAGCGCTGGCCCCGAAAACTGCGGTGATCATGATCGCGATCAGTAGCGAGGGAAACGCAAAGACCAGGTCATTTCCACGCATGATCACCTCGTCCAGCAGGCTACCCTTTCGCGCCGCCGCCGCCAGGCCCAGCGGCACGCCTACGCCCATGCCGATGCCGACGGCCACCAATGCCACCGCGATGGAAGTGCGGGCACCGACCATGATCATGCTCAGGATATCCCGGCCGAAATGATCCGTACCAAGAGGATGTGCCAGCGTAGGCGCCTTGATCTTGTTGGCGATGTCCAACGAAGTAATCTCATACGGGGTCCAAAACAGGCTCAGCACGGCCGCGCCCGCGAACAACAGCGTCAATGCCCCGCCGGGGACAAGGCTACGCCCCTGCGCCATCATCGTCAGGCCTGCGCGCAGCATTATCGCGCCCTCCGCAGGCGAGGATCAACGGCTGCATAGGCGATATCGACAACGAAATTCACGATGATCACCGCGCAAACAAGCAGCATGACAACCGATTCCACCACGATCAGGTCACGCGCGCTGATGGACTGGAACACCAGCCGACCAAGGCCCGGCAAAAAGAAAACGTTCTCGATGATGATCGCCCCCGCGATCAGGAACGAGAACTGCAGGCCGATGATCGTCAGCACCGGAATGAGCGCGTTGCGCAATGCATGCCGCCACAACGCCTGCGCGCGGCTGAGGCCCTTGGCGCGGGCCGTGCGGATGAAATCCTCGCCCAACGTGTCCAGAAGAGCCGAGCGCATCACCCGTGTCAAAATCGATGCCTGCGGCAATGCCAGGGCGATGGCAGGCAAGGTCAAACTGTGGATCGCGGGCCAGAAACCCGACTCCCAGCCAGCGAATCCTCCGGCCGAGAACCAGCGCAGATTGATCGCGAACACCAGAACCATGAGCATCGCGAACCAGAAGTTGGGAATAGCGACACCAAGTTGGGTAACCCCCATGACGCCGAGATCCACACCAGAGCCGCGTCGGGACGCGGCCCAGATACCAGCGGGAATCGCGATCAGGGTGCTCAGACTCAGTGCCAAGAGCGCCAGCGGGAGGCTGATCCAGATCCTGTCGGCGATCATCTCCGACACGGGCGTGCGATAGGTGTAGGAAGTGCCGAAATCACCGACCAGCATCCCACCGACCCAGTTCCCGTAGCGCGCCGCCGGCCCGCGGTTCAGTCCCAGTTCCTCTCGCAGAGCGGCAAGTGTGTCCTCTTGCGCGTTCACGCCCAGCATGCTGGCCGCCGGATCACCGGGGACGACTTCCAACGCCAGGAAGATCACCACACTGGCCACGAACAGGCTGACCACCAGCGACACCAGCTTTTTGATCACGTATCGCAGCATTCCGCCTCATCGCTCGCCATGGCCCAGGGGCATCACGACCCCGAAAGGTTTTAAGAAACAAGCCCACCCCGGCAGTTGCAGCGTACCGGGGCGGGCTGGGCTGGCTCATTCGGACCAAGACACTCCGGTCAGGTCGATCGCTTGCGTCGGAGCGTGCTTCCACAGGCCCTGCAACTCCGCTTTCGCCACGCTGAGTGCCGGCAACTGAAAGAGGAACCCGTTGACGTAGTCTTCCGCGATGATCCTCTGTGCCCGCTTCAGCATGTCGCCGCGCGTCTCGGGATCGGATTCCACCTGGAGTTCCTCAATCAGGTTCTGAAACTCGGGGTTGTCATACTGAAAATAGTAATCCGGGTTGGCGTAGATGCCGATATCCAGCGGCTCGGTATGGCTGATCACGGTCAGGCCGTAATCCTTGCCACGGAAAACCTGCTCCAGCCATTGAGGCCATTCAAGGTTCGTGATCTCGGTATCGATGCCAACGTCGCGCAACTGCGCGGCGATGATCTCTCCCCCCCGACGCGCGTAGGACGGCGGTGGCAACTTGAGCGTCGTGGAAAACCCGTCGGCGTAGCCCGCCTCGGCCAACAGGCTACGCGCCAGTTCCGGATCATGAGCGCTCTGACCGGTCAGATCCACGTAATCGGGATGGTGCGGGGCGAAATGCGTGCCGATCGGTGTTCCGTAGCCGAACATCGCCCCATCGATGATCAACTGCCGATTGATCGCATGCGCCATCGCTTTGCGCACCTTCACGTTATCAAAAGGCGGCTGGGCATTATTGGTGGACAGAATAGTCTCCCCCTCGGTGGAGCCGACCAGCACCTTGAACCGTGGGTCAGCATCGAATTGCGGCAGGTTCTCGGGTGCGGGAAAGCCCGAGAAAGCGTCGATATCTTCGGCCATCATCGCTGCAAACGCCGCTGTCGGGTCCGAGATGAACTTGAACGTCGCGCTCTTCAGCTTGGCAGGCGTTCCCCAATAATCTTCGTTGCGCACGATTTGGATTCGGTCACCCTGCACCCAGTCCGAAAACTCGAATGCCCCGGTGCCGACCGGGTTTGTCTTGATGTCCTCGATGCTTTCGGGCGCCACGATCACCGCATCACCCCAAGCCATGTTGAACAGGAAATTCCCTTCAGGACGGGCCAGCGTGATCTTCACGGTCAACGGGTCGACCACCTCGATCGACTCGATCCCGCTGAAAAGCCCCTTTTGAGCATTTGTGCTGTCCGCGCCTCGCGCACGATCCAGCGAGAATTTCACATCTCCCGCGTCAAGCGCGGACCCGTCGTGGAAGGTCACGCCCTCTTGCAGATTGAATGTGTAAACCAGCCCATCATCCGAAATGTCCCAGCTTTCCGCCAGCCCGGCATTGACTGACCCATCGGAACCGAAACGGGTCAGGCCCTCGAAAATGTTGGAATAGGTCACCTGATCGATAGCCCCGGCGGCGGCGCTGGTCGGATCAAGATGCGGCGGCTCGAGCTGCATCCCGATCACGAGGTCCGATTGCGCCTGTGCGACGCTCATACCGGCGACCAACGCGAATGCGCTCGTCAAACCAGTTTTCATCACGCTCAATTTCATTCTTCATCTC
>JAABTI010000082.1 GCA_011389955.1 Paracoccaceae bacterium | reverse complement strand
CCTTGCAGGCGATCGCGCTGGCAGTTCTGCTGGTCCTGACGGGCCAGTCGATGGCGCTGATGCGCAGCGCGCCGGACCCTGCGGGGCAGATGGTCTTGTGCACCGGCACCGGCCCGATCACGGTACTGACCGACGAGAACGGGCTGCCCGTGGGCCAGCCGCATATCTGCCCCGACTGCGCGATGTCGCTGTTCGCGGCGGTGCTGGCCGCGCCGGAAATGCCGCCGCGCCCGGCGCTGCGCAGCGAGGCGGCAGTGGTCCGCGCACCGCGCGTCACCGTGCAGGCGGCGCATGTCGCGCCATCCGCCCGCGACCCCCCTGCCCTGTCGTGATTCGATAGCAGACTCCCACGAACAGACGATTTCACAGACAGACAAGGGAGAGACGCGATGTCTTTCAAATCCACGGTAATGGCGACCGCGGCCGCATGCGCGATGGCCCTGCCGGCATGGGCCGAGGGGATCATGGTTAACGATCCCTATGCACGGGCCTCGGCGATGATGTCCACATCGGGCGCGGCGTTCATGATGATCATGAATGAAACCGGGCAGGACGACCGCCTGGTCGGCGTATCATCGCCGGTGGCGAAGATGGTGCAACTGCACACCCATGACGAGGACGAAAACGGCGTGATGCGCATGATTCATGTCGAAGAGGGCTTCGCCCTGCCCAAAAACGGCATGATCGCGATGAAGCGCGGCGGAAATCACGTGATGTTCATGGGCATCAACGACCCGTTCGAACAAGGCGACATGATCCCGCTGACGCTGACCTTCGAGAAGGCTGGCGACGTGCAGGTGGACGTGCCCGTGGACCTGGAGCGCAAGCCCGGCCAGGGCATGATGAACCACGGTGACATGCAAGGTGGCGCGGACAACTGATTGGCCGTAGCCGACCCTTGCATCAACGCGCCCCGGTCATCGTCCCGGCCGGGGCGCGTTTTGCCGTCAACGGCAAGGCGCGCGCCCTAGCCGCAGCTTTTCTCGGCGGCGACGCTGAATTCTGTGTATTGCTTCCAGAACAGCTCGTGCCGGCGGCGGTCGGATTGTCGGATTTCTTGCGCGCGGTGCGGATCGGAGAAGAAAGAGGCGGCAAGGGTCTGATCCGAATAACGCAGGGTCCGGTCCGCGACCGTCTGGATGCAGCCGCACAGCCGCCGCGACCGCGCCTTGCGGGACGAGGCCATGCAGGCCGAACTGATCGGCCCCGAGGACAGTCGCGTCACCGGCGCGCTGTCGCCCGATCGCCGGTCGCCGCCACCACAGGCCGCCAGAGCCATCGCCGTCGTCAGAACCAGAGCTGCCTTCATTTGATCGCCTCGTTACCGTCTTGGCCGGCGCGCCGGATCACCCGGACTATGCACCGATCGCACGCGCGCTTCAATGGACGCCCGGACCACCCGGCGCAATCGTGTTCACGGCTCACGGGGCGTCTTGCTACGTAGTGCGATCCGGGGCATATGGTGCCCATGACAGAGCTATCGCATATTCGCAATTTCTCGATCGTGGCGCATATCGACCACGGCAAGTCCACGCTGGCCGATCGACTGATCCAGTCCACCGGCACGGTGCAGGATCGGGACATGAAAGAGCAGATGCTGGACGCGATGGATATCGAGCGCGAGCGCGGTATCACCATCAAGGCCAACACCGTGCGTATCGATTACAAGGCCGATGACGGTGAAATCTACGTCCTGAACCTGATCGACACGCCGGGGCACGTGGATTTCTCTTACGAGGTGTCGCGTTCGATGCAGGCGGTCGAGGGCAGCCTGCTGGTGGTGGACAGCACCCAGGGCGTGGAAGCGCAGACGCTGGCCAATGTCTACCAGGCCATCGACGCGGATCACGAACTGATTCCCGTGCTCAACAAGATCGACCTGCCGGCGGCCGATTGCGACCGCGTGGCCGAGCAGATCGAGGACGTGATCGGCATCGACGCAAGCGGCGCGATCCACGTCAGCGCCAAGACCGGCATCGGCATCCACGAGACGCTGGAGGCGATCGTCAAGCATTTGCCGCCGCCGGTCGGTACGCGCGACGCGCCGTTGGTGGCGATGCTGGTGGACAGCCGCTACGACAGCTACCTGGGCGTGATCGTGCTGGTGCGGATCATGGATGGTGTCCTGAAGAAGGGCGACCGCATCCGCATGATGCAGAACGGGTCGGTTCATACCGTCGATCGCATCGGCGTGTTCCGTCCCAAGATGGAAACGGTTGAGGAGTTGGCCCCCGGCGAGATCGGCTATATCACCGCCCAGATCAAGCAGGTGCGCGACACCCGCGTCGGCGACACCATCACCCACGAGAAAAAGGGCGCCGAGACCCCCCTGCCCGGCTTCAAGCCCAGCCAGCCGGTTGTGTTCTGCGGATTGTTCCCGATGGATTCGGCCGAGTTCGAGGATCTGCGCGACGCGATCGAGAAACTGGCGCTGAACGATGCCAGCTTCACCTACGAGGTGGAAAGCTCGGCCGCGCTCGGGTTCGGGTTCCGCTGCGGGTTCCTGGGGCTGTTGCACCTGGAGGTGGTGCGCGACCGGATCGAGCGCGAATACGGGATCGAGCTGATTACCACCGCGCCTTCGGTGATCTACCACGTCTACATGAAGGACGGCTCCTGCGAGGAGCTGCACAACCCCGCCGACATGCCCGACATGACCCATGTGGACCATGTCGAGGAGCCGCGCATCAAGGCCACGATCCTGGTGCCCGACGAGTTCCTGGGCGATGTCCTGAAGCTGTGCCAGGACAGGCGCGGCATCCAGGAAGACCTGACCTATGCCGGCAGCCGCGCGATGGTGGTCTATGACCTGCCCCTGAACGAGGTGGTGTTTGATTTCTACGACCGGCTGAAATCGGTCACGCGGGGCTATGCCAGCTTCGATTACTACATCACCGGCTACCGCACCGATAACCTGGTACGGATGTCGATCCTGGTGAATGACGAGCCCGTCGATGCGCTGGCGACGATGGTGCATCGCGATCGCGCCGAGATGCGCGGCCGCGCGATGGTGGAAAAGCTCAAGGAGCTGATCCCGCGCCACATGTTCAAGATCCCGATCCAGGCGGCGATCGGCGGCAAGGTGATCGCGCGCGAGACCCTGGCCGCGCTGCGCAAGGACGTGACCGCCAAGTGCTACGGCGGCGACGTCTCGCGCAAGCGCAAGCTGCTGGACAAGCAAAAGGCCGGCAAGAAGAAGATGCGCCAGTTCGGCAAGGTGGAGATCCCGCAATCGGCGTTCATCAACGCGCTGAAGATGGACGGGTAAGGCGCGCCAGCCCCGCCGCGTTTGCCCTGACCAAGCGGCCTGCGACGGTTGGAATTGTCCTTGAAGCATAAGGAAGCCTGTTTCTCGTTGCGCAGCGACGGGCCGCGTCCGGATCTGAAGGACCGCGGCAGGATGAAATCCCTGTAGAGAGCCTGCATCAATGCGATGTAGCCGGAATTCCCGAGCGGCAGGCCAATTGGGGAACGCGGGCGGCGCAGATCCTGTTGGTTGGTCGAGAAGTGGCCTTGCCTCGCCCCCGGCGCATCCCGCCGAGGCGGTCGCCGAGCGCCTTCCACGCCCTATGTTGCGAAGTCCAACCAACCGAGAGGGAGACTCGAAACCATGAAACATCTTGCACTTACCGCTGCACTTGCACTGTTCGCCGGCCCGGCCATGGCGGGGCAATGCCCGATGGACATGTCCAGGATCGACGCCGCGCTGGAGACGGCCAGCCTGTCGGACACGCAGATGTCCGAGGTCAAGGCCCTGCGCGCCGAGGGCGAGAAACTGCACCAGGCGGGCGATCATGCCGCCTCGGTCGAGACGCTGGCGCAGGCCAAGGACATCCTCGGGGTGGAGTGACCCGGCCACGAGCAATGCAGGGGCCGCCCGCGTTGCGGCCCCTGTCGCGTCATTCGGTGGATTTCTCCAGTGCTTGCCCGGCCTTCTGAATGTCGCGCCTGGCCCCTTGCACGGTTTCGCACGCCGCAAGGCCCATACCTGCAACCAGTGCGATTATAACGAGTCTCATGGCGCGGTCCTCCTGTGTGAACACTACTGTCTTACAGGCACGTTTCGTCCATCACAAACGCGTAACCGCCTGACCCAGATCAAGGCGCCCGGCCCGGCGGCGTGAAAGACAGGGCGCACTACACACAAGGGGACAAGACATGTTCAGGCTGACGCTCATCCTGCATCTGTTTATCGGCGCGACCCTGTCGGGTGTCGCGATCGTTGCGGTTCTGGTGGCGGGTTACGGCTCGGGCATGGTGATCGCGGGCGCGGCGCTGGCGGGGTTCATCCTGGCCTTTCCGGTCAGCCACCTGGTTGCCCGTGCGATAAGCGGCGACGAGTGAATCGCCATGCGTCCGCGAGCGGGTTCAAAAATTTGCACGATTTCCCGATAACGGTCTTGATCCCCCCGCCGCCACGGCGTATCACGCCCCCCGCACGTTGGGGTGTAGCCAAGTGGTAAGGCAGCAGTTTTTGGTACTGTGTATCGTAGGTTCGAATCCTACCACCCCAGCCAGCAACCTCCTATCAAGTGGGTAACGGTTCAGGATTCAGCGGTGGCCCGGACGTGCTACGGGGATGTCAGACGTCGATATTGGCGGCCGACTCCCGGATCCGCGAGAGCACTTGCGATGCGTCGTCAAGATCATGGGACAGGAGCAGGACAAGTTTCGCCAGGAACAGGTCGCGCTTGTCCTGCGCGATTGCATCGAGTTGCTTGGCGAGCGCTTCGTAGACGGTTTCCAGGTCGGCGGCGGTCATGTGGTGTCTCCCGCGATTGCAAGGGTGAAGGCATCGCGCACGGCCTTCGGGGTGGCCTCGGCCCAGCGGGCGGCGATGTGGGCATCGGGACAAACGAGATAGGCGCTCGAGGATGTGGCGGCCAGACGCGCCGCGGCATCCGATGCGGGGGGTAGCGACACGATGGTCAGATCCAGATCGTCCAGATGCCTTTCCAGCGCTCCGTCAAACGTGATCAGGCTGAACCCGTCGCCCAAGCAATCCGAAAGGAAACCGTCACCGACCCGCGTCCCGGGCAAGGGTGCGCCGGGAACGGGGCCGTGCGAGAAGGCGGGATCGTCCGGCGCGATCACCGGGCTGTCGGCATAGGTGTAGGGGCTCATCTGGCGCGGGTTTGCCAGCGTTCCGGCAAAGGGGTGGCTGAGCGCGAGGTTCAGCGCGGCATCGCGCATGAGTTGCCAGCCGGCGGTCGGTGGCGCCATGAAGCGCGCGGACTTGGAAGCATTGGCGAACACATCAAGCGTCGCGCCGCGCCGTTCCGGCGTGTAGCTGTCGAGCAGCGCCGCGTTCGCCCTGCCCTGCATCACCCAAGCCAGTTTCCAGGCGATGTTGCTGGCATCGGCGAGCCCGTTATTCAGCCCGCGCACCCCGAATATGGGAACGATATGCGCACTGTCGCCAATGAAGAAGATCCGACCATCGCGGTAGTCGTCGAGCGCGAGCGTGTTGGCGGAGTAAACGCTCCACCATTCCAGGTCCCAGTCGCCGGAATGGCCGATCTCGTCCAGCACCGAAGCGACCGAGGCGCGCACGGCCTCCTCGCGGATCGCGTCCGACGCATCCTCGCCATCGCGGAGTTGATAGTCGATGCGCCAGATATTGTCAGGCTGGCGATGCACGAGGACCGTGCCGCCCCGCCGACAATCCGGGTCGAAAAGGGCGCGGCGGATGGTGGGATAGTCATGGTTCATCTGCACATCGGCGATGACGTAGCGACCTTCATGGTTTTCCCCCTTCAACCTCAGCCCGCGCAGCCCGCGGATCGTGCTGCGCGCCCCGTCGGCGGCCAACAGCCAGTCGGCTTTCATGTGGTAGCGGTCCAGGAGATCCTCGACCGTCAGCATGACCCCGTCATCTGTATCCTCGACGCCGGTGACACGGCTTTGCCAGCGGGCATCGATCAGCGGTTCCCGATCGATCGCCTGCCAGAGGAATTGCTCGATATACTGCTGCTCGATGTTGTACATCGGGCGGAATTTCTCGCTCAAGCCGTCGGGCATCTCGAATTCGAGGATTTGTTGTCCACGATAGAAGCTGCGGCCCGTGGTCCAGGGCAGTGACTTTTCAAGAAATGGGGCAAGCACGCCGAGACGTTCGAGTATCTGATAGCTTGAACGGGAAATGCAGATCGCACGGCTGCCGTCGTTGAAGGTGTCCTTGGCGTCCAACAGGACCGAGCGCACGCCCTCATGCGCCAGCGCCAGCGCCGCCGTCATGCCCACCGGCCCCGCCCCGACGATGGCGACCGGCACGGGGTCGGACAATGCGTCGCGTTCAGCGGGTGGATCGAAATGCGGGTAGTCGAAGTAAAGCGAGTCCGTGTCGCTGCGCCCTGCGGGTCTCATCTGCTTGGCCTCTCCTGTCAGGTCAGGGCAGCACCCTATCGGCGCGGCGGCATCATGTCTGTCCTCTTTCATGGGGGACATGGTAGGCAGAGGCATGGATTCCTGCGCGCACCATATCGATGCCTGTCTTGCAAGCCTCGGGACCGAGGCCTTTGCCCCGGCCTTTGCGGAACTGGTCGAAACCCTTGGTATCGATCAGATCATGGTATTCACGATCGAAGGCGACCATGCGCGTTGCCTGCTGTCGCGTCACTTTCGCCGTGACGCATTGGCGGGGCAACTCGCCAGGACTTACCTGAATGGCTGGTTTCGGCACGATCCGCTGCTGCCCGACCTGTTGGAGACGTCGCCCGGCACGGTGTGGCTGCGGCGTCTCGATGAGATAGAGGCTCGGATGAGCCGCGAATACCGCCGCATCTTTTTCGATGTCCCCGGTTTGCGCGCCAAGACATCCCTGCTGTGCGCGGGCAAGAAACTGCGCATGTTCGTGAACCTTTACCAGGGCGGCGACGGCCTCGTGCAGTGCGATCCCGATCTCGCCCGTCTCTCGGGGCGGCTGGCGCTCATGCATTTCGAGCGGATATCGGAAAGCCTCACACCACCGCCACTGGCCGTGCTTAGCGAGCGCGAACGCGCGGTGTGTCTTGGCATTTTCTCAGGACGCAAGGCGGAGATGATCGCCGCGGACCTCGGCGTCGCGGTGTCCACCGTGGTCACCTATCGCAAACGCGCCTATGCCAAACTCGGCGTGGCTTGCCGGGCAGAGTTGTTCGCGATCTGCAAGAAATGATTCCCCGGGGGGATGAACAGGGGCGCGGCGATCTATCGCTTGACACTACGAAGACTCGGTGTGCTAGTTTCATTAACTATCAATTAGTTATTACAAAATTCGGTTACCCGGCCATCTCTGTGGCGTTCAACTGCATCACGCCCCACGCGTCCGACGGCGGATGAAGGAGAACGAGAGCCATCTTGAAAGCACTGAAAGAGAGGACGAGACATGCCTGACGAGCAGGACGAGGTCATACGGTTCCTGGCCGATCCGGCGACACATCATGACGCCGCAGAGGTGGATCATGTGGAGACGCATGGCGCGCATGTCTTTTTGGCCGGGGATGAGGCGCTGAAGATCAAGCGCGCGGTGGCATATGACTACATGGACTTCTCCACACTGGATGCGCGCGAGCGGATGCTTCGGCGGGAGCTGGATCTCAACCAACCCGCCGCGCCGGAGGTCTACCGCGATGTGGTGCCGGTGACCCGCGAGGGTGACGGGCTGGCCATCGACGGGGAGGGCACGCCGGTGGAATGGGTGCTGCGCATGCACAGGTTCCCCGAAGGCGCGGAACTGTCGGAGGTGGCCGCGCGGGGCGACTTCACCGACGACCTGGCGGAGGAACTGGGCCACGTCGTGAGCCGCTATCACGCAAAGGCACCCAAGCGGGACGGCGACGGGGCCGAACTGATCGGTGCGATCGTGTCGGAACTGGACAGAGCCTTTGACGGGATGCGCGACAGGCTCGGGGCAGACCGCGTGACGCGTTTCTCGGAGCGCGGGCACGCCGAACTGGACTCGGTGGGGCCGCTTCTGTCCCGGCGCAGCAGCGAAGGCCGGGTCCGGCGCTGTCATGGCGATCTGCATCTGCGCAACCTGGTGCTGATCGATGGGCGGCCAGTCCCGTTCGACGCACTGGAATTCGACGAGACGCTCGGAACCTGCGACATCCTTTATGATCTCGCCTTCCTGGTGATGGACTTGCAGCATCGGCAGGGGGACCGGGCCGCCAACATCGTGTTGAACGCGTGGCTTTTCGACCAGCAGGGCGCGGAAGATGCGGGGTTGGCCGCGCTGCCGCTGTTCATGGCGCTGAGGGCGGGCATCCGGGCGATGGTGGAGGTGCAGACCGGCGAGGCGGCGCATGATGAGCAAGCCGCCGATGCGAATGGCCGCGCCTATCTCGATTACGCCCTCGACGTGCTGGAGGGGGCGCCACCGCGTCTGGCGAGCGTCGGCGGGCTGTCGGGCACGGGCAAGTCGACCCTGGCCCGGCGTCTGGCGCCCATGGTCGGCCGGGCGCCCGGCGCGGTGCATCTGCGCAGCGACCTGGAGCGCAAGGCGCTGTTCGGGGTTGATCCGCAGGAATCCCTGCCTGATGACGCCTATACCGAAGAGGCCGGGCGCGCCGTTTACGACCGCCTTCTGGTGCGCTCCGAGACGATCCTTGGCGCAGGTCAGTCCGTGCTGCTCGATGCCACCTTCCTCTCACCTCAGGAGCGGGACTCGGCAGCCGCACTGGCCCGGCAGATGGGCGTGCGGTGTTCCGGGCTCTGGCTGGAGGCGCCCCGGACGACACTGACCCGGCGCGTGACGGAACGCCGGGGCGACGCGTCG
>JAABTI010000233.1 GCA_011389955.1 Paracoccaceae bacterium | reverse complement strand
GCCGTCACGCCCCGCCCCGGAATCGCGGATGGCTGCCGAAAACGCGCCGCGCAAGCCAGGTGCACAGCGCGGCGGCCACGACATGCGCCGCGAAAAGCCCGACAAGCCACATTAGGAACCCGTCGGGCGGGACAACCAGCACCGCCAGCACCGCCACGAAGGCCCACAATCCCACCGCGCCACCCAGAGCCGCGCGCCATGAAATGCCGCCGCCGTGCCGGTCGCGCAAGGCGACGATCAACCCCACCGCGACGCTCGACACCGCCCCGAAGCTGTAGGCGATCGGCAACCCGGCCACCAGCGTCAGCAGCACCCCCCGCCCCAGCAGCGGGCCTATCGCCTCGAACCGGCCCTGCGCGACCTCGGTGACCACCGACAGCGCCACGAACAGCACCACCACACCCACCGCGCCCAGCAACGGCCCAAGCACGGCATAAAGCGCGACGATCCCCGCAAACCGCGGCCAGCCCTGCCGGGGCGGTGTCGGGGCGGTATTGGCCGGGTCGTGGGGCATGCGCGGGGTCTCCAGTGGGGTTGGCCGGTGGCCGGGGGCTCAGTCCTTGCGATACGGGTTGACGAAGCACATGACGGTCACGCCCATGTCGGCGTAGCCCCGGAAATCCTCGTACCAGGCCACGACCCTGTCCCAATGCGGGCCGCCCTCGACAAAGCCATTGGCGGGGTTGTCGCCCGCGATGACATCGGTGATGAAGGAGTCCGCGTCGAACGCGCCAAGGTTGCCCACATCCCGGCACCGCAGGAAGAAGGCCATCGCGGCGGCGGCCTCGTCCGTGCTCAGCGGGTTGTGCCCCGCGCGGGCATCGGACCACGCATCGCGGCTGGGCGCCAGCACGCCCGCGTCGTTCACCGGCCCGGCCGCAAGGGCCGGAGCGGCCGCCATGCCGGCCGCCAAAATGGTTGTGACAAGAATTCCGACGGTCATCATCGTTGCACCTCGATATGCTTGCATCCCGACGATGCTGACGCAAAGCCTGCCGGATATCTCCTGAACGGGGAGGGGCGGGCGTCGCCGGAATGTCGTTTCGTCATCCTATTATGTATGGGTTGTAGTCGCACATGAGCACCATGAACAAAGCATCGGTCCTACGGACGAGGGCTTCAAAGCGATTGATGTGCTCCAGAAGCCGTTCGCGATACTTTCCACCTTCCCTGAAGTCGCTCGGGCTATTGCCGCCTGCAGCCATGTCACGTGCGAAAGCGGCCATGTCGATCTTGTCGCGCGGGACATATTCGTGGTTCACGCAACCGCCAAAGAGGGCGAACGCGGCGGCGGCCTCTTCGCCACTCATGGGGTTGCTGCCTGGTATCGCGTTGCGCCAGCTTTCTTGCGCAGAGGCAAGCTCGCCCTTTGCATTCAACGGGCCGGCCCCGTCGGCCGATGTCGCGATGCCGGCCGAAAGGACCACGCCAAGCGCAAGGGCATGGATGGTGCATTTTCGGATTGAAGTCATGTCGCGTGTCTCCTCGGCGTCTTCGCAGTCGTTTGACCCGGACCAGTTTGCTGGAATGGTCAGGCGGCGCTACCCCCTGAACAGGGGGGCGGCCAAGGCCGCGTCAGCATTGGGCACCCGGGTCATGCGCGCAACGCAGCCAGTCGTAGCTTTCCGGCTGGATGTCGGTTTGCCCGAGCGCGGCCACCATCTGCATGGCCTCGTGCGAGAGGCGCGCCAGTGCGGCCTCTTCCACATCCGTCATGAACGCGCGCGTGGTGCCAAGGAAGCTTTCGTGGGTATACCAGTCCTCCAGCCGCTGGCGCAGCGTCCAGCCCAGCCGGTTCGCCTGTGCCGGAAACTCGTAGAACCGCGAGGCTGCGTAGCGCCGCAGGCGTCGGTGGCTGACCTCCGAAAGCATGGCCAGTTGAACGAACACGCGCAAGTCCTTGTCCCAGAGGTGGTGCAGGTCGATCCTGCCGCTCGCGATGGTAGTCAGAAGGTCACCGTCCTGTGGGCGCGGGGTGATGGCCAGGCTGCCGCGGCCGGGTAACATGACAACCCGCGCCTTGCCGATTGCGCCCCTAAGGCTGCGCGCTATCCCGCGTTCGGTGGCGTCGATTTCCCCGTCCTCCAGCATCGCCGAGAGCACGGGCCGCGCGCCCGCCGCGCGCCATGCCGTCAATGCGCCGTCGGCAAGGGCCGGGCCGGAAATGGGCAGCAGCAGGGCATACGCGGCCAGCGCGCTGGCCAGCGGTCGCGTTGCGCATGACCAAGGCGCCGGTGCCCGTGCCCCGCTCATCCCTCGGGCAGCTTCTTGCGGCAATCGAACATGGCCCGCGCGGTATCGGCGGCACCGTCCAGCGCGAAGCGCACGGTGGTGCCCCCGGACGCCTCAAGGTGCATCTCGTCGTCCCACAGCATGACCGCGTCCAGCAGCGTGCTCAGCCCGGCGCGCGAAAGCTGCGCGATGTAGCTGCCGTTGGCGCCCAGCCATTTCAACTGGTAGGTAGTGCCCCCGGCAAAGCGCAGGGTCGTTTGCAGGTCCATTTCCCGGTTCTCGAGGGCCGGGGCATAAACCCCGATGAACTGCTTGCCGGGTTGCGCGATGAACGAAATCATGCGCACCCCGTCGCCGCCGGTCATGTGGCAATGGGGGGTGCCCTGGTCCTGCGTGACCGGGGCGGCGGAGGCCACCCAGGCGACGTCGGCAGCACGGGCGGCGGGGCCCGTCGCGGCCCAGAAGGCCAGGCCGAGGGCAAGCAGCATCTTCTTGTGCATGCGTGGTCTCCTTCCACTTGCCCCGCCGGGCGTCAAAGCTTGTCCATGCATCCGGCGAAACCCTCGGCGGCCTGGCGCGCCCCAGTGACCGGGAAGTGCAAGTCGCCGCTCGACCCCACCGCGACCGACATGCCTTCGGACATGGTTTCGGCAAAGATGAACCCCTGCAGCACCGCGACCACGCCATCCCCGTCGATGCCCGAGGCGATATAGGTCGTCGGCTTGGTGCTGCCTTTTTGCCAGACAACCGTGAACTGTTTGTGGGCGGGGGTGCCGCCGGCAAAGGTGATGGTCCCGTTTTCCTGCGCCGCCATGGCGCCCAGGGCGGGCGAGTCCAGCCCCATGAAATTGCCCGATCCCGACGTGGCATGAACACTGATCTTGCGCCCCTGGTGGCCGATCCCCATCCAGCAATGCCCGCCATTGGGCGACTCCTGGGGGCTGGAGGTCCATTTCCACCCGCCGCCCTGGGCAAGCGTGGCGACAGGCGTGACGGCCCCGAAGAGGGCGGCGGTTACGAAGGTCGCGATGCGCATGGTTTTCCTCCCGGTCGTGGCCTCAGTCGCTTTCTTCGGTGACGTGGAAATTGACGCCGCCGCCGGGGCGCACCTGCATGCGCTGGCGCACCTCGCGGTAGCCGTTGCCGACGGCCACGTCCCAGCAGCCGGCCGAGACCGTGAAGCCATAGCTTTCGCCGGGGTCCAGCCACACGCCCTCGGGGAGCCGATCGAGACCGTAGCTCCCCACGTCGCAGTCGGAGATCAGGACCGACGGAACGTTGATCGAGGTCTGGTTGATGACGTTGATCACGCCTGTCGGCTCGCCGGGTCGGATCAGCGGCCCGCCGGTGAGAAGATCACCTGAACAAGCCGCCAGCGCCGCGACCGCCCCGGTGGCCAGCACGCGCGATACTGTTTCAAGACCCATCATGATTCGTCTCCCTGTTGGTATGTTCCTGACGGATCATGGCCGGAGCCTCAGCGCCGTCATATCCCCCGAACAGGGGGGATGCATGGGCATCAAAAGGCGGTACAGTTGGTGATACTAAAAGCCCCTTGTGCGACCGATCGGAGCGCCGCTTTTGACCACGCGCATGACCCCTGTGCTGATGCTCGTTGCTGCGCTTCTGATCGCGGCTGTCGGGGTAGTGGTCATGCTCGGCCTTGCCCTCGGGCAGCCTTGGGTGGGTTTGAACCTGGCGGCGTCCGACGATGGCGGCGTCGTCATCGTCTCGGCCAAACCATACGGGCCGAACGGGTCGATCCCGCCGGGCACCCGGCTTGTCGCGCTCGCCGCCGATCCCGAAGCGGACGGAATCGAACTCGTCGCCTCAGACATCGTGGACGAGCCGGACACCCTGGAGACCTTCGCGGAAATGGAACAATTCTTCGCCCGGCAGTCCCGCCTGCATGCGCTGTTGTCCGGGACGGCGGTTTATACCGACCTTGTCGCGCCCGGCGAAACCTATCACGGAGCCTTGCTGAATGTTTCTCCCCGGCGCGCGCCCGCTGATCTGCCGCTGGCCTTCTGGGTGCAGCTCTTCGTCGGCGTCACCGGGTTTCTCGTCGGCGCCTGGGTCGTCAGCCTGAGGCGGCAGGAACGCCCCTCCTGGTTCTTCGGCCTGGCAGGGGCGGGGCTATTCATGTCCGCGCTGTGCGCTTCGGTCTACAGCACGCGCGAGCTCGCGCTGGACGGTGGGCTGTTCATATTGCTGTCCAACCTCAACTTCGCTGGCACGATGATCTTTGGCGCGGGCATGATCGGGCTTTTCATGTGCTACCCCCGCGACATCGTGCGCGGCCGGATGCTGCTTGTCGCGCTCGTCGTTATCGGCGCCTTGGTGCTGGCGGATATCTTCCGCCTCCCCCCGGGTCCGCCGTTCAGTCGCTATCTTCCCATCGTGCTGATGATGAGCGCGATTGCCATTCTGGTGACAGCGCAATACCGGGCGACGCGAGGCGACCCGCGCAGCCGGGCGACGCTCAGATCGTTGGGGCTTTCCGTCCTCGTCGGCGCGGGCGGCTTTGTGTTGACCATTATCGTACCGCAACTGTTCGGCGCCGCGACAGCGTTGTCGCAGGGTTATGCCTTCCTGTTCTTCTTGATAATCTATCTCGGCGTGGCTCTTGGCGTTTTGCGTTACCGTCTGTTCAATCTCGATGAATGGGCCTTCCGCATCCTCTACTACATGGCCGGGATCTTGCTGATCGTGCTGCTGGACGCGGCTTTGGTGCTGGTCATGTCGGTCGAGCAGGTCCCCGCCTTTTCGGTATCTTTCGTCCTGGTCGCGCTTGTCTACCTGCCGTTTCGCGATGTTCTGTGGCGGCGCTTTTTCGCGGGGCACATGCCCAACCGCGAACGGCTGTTTGCACAGATCGTCGATATCGCGCTGACGCCTCCGGGCCGAAGCCAGCAGGCGCGCTGGCGCGAGGTGCTAACCGACCTGTTCGATCCGCTGCACATGGAGCCGGCCACCCCGGACGCCGCGCCCGGGATCGGTGATGACGGGCTGTCGCTCATTGCGCCGGGCGACGGCGGAATGCCGCCCCTAAAGCTTGACTATGCGCAGCGGGGGCGACGCCTGTTCGGTCCGCGCGACCTGGCGCTGGTCGAAGAGTTGCTGGCAATGCTGGGCCACGCCATCGAAAGCCGCCGAGCCTATGAACGGGGCGTGGCGGAGGAACGCGCTCGAATCTCGCGCGACATGCATGACAATATCGGCGCTCAACTCCTCAGCGCGCTGCACAGCCGCAGCATTGCACGCAAGGATGCCATGGTGCGTGAATCGCTGTCCGACCTGCGCGATATTGTCAACGATGCCGCCCGCCCCGACCTGTCGCTCTCCGAAACGCTGGCCGATCTGCGATCGGAGACCGCAGAACGTCTTGGCGGGGCGGGGATCGAACTCGACTGGCGCGCCACCGGCACGGCCGAGCTGCCTCTGGCGGCCGTCGACATGCACGCCCTGCGCTCGGTTATCCGCGAGGCGGTCAGCAATGTCATCCGCCATGCAAGGGCCGGGCGGGTGCGCATCGAAATCGCGCTGCGAGCGGAAAGGGTGACCCTGCGCATCGCGGATGATGGCGAGGGGTACGATCTGGCCGGCTCGCAGGAGGGCAACGGGATCAGCAATATGCGCACCCGGGTCGAGGGGCTCAATGGCACCTTCGAAATCACGCCGTCCAAGGAGGGTACCGTGCTTTGCGCGCGGTTCCCGCTCGACACTTCAAGGACAGATCGATGAAGAGCATACTGATCGTTGAAGACATCGCCGAGACCCGTCGCTGGCTGAGCGAAATCGCAGCGGAGGCCTTCCCCGGCTGCGTGGTCGAGGAAGCAGCCAGTATGCGCACCGGGATCGCCCGGGTGGCGAGCGTTGATTTCGACATGGCCATGATCGACCTGGGGTTACCGGACGGCTCCGGTCTGGAGGTGCTGCGCAATTTGCGTCTCGTCCGGCCCGAGACGGTCTGCGTGGTGACAACCGTGATGGGCGACGATGCGCATATCGTCGCCGCGCTCTCGGCTGGCGCGGACGGCTATCTGCTCAAGGAGCAGCCCGAGGATCTGCTCGCTCGGCAACTGCGCCAGCTGGCCCAAGGGATTCCAGCGCTCACGCCTTCCATCGCCCGGCGCATCATGGAACATTTCCGCTATACTGGCCCGGCCGCCGATGCCGAGGACGAACTGACCAGTCGCGAAACCCAGGTGCTTGCGATGATCGGTCGGGGCCTGCGCAATGCCGAAGTGGCCGCTGATATGAAGATCGCCGAGAGCACGGTGGCCGGCTATATCAAGACCATCTATCGCAAGCTTGGCATATCTTCGCGTGCCGAAGCCGCGTGGCATGCCGCGCGCATGGGGCTCGTTGCGCCGCGGAAATAGCGCCCACGCGCGAGGGACCCGGTCCATGCAAACAACCACAACGCGCAATGCCCCACTTCCGGCTCATGCGACGAGCAAGGAAACGCGCCGCGCCGGCCCATCTACCAAAGCGACCAGTGACCCGTTGCCATTGCGGTCATTGCCAGCAAGAAGTTGGTCACCGCATGTGCAACAATCGCATCACCCACGCGGCCGGTGCGCAGTACCAGCACCCCGAACCCGAGACCCGCCAACGTCCCTGCCAGCAAGTCGGCATGCATCGCCCCGAAGGCCACGGACGACACTGCCAAGGCCCCCGCCGCCCCCACATCACGCCCGGCCAGCGGCGTCAGCCACTCGCCAAGGAGACGCTGCACTCCCCCGCGAAACGCCAGTTCCTCGAGCACCGGCACGACGATGCTGAACCCGAACAGCCGCAGCATGATCCACCCCGCGGCCAGCGATGGGGGCGCCGAGGTCAGCGCCGAGGCAATTTCGGCATCCACGCGGCCATCGGTTGGCACCAGCGCCAGCCACAAGACGTAGACGGCAAACCCCATAGCGAACCCCGACAGGCGCGTCCCATCGGCGAATTCCGCCGCGATGCGCCGGCGCCATAGTGCCAGCAGCCCCAAACCAGCCAGTGCCGTCAGCGGATACCACCAGTTGAACCCTGCGGTGAACAGCCCTACCACCATGCCGATACCAAGATAGATCGCCAGCGGCAGGATCTTCAGCCCCGCCTCGCGCTCGTTGGCGGCCACCGGGATCGCCGTGGCGGGTGTCCCAGTTTCGGGAACAAGTTTGCGACGGAAAAAGCGATGTTGCATCGCCAGCATCGCCAGCGCCACCACCGCCAGCAGCGACAGCGTGCCGAAATAGGAATGGAACCCGTCAAGAGCCAGCTCGCGCGAATGCGCCACGCCGATATGGAACAGCAGCGCGATGCGCAGCGCATTGAGCGTGAACACACCGGCCACGGCTAACACACCAAGAACCAACGCCCGTCCACTTCGCAACAACGGCCATTCGAGAGCGATCAGCCCGGTCATGACAACCCCTGCGGACAGCAATCCCTGATATCCGGCACAAACCGGGCTGATCAGAATCGCGAAATTCCCTGCCGAAAGGAGTGGCGTGCCGTCACGAAAGCCCAGAAGTGGTTCCGCATTGCCTATCAGTGCGTAGAATGACAGCGCCAGAGACAGGGTGCTGTCCTCGATAAGGCCACGCACCAGATCCATCGCAAGATTCTTTTCCGAGGACAGGATCAGCGCGGTTGCAATTCCGCACAAGGCGAATACCGCTGCGCGCCAACGGACATCCGATTGTAATGCGCGCGGCGCGACGAGCGCCAGCGCGCTTGTCTGCCAGGTCAGGAACACCCCCGACGTCGCCGCGTAACGCCATAGCGTGACCTCCTCCAGCAGACGGTCGTTAAACCCCCTTGGTAATGTCGTTATCAGACTGACAAGCCCGATCAGGGACACCGCGTGCAGCGCCAGAATCGGCCAGCGTGCCTGTCGCGACAACAGGGCTGGCCCGCCCGCCCGGCGTTCGACCATCGCGGCGAAAAGCAACGCCGCCGCGCCCAGCAGCGTCACCTTGGTGAAGGTATGCAGGTACCAAAGCGGCAGCACCGCCTCTCCACCGCGCAGCAACAGCAGGAAATGCCCCTCGGAAACCTCGCGGAGAAAGACCAATTCCGCCAGAATCGTCAGCGCGATAATGCCACGCCATGACGCAAGCAGCCTTGTCACCCGGGTTGTGCGCGCGCCGGATATCACGACAGGCCCGGCGGAACATCCAGAAGCAGGGCCAACGCCGCGCCGTAAAGGACCAGCAAGACCACCACCGCGATCAGGAGCCGCCCCGACCCGAACTGGAGTATTGCACGGTCCCGGGCCATCGCTTCATCCGTGTAATCCTGTTCCATTTCGCCGATTGCCCTCTGGACGGCGCGGCGCTGCTGGATGTGCCAGGTCACTGCCATTGCGATGGCAATCGTCGCGCCACCTCCCAGCAATACCAGCGTCGTGCCATCGCCAAGGGTTCGCAACGCAACGGAAACAGCATTGGCCAGGCTAACCGATAAACCCAAGAAGCCGATCACCGTGATGACC
>JAABTI010000081.1 GCA_011389955.1 Paracoccaceae bacterium | reverse complement strand
GGTGCCGAGGCGTTCATGCGCGAACTGGTCTGGCGCGAGTTCGCCTATCATCTGCTGTATCACACGCCGCGTATCCTGACCCGGAACTGGCACAGCGGGTGGGACGAGTTCCCCTGGTCTTGCGATGCGCGTAACCCGCATGTGCTGGCATGGAAACAGGGACGAACCGGCTTGCCGTTGATCGATGCCGCCATGCGCGAGATGTATGTCACGGGGCGCATGCACAACCGCGGTCGGATGATCGTGGCCTCTTACCTGACCAAACACCTGATGACGCATTGGCGCATTGGCCAGGCATGGTTCGACGATTGTCTTGTCGACTGGGATCCGGCCTCGAACGCGATGGGATGGCAATGGGCGGCCGGTTCGGGGCCCGATGCGGCCCCCTATTTTCGGGTGTTCAACCCTGCAACCCAACTGGATCGCTTCGATCCTGACCGCCGCTATGTCCGCCAATGGGTGGCAGAAGGACAGGCTAATCCGCCCGACACCGCGCTGGCCTATTTCGACGCGGTGCCCCGGTCCTGGGGCTTGTCGCCTGATGCCGATTATCCCGCGCCGATCGTCTCGCCCGACGAGGGGCGCCGGCGCGCGTTGGCCGCCTACGAGGACTGCACCTTCTGATGCGCGACCGGACAAACTGTGAATTTGCCATTGCTGCCTGTTCTGGGTTAGCTTCCTCTTTGATTGCCGAAGGAGCTTGCGGATGATCCTCACCACGACACGGCAGCAAAAGGGGTTGCCACGCTATTTCTCGACAGTTTTCGCCATGGCGGACAGCATGGAAAACGGACGGTTGGACTTCGTGCTGCCCGATGGGCGTACGTTCAGGGCGGAGGGGCGCAAGCCCGGTCCCGTGGCCGAGGTACATGTCCACAATCCTGATATCTTCGCCCGCCTGGTGCGGGAGGGGGATCTGGGATTTTGCGAAGCTTACATGGATGGCTGGTGGAGCACCCCTGACCTGCAGGCGTTCATGGACCTGGTCCATGCCGACAACGATGACATCTATGACGGATTTCCCGGCCAAGGGCTTGTGCGCGCGTTCGAGCGACTGCGCCATTGGCTGCGGTCAAACAACAAACGGCAGGCGCGTCGCAACATCAGCTACCACTACGACCTGGGCAACGATTTCTACAAGCTGTGGCTGGATGACACGATGACCTATTCCAGCGCGCTGTTCGAGACAGGACAGGAAAGCATGGAACGCGCGCAAGAGGCGAAATACGCTTCCATGATCGACCAGATGGGCGCGAAACCGGGCGATCATGTTCTTGAGATCGGCTGTGGTTGGGGAGGATTTGCGGAATACGCGGCGCGCGAACGGGGGCTGAAGATCACCGGCCTGACCATCAGTCGCGAGCAATACGATTACGCGGTGGCCCGGATCGCGCGGGCCGGCCTGTCGGAGCAGGTAACGATCAAATTGCAGGACTACCGCGACGAAAACGGCTGCTACGACGGTATCGCCAGCATCGAGATGTTCGAGGCAGTGGGCGAGAAGTACTGGCCGACCTTTTTCGAGAACCTTCGCGACCGGCTGCACCCCGGTGCACGCGCCACGTTGCAGATCATCACGGTACAGGACAAGCGGTGGGAAACCTACCGGAAGGGCGTCGATTTCATCCAGAAGTACATCTTTCCCGGCGGCATGCTGCCGTCCCGTTCGGCACTGATGCAGCAGGTCGAGAATGCCGGGCTGAGTTTTTGCCACTCGGTAGAATTCGGTGAAAGCTACAGCCAGACGCTAAGGCGCTGGCACGATACGTTCAACGACCAATGGGAGCGGATCGCGCGCATGGATTTCGACGATCGTTTCCGGCGAATGTGGAATTTTTACCTGACCTCTTGCGCAGCGACGTTTCACAGCGGAAACTGCGATGTAACGCAGATCACCATCGCAAGGCCCGATTGATGCCGACCGCCGCCCGCCTTGTCGCCGCCCTTTTGCTGGCCGCGCTGGCGGTTGCAGTATCCGAAATGGTCAAGCCATTGTTACCCGATGGGACCGATTTCGGCTATTTTACCTGGGTCAACGCCGTGCTGGGCGTGCTTTGCGGCTGGCTGATCGTCGGGTGGCGAGTGGGTCACGGGATCGGCGTGTCGGTCGGTACCGGGCTGACGGGAATGGCCGCGCTGGTGTTCTGGGCGATCTTCATCCAGGCCGGATACGAGATGCTGCGCATATCGCTGCGCGGTCGCTATGGCGGGCCGGTCGAGGCGCTCGAGGACATGCTGCGGATAGCCATCGACCATGCGCAGTTGCTTCTGACGCCGCATATCGTGGCGACACTGCTGACGGGGGGTATCGTGTCGGGGGTGGCCGCGGAACTGGCCAACCGGTGGTGGCGCTGATGATGATTTTCGTGTTCGGGACGCTTCGGCACCGACCGCTGCTGGAAGTCGTCCTGGGCCGGACCGTGGAAGCGGCGGAGATGGCATCGGCCTACCTGCCCGATTTCGAAACCGTTTGGGCACGGGGGCAGGCGTTTCCGTTATTGCGCGCCGCGCCGGGGCAGCAGGCCGAGGGGCTGATCCTGTCAGGGCTGGGCGAGCAGGACGTCGCGCGATTGTCCTTCTACGAAGAAGGGTTCGGATACCGATTGTCCCCCGTGACGGTGATTTGCGAAACCGGCCCTTGCGAAGCGCGCGCGTGGTTCGCTCCCCGGGGGCAGTGGCAGCCGGGTCCGCCCTTTGATCTGGATGCCTGGGTCGCGCGCTGGGGCGTGATCAACACCCATGCGGCGGCCGAGGTCATGGGCTACCACGGACATCGCAGTGCCCGGCAGGTGGCTGCCATGTACCCGATGATACAGGCGCGCGCATCAAGCTTCGTGGCGGCCCAGGCGGGCAGTCCGCGCGCCTCGTTCAGCGGGATGCGCCGCGCGGATGTGCGCCTCGATGCGCTGAAGCGTCCCTATGCGGATTTCTTTACCGTAGAGGAATATCACCTGTCATACCGGCATTTCGACGGAGGGCAGAGCCCGCACCTCAAGCGTGCCGTGTTCGTTCCAACCGACGCGGCGCTGGTATTGCCATATGACCCGGTGCGCGACCGGGTGCTCGTGATCGAGCAGTTTCGCGTCGGGCCCTATGCCCGGGGCGATTGCGCCCCTTGGACCCTTGAACCGATCGCCGGACGGGTCGATGCGGGCGAAACTCCCGAACAGGCCGCCCGACGCGAGGCACAAGAGGAGGCGGGGCTGTACCTGGATTCCCTGGAAGTTATCAGCCGGGGCTATCCGACGCCGGGCACGTCCTCGGAATTCTACCACATCTTTCTGGCGCTTACGGATTTGGGCGGGTTGACCGGCGGGCAGGGTGGCCTGGATAGCGAAGCGGAGGACATTCGCATCCACATCCTGCCAGCGCCTCGTTTCCTCGAGATGGCCGGTGACGGTGAATTGAACGTCGCACCGCTGGTGTTGTGCGCGCATTGGTTGGCCAGACATCGTGACCGTCTGCGCGCAGCGTCTTGAGTTCGTCCCGCACGACCCCTAAACCTGAGCAAGGACAATATTGGGGGACGCGAAATGCGCATCGCTGGCAATCTGGCCGAGGCCATAGGGAATACACCGCTCATCCGGCTCAACAAGGCAAGCGTGGCGACGGGCTGCGAGATCCTGGGCAAGGCCGAGTTTCTCAATCCCGGTCAGTCCGTCAAGGATCGCGCAGCGCTGTACATCATTCGTGACGCGGTCGAGCGCGGCGAGTTGCGCCAGGGCGGAACCATCGTCGAGGGAACCGCAGGCAACACCGGCATCGGGCTGGCGCTGGTCGGCTCTTCCATGGGGTTCCGCACCGTGATCGTGATCCCGGAAACGCAAAGTCAGGAAAAGAAGGACATGATCCGCCTTGCCGGTGCCGAACTGGTCGAAGTGCCCGCCGCGCCTTACAAGAATCCCAACAACTATGTGCGCTATTCCGGACGGCTGGCCGAGAAACTGGCCGCGACCGAGCCCAATGGCGCGATCTGGGCCAACCAGTTCGATAACGTGGCCAACCGCCGCGCCCATGTCCAGACCACAGGCCCCGAGATATGGGATCAGACCGGCGGCCGCGTCGACGGGTTCATCTGCGCGGTCGGCTCGGGCGGCACCTTGGCAGGTGTGGCCGAAGCGTTGCAGCACAAGGGTGTAAAGATCGGCCTGGCAGATCCGATGGGCGCGGCGCTCTATAGCTATTACACCACCGGCGAGTTCAAGTCCGAGGGCAGCTCGATCACCGAAGGTATCGGGCAGGGGCGTGTCACCGCCAACCTGGAAGGGTTCGCGCCCGATTTCGCCTATCAGATCCCTGACGAAGAGGCTCTGCCGATCGTGTTTGACCTGCTGGCCCAGGAGGGGCTGTGCATGGGCGGATCGACCGGGGTCAACGTGGCCGGGGCCATCCGCCTGGCACAGGAAATGGGACCGGGGCACACCATCGTCACGATCCTGTGCGACTACGGCACGCGCTACCAGTCCAAGCTGTTCAACCCCGACTTTCTGCGGGAGAAGGCGTTGCCTGTGCCTGATTGGTTGGAACGGGACGCGCCGGACCTGCCCACAGTGTTCGAGGACGTGTGATGAAACCTGCCGTGGTGCTTTCCCTGCGGCACATTCCGGCGCTTGTCGGGCTGTTGCTGGTCCTGCTGGCACCGGCGACCGGGTCGGCTCAGGATGCATCGCCACCGCCGCCGGAGAGCGGCGCCCTGGACGCATCGCAGGGCCCCGACTACGATCAGTGGTCGGCCACGGCAAGCCGCGCCGAAGAGGCGATACTGTCCGGCCGCGCATCGAATGCCGCGTTCGAAACGTTGCGCGCCCAGATCGCGGATTGGCGCGAGGTGTTCCTCGAAGCCCAGAACACCAACAAGGCGCGCATCGCCACGATTCAGCGGCAACTCGATGCGCTTGGCCCGGCACCGGGCGAGGGCGAGAGCGAAGCGGCTGAAATTGCGGAGCGGCGCAAGGAACTGAACGCGCAACTTGAAAAGCTGCGCGCGCCGGTGGTCGCCGCGGAAGAGGCCCATGCGCGCGCCAACGGGCTGATATCCGAGATCGACAGGGTCATCCGCGAGCGCCAGTCGCGGGAGTTGCTGTCGCGCGGACCCTCACCGCTCAATCCGGTGCACTGGGCGGATACGCTGGCGCAGTTGTCCGGCACCTCGGGCGCTATCGTTCGTGAGGTGACCTCCGCGTGGAGCAGCAGCGTTCAGCGTGACAGGTTCAAGTCCGAACTGCCAAAGACATTGCTCCTGATGCTGGTGGGGATCGTCCTGCTGCTGCGTGGGCGCGCCTGGGCCAAGCGCATGGGCGAGAATGCCTACCGCAAGCTGCATCGCGGTAGGGAAGTGTGGGAATTCCTGATCTCGCTGGGGCAGGTGGTTTTGCCATTGCTGGGGATCGTGGCTCTGGAAGAGGCGTTTTTCTCGTCGGGTCTTGTCGGTCTGCGGGGGACGGTCATCATTGACGGGCTGTCGCGGTGGGGCGCGACCCTGCTGATCGGGTGGTGGCTGGCCGGAAGGCTGTTTCCCGACGGTGACAAGCAGGCGCCTGTCAATATCGGCGAGAGCTACCGGGCCGGCATCCGGTTCGATATCGCGGCGCTGTCGGTTCTTCTGGTGGTGCATGATGTTCTTGCGCGGGTCGGCGATGCCGTCGAGTTCACCCCCGAATCCGAGGCCGTGGCCGGGTTTCCGATCATCATTCTGTCCGCACTGCTGCTTTATCGCCTCACGCACAGTCTGAGGCTGAGTATCGGGGAACTGTTCGAGGAAGATGCCGCCACCTCCGAGCATCTCATCGAACATAACTATCGATTGCGCATCATTTCCGCGCTTTCGCGCTTGGGCATCCTGGTTGCCTTCGCCGCGCCGCTGATGGCGGCGGTCGGCTACAACGCGGCGGCCAACGCCCTGATCTATCCTTCGATCCTGACCCTGGGCCTGTTCGGCACGGTCCTGATCCTGCAACAACTGGTCACCGATCTCTACTCGCTGGTGATGAAAACCGAGGAGGGCGCCGGCGAGGCATTGTTGCCGGTGGTCGTCGGGTTCTTGCTGACGCTGGCGGCGTTTCCCGTCGTCGCGCTCATCTGGGGCGCGCGGGTCACATCCCTTCAGGAGATATGGACGCAGTTCCGCGAAGGGTTTTCAATCGGCGGTACCCGCGTCTCGCCGACCGATTTCCTGACGTTCGCGCTTGTGTTTGTCATGGGTTACGTGCTGACGCGGATGGTGCAGGGGGCGCTGCGCGGGTCGGTCCTGCCCAAGACGCGGCTGGACCAGGGCGGGCAGAACGCCATCGTCGCCGGCATGGGATATGTGGGGATATTCCTGGCTGCCGTGATCGCGATCACGGCAGCGGGTATCGACCTGTCATCACTGGCCATCGTCGCCGGTGCGCTTTCGGTCGGGATCGGTTTCGGCTTGCAGAACATCGTGTCGAACTTTGTCAGCGGTATCATCCTGCTGATCGAGCGGCCGATCTCCGAGGGGGACTGGATCGAGGTGGGCGGCCAGCACGGCAATGTCCGATCGATCTCGGTGCGTTCGACCCGGATCGAGACGTTCGACCGCACCGATGTGATAGTGCCCAATGCGGATCTTATCAGTGGCACCGTTACCAATTATACCCGTGGCAACACGGTTGGCCGGGTGATTGTGCCGGTTGGTGTCGCCTATGGCAGCGATACACGCAAGATCGAGGAAATCCTGCTCGAAGTCGCAAAAGCACATCCGATGGTGGCGCTCAACCCAGCGCCATACGTTCTCTTCCGGGGGTTCGGCGCGGATTCTCTGGAATTCGAAATCCGGGCGATCCTGCGCGACGTGAACTGGATCATGAACGTCCATTCCGACATGAATCATCAGATTGCCGCCCGCTTCGCCGAGGAAGGCATCGAGATTCCGTTCGCTCAGCGCGACGTCTGGTTGCGCAATCCCGAGGTTCTCAAAGGAGACTGAGACATGACGACGACACCGCTCTACCACGAAGATGGCTACCTGAAGGGGTCATCGGGCCGAGTGCTGGCGCATACACCCGAAGGTGGTCTGGTGGTGGATCAGAGCGTGTTCTACCCCACCGGTGGCGGCCAGCCGGGCGATAGCGGGACCGTCGAGTGGCATGGCGACACGATTTCCATTGCAACCACGGTAAAGGGTGAAACCGCGGGGCAGGTTGTGCTTGTACCAGCCGAGCCGGGCGCGCTGCCGCCGGTCGGGACAAAGGTAACGCAGGTCCTGGACTGGGACCGGCGCTATCGCCACATGCGGGTGCATACGGCGCTGCATCTTCTGTCGGTGGTGATCCCGCTTCCGGTCACCGGCGGCTCCATCGGTGCCGAAAAGGGGCGGCTTGATTTCAACATGCCCGACGCGCCCGGGGACAAGGCCAGGATCGAAGCGCAGTTGAACGAGATCATAGACCGCGACCTGCCGGTCGCCGAGGACTGGATCACCGATGCCGAGCTCGAGGCGCGCCCCGAGATGGTAAAGACCATGTCGGTCAAGCCGCCCATGGGGGCGGGCCGCGTGCGTCTGATCCGCATCGGCGAAGGCGATGAACAGGTCGATCTGCAACCATGCGGCGGCACCCACGTGGCCCGCACGTCAGAGATCGGTCGCGTGCGACTCGGCAAGATCGAGAAGAAGGGGCGTCAGAACCGGCGGGTAAACCTGCACCTCGACGATTGACGTGATGCCGAACCTTATTGCCCGGGTGGCGGCTGGTGCAGCACTCCTTTCTTGTGCAGTTCGCTGTCGGGCTCGGGCAGGCCCTCGCGCGACAGTAGAATGGCCACCGGGCGAAGGGCTTGCACATGGCTGCACACGATCATCATCGCCACCATTATGGGCACTGACAGGAACATCCCCGGAATACCCCAGACGGCGGCCCAGAAGGCCAGGCTGATGATGATGCCGAAAGAGGACAAGCGCAGCGCCCGCCCCATCAACATGGGGTCTATCAGGTTGCCGTTGACGAACTGGATCGCTCCCACGGTCAGGAACACGATCAGCGTGAGACCGGGATCGCCAAGTTGGACAAAGGCCACCAGCGCCACCAGGACCGTCGCCACGATCGATCCGACATTGGGGATGTAATTGAGAACGAATGTCAGGATACCCAGGGCGCCGGCAAGATCAAGGTCGAGGAAACTGGCGACCCCGTAGACCATTAGGCCGGTCACGGCGCTGACGATCGTCTTGACCAGCAGGTAGTAGTTCACCCGGTGGATGATCGATCCGACGATCTGCGACACCCGCTCGGCCTGTTCCGTGTCGCCGAAGAAGTTTTCCAGCTTGGTTGAAAACCAGATCCGCTCGGCGAACAGGAAGCTGACGAACAGGATCACCAGGACCGTGCCCTGCATGAGATCGCCCGCCTGTGCCGCCAGCGTCCGCAGATAGCCCGACACGTCCAGCGTGCTGACCGCATTGAAAACGGCCCGCTCCGCATCTTCATTGATCCAGCCGAAAAGAGACGCGACCGCAGCGGGCGCTTGCTCGGAATAGGCCAGTGTCGTGCTCAGAACCGTGTTGACCTGTGCCAAAATAATCGACGTCAGTGTGAGCAATGCCGCGGAAATCAGCAAAAGCGCAACGATGCTGGCGATCCAGTTGGGGACGCGCACGGGACCGATTCGCAATCGCGCGATCGAGTTGATCGCATCGCTGGTCAGTGAAAACAGCACGATCGCCGTGGCCAACGAGATGAGAAGGAACCGCGCCTGCACCAGCAAGAACAGCACCACTGCAAAGGCGATGATTACCATAGCACCTGTCTGGAGGCGATATGGATCGGAACGAACGACTTTAGTCGGCGGCTGTTCCGCGTCCTGGCGCGCGGAGGCGTCCGGTTCGGTTGAAGATCGGAGGTCGGTGTTCATGTCCGTCCCGTGGTCCTGCATGTGAG
>JAABTI010000080.1 GCA_011389955.1 Paracoccaceae bacterium | reverse complement strand
CCTCGCGGCGCATGATGCCGATCATCCGCTCCATGCGCATGGCCTGCCAAAGCACCCCGATCCGGTCATCGCGTGCGCTCTCGGCGCGGGCTGCGCCCGACGCGAGAGCGCACCAAAGCGCGGCGCAAACCATGCCTGCACGCGCGAAACCAGCCAAAGACACCACGGCACGCATCCAACGCCCCCCTTTCGCCCGCAACTTCATCCACGGGCCTGAGCCGGTAATTTAGAACATTTCATGCGCGCAACCAAACAAAACCCCCTTGCCACCCGTGCCTATAGTCATTAAGTCGCGGTGCCACGGAGAGGTGCCGGAGTGGTCGAACGGGGCGGTCTCGAAAACCGTTGAGCCTTCACGGGCTCCCAGGGTTCGAATCCCTGTCTCTCCGCCACATTCATCAATAAAGACATCGTTTTTGATCGCCCATTTGCATGCGCGGGTTGTGTGGGGTGCTCTGGCATTGGTGTGCCGCACATTGCCGTGGCGGCCATATGCGGGCGTGATGGCGTTGTGGCGATTGCAATACCGGCTTTCGGGTCGGCATATGGCGCGAAATCCTGGCCCTGCGCGCGCATCCGGGAAAGTGAGACAGCCATCAGCGTCGCCTCCTGCCGCTCCTGTGCCGTGCCGGTCAACAGTTTACCGAGTCCCGGCTCGTTCCCGAGGGGGTGGAAGGCGTCCGCGTTTCGGGTTGGGGGCTTCGGGCGGCGCGCTGCCGTGATGTTCTTAGCGGTCTGCGGACGGGCGGCCGAACGTGGCGGTAGTCGCTTGAACCGCGTGACTCGTATCGCGATCGACCCTATATGAACATCCAAGCCTCTGGCACGGGCAAATGAAGCCTCTTGTTCGACATGCGCCGGGGGCTTTCATGATCCACCTGATTCACGCCCCGGCCTTGTCGCGACCGGTTCTCTGGACGGTCATGCTGGTCGTGGGGATCGCGTGGGGCACGACCACGCCGCTTGGCAAGATCGCCGTTTCCACCGGCCTGCATCCCATCGGCCTTACGATCTGGCAGACGTTCATCACCGCGATTGTCCTGAGCGTCGCGGTTCGCGCGACCGGGCGACGATTGCCCGTGAGTCGCCGGTACCTGCTATTCTTTCTCTTCCTTGGGTTGCTGGGAACGGCGTTGCCTCATCCGCTCGCCTACCTGGCGGCCCGTCACCTGCCTGCCAGCATCATATCAATCGTGCTTGCAGGTGTTCCGATGGCGACCATGCTGCTGACCACCCTTGTCGGGGTTGACCACCCGACGCCACGCAAGATGTTTGGCCTGCTTCTGGGATTGCTTGCGATTGCCGTGATTGTCTTGCCGAACGGCAGCCTGCCGGATCCGGCCAAGTGGATGTGGATCGCTCTGCCGATACTTTCGGTGCTCAGCTATTCCACCGAGAACGTGTGCATCGACAAGATCCGGATGCCGCAGCTCGATCCGATGGTGATCTTGTGCGGATCGTCCTGGGCCGCGTTCTTTCTGACCGCGCCACTGGCGTTGCTGCCCGGCGTGTGGGTCGATCCGCTTCCGCTGGATCACGCGCGCCTTGCGGTCATCATGCTGACGGCTCTGCACATTTGCGCCTATTCCGGCCTGATATGGCTGATCGGAAAGGCCGGCGCGGTGTTCGCCGCGCAGGTGAGCTACGTGGTGACGACTTCCGGGGTTCTGATCGCGATCGTCTTCCTGGGTGAGGCCGCCTCGCCGATGATCGGCATTGCGACCGCCCTCATGTTGACAGGCCTTGCCCTGGTGCAGCCGCGCCGCGCGCAATAGTGGCCGGTGCCTTCGGAATGGCGGGCGGCAAGCCCGCTTTCGGGCCGGTTCCGTTGCGTCCCTGGCCGCATTTCGGCGCGCCGGGGGGCGAGACCTTTGCACCCGCGGCCCCCGGCGCCATCAGGCACCGACACCCGTCGAATTGCCACCATCCACCGGAACCAGGGCGCCGGTCATGAAACTGGCCGCGTCCGAAACAAGAAAGGCCGCGACGCGCCCCACCTCGGCGGGTTGGGCCACCCGACCCATCGGGATTGCCGCGCCGATCTCCGCGATCCGCGCGCGCCGCGCCGATCCCGTCACGCCGCGGGCCAGCATGGGCGTGTCCGTATCTCCGGGGCAAATCGCGTTGATGCGGATGCCCTCATGCGCATGATCCACCGCCATGCAGCGGGTCAGTTGCGCGATGGCGGCCTTGGACACGGCGTAGGCCAGCGCGCCGCGCGCCGCGACCAAGGCCCAGTCCGAGGCCACATTCAGGATCACGCCAGCACCGGCATCGCGCATCGGCCCGATCGCCGCCCGCGACATGCGAAACACCGCGTTGACGTTGATATCCATGATCCGGTTCCAGTCGGCATCGCTGGTTTCGTCCGCCCGTCCGGGCAGCAGGATGCCGGCGTTGTTGATAAGCGTATGTATCGTTCCCATTTCCCGCGCCGTGGCGAAAATGCGTTCCGGCGCAGACGGGTCCGCAAGATCGCAGGCCAGGAAACGGACATTGCCGGGCAGCGAAGCGGCAACGGCGTCGCCCGCATGTTGCCGGCGTCCCGCGAGAAGCAACGCGCGGTCGGGGCCGGCAAGCTCGGCAGCGATGGCAGCGCCAATTCCCGAGGTGGCCCCGGTCAGAATTGTCACCCGATCCGGCATTGGTTCGTCCCCCGAGCTTGATACCGCGATTGTCCATCATAAACCCGCGCAAGACAATGCCGGCTTATTTTCCATCTGGCGCCATGGTATGCCTCTGTCATGGCAAACGAGACGCAAGGCACCCCGATAGAGATCGCGCAACAGCGCTTCAAGCTGCGGGTCTGGATCACATCCAGGCTCTGGGCGCAGGTCATTACCGGCATGATCCTGGGGTTTGGCCTGGGCCTGTTGCTGAGCGAAACGACGGGCGTCGTTCCGCCCGGCGTCGCAGAGGTGGTCGGGCTTTGGCTGGCGTTACCGGGGAAGATCTTTCTGGCGCTGATCGCAATGGTTCTTATCCCACTGATATTTTCATCGATCGTGGGCGGGCTTGCCGGGGCCGGATCGGGCGAGGAATTGCGGTCTGTGGGCCTGCGGCTGGCGGCCTTCATTCTCTTGACCACGACGGTTGCGGCCGCCATCGGCGTGGCGCTTGCCCAATGGTTGCAACCCGGTGTCGGACTTGCCGGGTTCTCCGCGCCCGCGGCCGCACCCGGCCCGTCGTCGCAAGCCGCCCCGTTTTCCGACAGTCCCGGGCCGGGCACGCAATTGACCCTGCCGGACATGATCGTCGATATCCTGCCGTCCAATCCCACCGCCTCGATCGTGCAGGGCGACATGCTGGCGGTCGTGGTTCTGGCGCTGCTGGTCGGGATTTCGATCACGCAGGTTCAGCACAGCCGCGCGGCGCCCTTCCTGGCGCTGATGGACGCGCTGCTTTCGATCTCCATGAACATCGTGAAATGGGCCATGTTCCTGGCGCCTTTCGCGGTTTTCGGGCTGATGGCGCAACTGGTGATGCGGATGGGGTTTGAAACCATGCTCGGCATCTCGGGATACGTGGGCACGGTGCTGTTGGGGTTGGCGGGGCTGTTGATCCTCTACCTCGTGATCGCCCTGATCTTTGCACGGGTGACGCCGCTGCGTCTGGTGACGGCGGCGGGCAGCAACCTGTTGCTGGCCTTTTCGACCTCCAGTTCCTCGGCGGTGATGCCGGTGACGATACAGTCCGCGCGCCAGCTGGGCGTGCCGGATAGTATCGCCAACCTCGTGGTGCCACTGGGCGCGACGATGAACATGGCGGGCACAGCCTTGTATCAGGCGGTGGCCATCCTGTTTCTTGCGCAGCTTGCCGGCGTCGAACTGACGGGGATACAGATCGGCGTGGTGGTCGGCACGCTCGTCGCATCGAGCATCGGCGCGCCCGGCACGCCGGGCGTCAGCATCGCCATTCTCCTCAACGTGGCCACCAGCATGGGCATACCCGTCGAGGGCATGGTGATCATCCTTGGCGTCGACCGCCTGCTGGACATGTGTCGCACGACCGTCAATGTCACCGGCGACCTGATTGCGGCGGTACTTTTCCGCGCGGTCGGGCAAACGGCGGAAACCAGCCCGGCCTGACTGGCAAGCGAACCCCGAGCGCGCGCACCTCATGGAAAGTTACACGGGCGCGGCTCGCGTCCAAGTGGAAAACCCCTCGCCTGCCCTCTGCCGAACGTTCGCATGACCCTTTCAACCATGCAACGCCTCGCCGGGCGGGGATGTCCAAAAAGACCCGCCGGTCACGCCGAAGTGTTGACATTTTAGAAAACCAAACGATTGTTAGGCTTGGGGCTGCCGTAGCGCAAGACGCGTGTCACGGGCGACCCAAGACAAATTCCAGGGAGGGAAATATGCTTAAATCTGTTACGCGTATGGCGGGGGCAGCACTGATCGCGCTGGTCGCCGGCCAGGCCGCCGCCGAGGAGTATCCGGACGTGACGCTGCGCATGGCGCATCCGTTGCCCGAAAGCTGGCCGGCCGTGCAGTGGGACAAGTGGTGGGCCGAAGAGGTCACACGCCGGTCAGGCGGCAAGGTCAAGATCGATATCTTCTGGTCGGGCCAGGTTGGCGGGCTTCTGGAAATCAAGAATCTGGTCTCCAGCGGCGCAGTCGATCTGGGCGTTTTTGCGCAAGCGGTGCATGCCTCGGAAATGCCGATGACTTCTATCGCGGCGGGCCTGCTGAACCGCGTGTCTGCGGACGCACCGACCGCGCAACAGCTTGCGGGCGAGGTTTACAACACCGAGCCGACGCAGGCCGAACTGGAAGCACTCAATCTGCATCCGATCAAATGGACGGTCACATCGCCCTACCGGCTGACCTGCAACAAGCCGATCAACCAGATGTCCGACCTCGAAGGTCTGCGCGTGCGGGCCGTGGGCGGCGCCTATGTTCCGATCTGGATGGAAGCCTATGGCATGGTGCCGACCCGTGTTCAGGCCACCGAAATTCGCGAAGGCCTGCAACGCGGCACGCTTGATTGCAACTTCGGACCGATCGAATGGGTGCCCTTCTTCTCGCTGCAAAGCGTTGCGCCCTATGTCTCGGACATCAACACCGGCACGTTCACGACCTTCCAGCTTTACGCGCCCAGGACGACATGGGAAGCTTGGCCCGAAAGCGTGCGCGAGTTGATGACGGAAGTGGCGCAGGATGCGATGCAGAAGGATCTGGAATGGCTGGAAGGCGCCGAAGCCGAGGCTTACGCGACCTTCAGGGACGCCGGCGGCCAGATGGTCGAACTCGCCGACATGGACTCTTTCGTCGCCAAGTCGCCCGACATGATCGCGGTTTGGGAAAATGGCATGACCGAGGACGGCCTCGGGGACACGATCGCCCCGATCATCCCGTTGCAGCGAGAAGCGGCCAAAAGCTTTGAATAATGCGCGCAAGCAATGAAAAAGAGCAGGGGAAGCGCGGGTTTCTCGCTTCCCTTGCGAATATCGACCGCGATGCGACCCTGCTGGAGCGCGCGGCGATTTCGATATGTGCGGTCACCCTGTTCGTAGTGATGGCGGTGGGAGCCGCCGATATCATCTCGGGGGAGATTTTCGGCGTCTTTCTATCCTTCAAGGTAGATATGTCGGGCACTTTGGCCGCAGCGGCGATCTTTCTGGCGTGGCCGCTGGTGCAACGGCAGCGCGCGCATATCGCGGTCGATCTGTTCATGCCCTACCTGCCGCGCGCGTTGAAGGTGGCCGGCTGGTGGCTCAGCCAGTTGCTGGGCCTGCTCGTGTTCGGCCTAATCGCCTACGGTGCGATTGAACTGGCTCTCGACAGCGTGGCCATCTGGGAAGAATCCGCCGCGACCCTTGGCTACCCGATATGGCCTGCAAAAGTGGCCTGCGCGGCCGGGGCCCTGCTGACAATCATGGTTCTGGTCCTTCAGGCGATAGGTGGATCGAGCAGGGAGATACCTGACCGATGAGCGGCTTGGAGCAGGGTGGCCTGGCCTTCGCGTGCCTGTTGTTGCTGCTGGCGATCGGTGTGCCGGTCGGCGTATCGCTGGCGGGTGTGGCCGCGGTCGGTCTTTACCTGAGCGTGGGCGCGTCTTTCGTTCTCACGACGTTCAAGACGACTCCCTACACGCTGGCGAGTGACTACAACTTTGTCGTCGTGCCCATGTTCGTGCTGATGGGAGCGATTGCCGGCCGGGCCGGGATCATCGGCGATCTTTACAACGCTGCGCAGGCCCTGCTGAGCCGGGTGCGTGGCAGTCTTTTCATGGCGACCATCCTTGCGCAGGCGGGGTTCGCCGCCGCCTCTGGCTCAACTGTTGTGGCCTCGGGGGTCTTCACGCGCATGGCGCTGCCGGAGATGGTGAAATTCCGCTATGATCCCGGTGTGTCGGCCGGATGTATCGCGGCGGCGGGCACGCTTGCAGGGCTGATCCCGCCGTCCATCGCAATGGTACTTTTCGCCCTGCTGACGGGCGAACCGGTGGGCGCGCTGTTGATCGCCGGCATTTTGCCGGGGCTTTTGACGGCGGGCGCCTACATGCTGGGCATTCGCGTGTTCTTGCAGTTTCGCCCCGACTGGGCGCCGCCGCTGAAGGAAAAGATCACGTGGCCAATGCGTTTCCGTGCCATCAGCAAGGTCTGGAGCGTCCTGCTTTTGATGTTGCTGGTCATGGGCGGTATCTATTCTGGCCTGTTCCCGCCCTCGGCAGCCGGTGCCGTGGGGGCGGCAGGTGCGCTTTTCATCGCGCTCTCGATGCGCCGGATCGGGGCCAACGACATTTGGGAATCGTTGCTCGAATCGGCGCGTATCACGGCGATGATTTTTCTGATCGTGATCGGCGGCCTGATATTCAGCCGCTTTCTGTTGATCAGCGGCTTCATCGGCGACATCCGCAGCCTCGTGACCACGGCCGAGCTCGGCGTTTTCGGGTTTTTCATCATGGCTGTGGCTCTGTTCCTCGTTTTGGGCATGTTTCTCGATTCGGTGTCGCTGCTGGTGATCGCGGTTCCGTTCCTGTTTCCGATCAGCCAGGCCCTGGGGATCGATGCGATCTGGTTCGCGGTGATCATCGTGAAACTGATCGAGATCGCGGCAATCTCGCCCCCTGTCGGGTTGAACTTGTACGCGGTGCTGGCCTCTGCCGGCGGGCTTGTGCGCACAGGGCAGCTTTTCAAAGGGGTGTTGCCGTTCCTGTTCATCGAAATGATCGTGTTGGGTCTGCTCCTTGCCTTTCCGGCGATCGCCACCTTCCTTCCGGCGACGATGGGGTAGACCATGCGCTTGATCGACTTCTTCGACCGCTCCGCCGCGCTTTCACCCGATGTGCATTTCGTCAAGCAGGGCGAGACCGCCCGGACATATGCGCAATCACAGGCCAGCACGCATCGCATTGCCGCGGCGCTGGCGCGGGATGGATTTGGCCCCGGAACCCGCGTCGGGGTCTACATGCACAACGACTGGCGCGGACTTGAGGCGATGCTGGGCCTGTTTCGCGCGGGTTGCATCATGGTTCCGGTCAATGTGCGTAACGCGGTGGCGCAAAACGCTGCGATTCTCGGCGATCTGGGCGTCGAGATGCTGTTTTATCACGGCGCTTACCGCCATGAGGTCGAAGAGGTCAAACAAACCTGCCCGGCGATCCGCAGCGTGATCGCGATCGACGGCGATGACCCGTCCGCGATGGCGAAATGGATGGAACCCGCCGGTGCCCTGGCGCCCGATATCGCGCATGACCCGCAGGATCTGTGGACGCTGTATTCGACATCGGGGACGACGGGCCGATCCAAGGGAGTGCGCCACACGCATCTGACCAACCTGGTCACTTCGATGGACATGTTGCACGCCATGCAGGTGCATGGCCCCGTGCGCCACCTGGTGGCGGCGCCGATGACGCATTTCGCCGGGACGTTCATCTTCGCGCTGACGATAACCGGCGCGACGCATATCCTGATGGACAGCGCCGAGCCGTCCGAGCTGCTGGCCGCGATCGAACGAGAACGCGCCCAGATCCTGTTTCTGCCTCCAACGGTGATCTACCGCATGCTGGCAGACCCTGCCCTGCTTGCGCATGATTATTCCAGCCTACACCGGTTCGTCTATGCGGCCGCGCCGATGGCGCCGGAAAAACTGCGCGAGGCGATCGCGGCCTTCGGCCCGGTGATGAGCAATTTCTACGGTCAGGCCGAGGCGTTGGGGCCGATAAGTTTCCTGCCGCCAGAAGATCATCGCCCCCTTGACGGCGCACCATGGGACCGGCGTTTGATGTCCATCGGGCGGTCCTCGATCATGCGGCGCGTGGCGATTGTGGGTGACGACGGCCAGCCAGAACCGCCCGGCACCCCCGGCGAGGTGGCGGTCCGGGGCTGGGGCGTCACGCCGGGATACGAAAACAATGCCGAGGCCACCAGCGCCGCCTTTCGCAACGGCTGGTACCTGACCGGCGATATCGGCGAGATGGACACGGACGGATACGTGACGCTTGTGGACCGCAAGAAGGATGTGATCATATCTGGCGGGTTCAACATTTACCCCGCGGAGGTCGAGCGAGAATTGCTGGCCCACCCCGACGTCGTGGAAGCGGCGGTGATCGGTGTGCCGGATCCGGATTGGGGCGAGGCGGTCAAAGCCGTGGTCGAACTGCGCGCTGATGGCACCGTCAGCGCCGCTGAGCTGATCGCGCTATGCAAATCCCGCATCGGCAGCTTGCGCGCGCCCAAATCGGTGGATTTCGTCGCGGCCCTGCCACGCAATGCAACGGGAAAGGTGCTCAAACGCGAAATACGTGCCCCTTACTGGGCCGGACGACCCCGGGCGATCTGATGGGCGTTTTGCCATTCGGCGCGATAGGTCTCGATCAGGTCGGCGGCGGCGTGCAAGCCGGTCGTTGCGCCGCAGCCATGTCCCATGCTCCAGACGGTCTTCCACGACGAGATATCCAACGCCCCGGTGTGCAGCGCCTTGCCGTCCGGGGTTATGATCCCTTCGGCAATCAGGCTTTCGCGCGCGAAATTCGCGGGTATCCCCGTTACCAGATCGGAC
>JAABTI010000079.1 GCA_011389955.1 Paracoccaceae bacterium | reverse complement strand
CCAACGCTTCCTTGTACATCTCCAGAACGGCCTCTTCCTCGGCGATATCATCCTTGTCACGCTTGCGCAGCGCGATCACCTTGCGCATGACCTTTGTGTCGTAGCCTCGCGCCTTGGCTTCGGCCATGACCTCTTTTTGCTGTTCCGCAATGTCCTTCTTTTCCGCTTCCAGACGTTCGTAACGTTCGACGAACTGCCGCAATTCGTCGGCGGTCACGCGGTAATTCGCATCGGTTGATTGCTCGTTCATGCCGGGCTCCGTTCATGGACCTGTGGGGGTATCCTTCCCCTAGCGCCACGACTCGCGCCGCACAAGCCCGCGATTGCGAATTCGCGGCGCGTTGCCCCCGACCGTCCGATACGCTAAGCCGGTTCTGCCCCGGAGTGACGATCCGGGAAAGTGTATGACGAGGGCGTGCAAATGGAAATCTTGGTCTGGGTCGGTGCAGCGGTTTCGGTGGCAGGGCTGTTGGGGCTTGTTTGGTGCATCGTCAAGGTGATGCGTGCCCGGCGCGCCAATCTCAGCGATGCGGAGTTGCGCGCTGTTGTGCAATCCGTGCTACCCCTGAACCTGGCGGCGCTGCTGTTCTCGGTACTTGGCCTCATGATGGTGGTTGTCGGGATATTCCTGTCCTGACCCCGATCAGACCATCACCGACAACCGTCCGCCTGTCTTGATCAACTCTGCAAACAACGGATCCGGGGCATAAAGCGCCGGCATCTCTTCGGCGTGTTGGTTCAATACCTTGTTTATCTGCACAAGGTCAGCACGCTCTGCAGCGTGCATTGGCCCCCCACGCCAGCGCGGAAATCCCGGGCCATCCACCATCACCGCGTCGATATCCGACGGACGTTGCGCGCCAGCATCACGAAGCAGGCGCGCCCCTGCGTTGGCCATCACCGCCAACAGACGCAGCCAGATCCGGGCGCTGTCAGATTGTGGATTGGCTTGGCCTGGCCGGTCCACACCATCGAACATCACGTCGATGGCCACAGGATCCGCCCATGGCTGACCCTTGGACCACCGATAGAACCCCACACCTGCCCGCGCGCCAGTGCGGCCGGCTGCCGTCAGTCGTTCCAGACAAGGGCGAAGTATGCCCGGAAATTCCGGGCGGTCCATTTGCACCATCAGGCGATTGAGGACGACATCCAGCCCGATGCGATCCATCGCCTCGAAGACACCATTTGTCATACCGCCTTTTCGCAGGGCCTCATCGACCTGCTCGGGGGCGAAACCCTGTTGCAGCATATGCCAGGCGGCGGCGCGCAAGGCGGCCAGGATCGGCTCGCTCATCGGGCCGCATCCGGTACCTGATCGCACTGCAACCCGCCCCAAGCGCCCCCGCACGAAGGCCGAAAGCGCAGCAATGGCGGACTCCTCAGTGCCGGCCCCCGCGATGACCTCGGCCAGTCGCGCATGAAGGGCCGGACCGTGAAAGAATAATCCCGCGACATCGCCCGGCCGACTTGTCGACGACGCCAGTGCCGCAATCGGATGAACCATCGACTGACTGGCCAGAATCGCTCCATCTTGCGCCACGTGATCCAGTGCCCCGAACACCCGCTTCTTCGTCTCCAGGTTATCTGCCACCGCCTCGATTATGAGTTGCGCCCGCCCCAGGTCGGGCAGGTGCGCGGTTCCTGTCCACAGTTCAAGCCGCTTCGCGCGCGCCTCTGCGCTGAGCCGTCCTTCGGACATTGACGCGTCGTAGGCCGATGAAATCCGTCCCCGGATATTCTCCACCGCCGAGGCGACACGATCGAAGTGAACTACGCGCACGCCCGCATCCAGACACGACATCGCCACGCCAGTCGCCGTTGGCCCGCCGCCGACCACACCGACTGTCTCGATGCGGGGCGCGCGTGCGGACGCCGGAGCGCCGGGCATGCGCGCCGCCCGGCGCTCGGCAAGGTAGGCATGGCGCAATCCCGCCGAGCCTTCGGTTTCCAATACTTGCTCGAACGCGGATCGCTCGAATTCAAGGCCGGCCTCGAACGGCAACAATTGTGCAGCTTCCACGCAGCGCACGATCTGCTCGGCGATCATGCGCCAAGGCCCCGGTGGTATGTCCGACAAAGCGGCATGCCGGCCGGCGACCGCACGCGCATATGCCCCTGGATCATCTTCACCGGGCACGCGCGTTCGGGCGCTGAGCCAGAGCGCATCTGGCTGAGCCATTTCCCCGGCGAGTGACACCGCAGCCTTTTCGGCGTCTGCGTCAATGATCCGCGTCATCAGCGCGGACATCGGCGGCTCCTGCACCGCCATCACCCGACCCGCGATCAATAGATCAAGGGCCACCTGTGCCCCTACCAGGCGCGGGAGGCGCTGTGTGCCTCCGCAAGAGGGCATAAGACCCCGTGCAATCTCGGGAAACCCCGCGCGGGTGCCACGGCGAGCTACCCGGGCATGAGCCGCAAGCGCCAGTTCCATACCCGCACCGGTGGCGTGACCGCTCAAGGCCGCAATGACGGGTTTGTCAGCGTGCTCCACCATGTCGCACAGCACCCCCGCCTGGGTAGCAGGCGCGGAGCCGAACTCCCGGATCTCCTCAAGGTCAAGGCCCGTGGAAAATACCCGTGCATCACCGCTCAGGACGACCGCGCGTATCGCTTCTTCGGCAAGTGCATCGCACATGGCCGCGGACAGCTCGGTCAGGACAGTCTCGGTCAGGGCGTTGCGCGGCGGCCTGCTGAGCCGGATTATGGCCACACCATCCGCCATCACCGTGTTGCTTACCGCGCTTCTGGCCAATGTCCACCCTCCCGTTCAGGCAATGCTGCCGGGGCTTGCTATGGCCATGTTCAGATAGGCGAACCCGAAATGCAAGCGTGCCCTTGACGCCTCAGCTCAGCTTCGCTGCGCAGTTCTTGCAAAAAGGCGTCGCCGGTAGCAGGTCCAGACGCTCCGACGAAATCTCCTCGCCGCATTGCGTGCAAATTCCGTATTCTCCGTCACGTATACGTTGCAGTGCGGCCCGAATGGTGCGGATTTCTTCCTGCCCGGCCTGTCCGAGGTGTTCCAGAACCTCGTCCCCTTCCCGCTCGGTGGCGGCATCTTCCCAATCCTTGGAGTGGGGTGTATCCAACTCGTCCTCAATCCGGTGCAAGCGGCTGTCCAACGTGGCCAGACGGCTCATCAGGGTAGCGCGGCGTTCATCGACAGTGGTCATCGGGGTCTCCTGTTGCGTATCTGACGATAGCGTACAGACTGGCCTGCCGGTTTCATTGATCGAAGTCAACATTACCCCGTTTACCTCGGCCTTACTCCGGTTTGACGCAGCGGGCTGAATAATTTGCCTTGAAACATATGCGCTATTTAATATATGTTTCCAACAAATCGGAGGATCTCATGAAACCGCAAGTTAAAGCCTTTTTCGACGACGCGACGAACACGATCTCTTATGTCGTGCGCGAGCCCGCCGGCAGTGCCTGCGCCATCATCGACTCGGTGCTCGACTTCGATTACGCCTCCGGGCGAACGGATACGCGCTCGGCTGACGAAATCATTCACTACGTCAAGGCCGAGGGCCTCGAAGTACAATGGCTTCTGGAAAGCCACGTGCACGCCGATCACCTGTCCGCGGCCCCCTATATCCAGGAACGCGTCGGGGGCAAAATCGGTATCGGTGATCGGATTCGCATCGTTCAGGATACATTTGGAAAGGTGTTCAATGAAGGCACCGAATTCCAGCGCGACGGCAGCCAGTTCGACAAGCTGTTCCAAGAGGGAGACAGCTTTCACATCGGGCAATTGCGTGGTGACGTGCTGCACACTCCCGGCCATACACCGGCCTGTCTGACGTATGTGATCGGCGATGCGGCCTTTGTGGGGGACACCCTGTTCATGCCCGATTTCGGAACCGCACGGTGCGATTTTCCGGGTGGCTCGTCCGAAACCCTTTACAACTCGATCCAGAAAATCCTCGCCCTGCCCGACGAGACCCGCATATTCGTCGGCCACGACTACAAGGCGCCGGGCCGGGACGACTACGCGTGGGAAACCACGGTGGGCGAGCAGAAGGCACGCAATATCCACGTGGGCGACGGGCGAGACAAGGATGCCTTCGTCAAGATGCGCGACGAACGTGACGCCACGCTGGCCATGCCCAAGCTCATCATCCCGTCGCTACAGGTAAACATTCGCGCGGGACAGATGCCCCCAGCCGACGATCAGGGCGACGTTTTCCTCAAGGTGCCCGTCAACAAGATTTGAATCTCACTCACTCCGCCCTTGCCAGCCGCCGCGAACCGGCAGCATGGGCGATTGCATAAACAGGACGTTCAAACAGGAAACGCGACAACATGGAACAGGATTGGATCTGGGGTCTGATCGGCGGCTTGCTGATCGGCACAGGGGGCGCGGTGTATTTGCTGGCCAATGGCCGCGTCATGGGCGCCAGCGGCATACTCGGCGGGTTGGTGGACGGCAGTGAACGACATCACTGGCGCGAGCGGACGGCTTTCCTGGTGGGTGTGCTGCTTCTACCCGTGTTACTCTACCCCCTTTATGGCACCGTGGACACCCATATCACTGAGAGCTGGCCCGTGATCATCGTCGCGGGTGTAATGGTCGGCATCGGAACCCGGCTTGCCAATGGCTGCACCTCCGGCCACGGGGTTTGCGGCATCTCGCGGTTGTCACTGCGCGGTATCGTCTCGACCGTGTTCTATATCCTCGCCGGCGGCCTGACAGTGGCAGTATTCCGACACCTTCTGGAGTGGATCTGATGCGCGCTGTATATGCTTTCGTCGCCGGAGGATTGTTCGGCGCTGGATTGTTCGTATCGGGGATGACCGATACGCTCAAGGTTCAGGGATGGCTCGATGTATTCGGCGACTGGGATCCAACGCTGGCCTTCGTCATGGGCGGGGCGATCATTCCCATGGCCATTGCCTGGGCACTTGTGCCCCGACGTCTCACACCGCTTGCAGGGGGGGCATTTCCCAACCGGCCAACCCCGCAGGTGGGACGCGAGTTGATCATCGGCTCCACCCTGTTTGGCGCTGGATGGGGCCTCGCGGGACTATGCCCGGGACCGGCAATCGCCTCCCTGTCCTACGGTGGCGCGGCACACTGGGTTTTTGTCGCGGCAATGCTGGCAGGCATGGTCGTCGCGCCGGGACTGCGTAGCGAACTGGACAGGCGCGTGGCGCGGGACTAGAAACGCCGCATGGATATTCGAAAAATTGCCGACCGCTACTGCGTCACGCCGCAGATCACCCCCGAAGACATCGCGGCAATTCATGCCGCGGGCTTCGAAACGATAATTTGCAACCGTCCCGACGCAGAGGTACCCACAGAGCTGAGCGCGGCAAACATGCGCGCCGCCGCCGAAGCCACAGGGCTGGAATTCCACGACCTGCCCCTCACGCATGACAGCATGACAGCAGAGCGCATAGCAAGGCAACGGAGCATCTGTGATGAAGCGGTCGGGCCGGTGTTGGCATATTGCGCGTCCGGAACGCGCTGCACGGTCGTGTGGGCGCTCGGCCAGACAGCCCATCGCCCGGTCGACGAAATCGTGTCAATGGCGCAATCCGCTGGCTATGACCTTACGCCGCTTCGATCACGCCTTGAGGAAATGGCCAATCAAGGCGGCGTCTAAAACGGCGCAGAGGTCAGACCGTGTTTGCCAGAGCTTCGACCGCCGCATCGCTGAGGCGGTCTTGCGGGTCGCATTCTTCCGCCTCCAAGGCTTGTGACATTGGCGATTCACTCACCGGGTTCCCGCGCGAGATATTAGGCATTTCAGGATGGTTGGACAGTTGGTCGGCATCACGCGCCGGTGCGTCTTCATTCACTTCCTGTATATGCGTGGAAAACCCGCCCGGCACCCACTCCTCTTGAGGTGGTTCCCTCACAGTTCGCGCAGCCTTCACCATCAACCGAAGCGCCCGCCGCCCGCCCAGTTGGCCCAACCGGCCGCGCGCAACCGGCCGCCGTGTACCCGCTTCGATGCGCACATCGCGCAGAGCGTCGGCCGCGACTGGTAATACATCACCAGGGCTTAGCGTCAAAACCTGCGACAGCGGCAACTCGATTCGGCACAGCACCGTATCCAACCGAATGTGCGCGCCCAGAATTCGGTCCTGCCAGCGGGGATCGACCGGTGCGTCATCCTGCGCGGCAGAATCGCAGGATGTGGGGGCATCCTTGATCGGCAGTGCCATCACCATGCCGCCCGCACGTCCCTCCTCGCCAAGGCGCAACGCAACGCGAAACACGTGGTACCGCTCCTCAGTCAGCGCGATCCGCAAGGCGCGCGGCGCTTCAAGCATCTCACCGCTTGCGAACCCTGTGCTCCAGTGCGCGTCGGGTCCATCAGCGAGATTGCTGGCAAAGCGGTCCAGTGCGGCGTCAAGCAGCGGAACAGACAGCGCCGCATCGATGCGCGTCATGGCGCGCATGGGCCCCTCCGCGACGCCAATCGTTCCGGTCGTCTGCGCCTCCACAATGCCGTTTGCGATTGCCGGCTCCAACATGATGGCGCCGGTCGCCGCCTGAGGCCCCGCCAGCAGCAGCACGAGCGCGCCCTCGGCCACCAGATCCGGAAGGCTGGCAGCATCAGCGGTGAGCCTTTCAGTGCCAGCCACCACCAATGGCTGTTTCAAGACACTATCTGATGCCCGCTCAAGCGCCAGCCGCAACGCACGCGGAGCAGACATGACGCGCGCCTCCATTTGATCGCGTGCTGCCTGCGCCTTGCGACGCAGAACCGGATTTTGCCTGTCTGCCACCATGCCGTATGCCATTTCGCGCCAATCACCAGCAGCGTAGGAACACAGGGTTACCAATTTGTGAATTACATCGCGGCGCTATTGCGCGGCCAATGCCTGACGCGCGGACAGGCTCACCCGGAACGCTGCCCCCCCTTGCCCCGGCAAATAGGTGATCGTGCCAGCAAGACGCATCATGATCTCACGGCAAATCGCCAAGCCCAGCCCGGCACCACCGACCTGTCCGTCACTCACACGGCTGAACTTCTCGAAGACCAGCGCCTGCGCTTGCGATGGGATGCCGCTACCGTTGTCGATGAAATCCACAACCACATCATCCCCGTGCCTTGCGACTTCGATGTTCAGAACGGGCACGGGCGCGTCGCAGTATTTTTGGGCATTGGCAATGAGATTGATGAAAACCTGCGCCAGCCTGTCCAGATCGGTGTGCAACCCGATTTCCTCGCTCGTGCGGTCACGTCTGATTGTCAGGCCGGATCCCTCGGCGCCCGCAGCCGCGACGGCGTGATCAATCACCCCGGACAACACCCCGTCGTGCATGTTTAGGTTGACCTGTCCGCTTTCCAGTACGCTGAGATCCAGAAGATCATCCAGCAGCCTGGTCAGGCGCAGCGCCTCGTCATGAATGATTGAGGCGTATTTGTTCAATTCCTGCGCCGAAAGGCCCCGCGCGTCGCGCAGGATCTCGGAAAACGCCCGGATCGAGGTCATAGGCGTGCGCAATTCATGGCTGATCTGGCTGAGGAAAGCATCCTTCTGCACCGATAGCTGCGTGAGTTTTTCATTCGCCTCACGCAACTGGCCAGCAGTGCGCGTCAGTTCGGCGGATTTTGCTTCGAGCTGGCTGGAATACTCCATCATCTGCGCGGTCTCATCCGCCACGGCCAGGAGATCCTCTACCGAAACCGTCGCGGCCCCCATGATCTGGCTGACCATCGCGTGGGCGGTTGCTGCCCCGACCGATCCTGACAACTCGCGCTCAAGCCGTTGAAGGAATTCCGGCGTCGGTTCTGGCAAGTAACCATCAAGGCCCTGCCGCGCCGCTTCGGCCTGAAACAGGGCCTGGGCCTGCGCGGGTCCCATCAGGCGCTGAGCCATGATCATCAGATCCTCGCTCTGCGCGATACCACCTGACCAACTTTGCGGATTACCGGAGTGCTCGAATACGTTGACGAATTGCGCTCCCTGCAACCGCTCCAGCGGGCGCGGGAAGCTGGCCAAGGACCCCAAAATGAAGGCCGCGGAATTCAGCAGCAACGACCACATAACCGCGTGGACAAGCGGATCCATGCCGTCGATTCCAAACAAGGCCTGCGGGCGCAGCCAAGCGATACCCCACGGTCCCTGTACCATCAGCGCCTCGCTGATCAGTATTCCCTCGCCAAAACTGGGAAGAAGCAGGCTGTAGCACCAGATCACGAAACCCGCACTCAGCCCCATCAGCGCACCTACCCGCGTGGCCCCCCGCCAGAATATCCCGCCCATCAATGCCGGCAGGAACTGCGCCACTGCTGTGAACGAAATCAAGCCGATCGCGGCCAGCGCCGTGCCCCCGCCCGATATGCGGTAATACAGATAACCCAGCACCAGTATGACCGCGATCGAAACACGCCGCGCCACAAGCACAACGTTGCGCACGTCGCCCGCCATTGCCGCACCGCCCCCAGTAAGACGCAGCCAGATCGGCATGACCACGTGGTTGGACACCATCGTGCTAAGCGCAATCGCGGCCACGATCACCATCGACGTGGCCGAGGAGAATCCGCCAAGAAATGACAGCATCGCCAGCTTGTCCTGGCCCTGACTCAGCGGCACGGTCAAAACGAATTGGTCCGGGTTGGATCCGGATGGCAACAGTTCCAGCCCGACTACTGCAATGGGCACCACGAAGAGGCTCATCAGCATCAAATAGGCGGGAAACGCCCATGACGCCGTGCGCAGGTGATCCTCGTCCTCGTTCTCGACCACGAGCACCTGGAACATCCGCGGCAGCGTCAGGAATGCCGCTGCTGACAGCATCGTCAGACCGGCCCAGCGTCCGCCGTTCATCTGCCAGTGTCCGATTTCCGAAGCGTCGATCCGATCCAGTGTCTCACCGATACCGCCGCCAACACCCCAAACCACGAATATACCAACC
>JAABTI010000078.1 GCA_011389955.1 Paracoccaceae bacterium | reverse complement strand
GGCGAACAGCTTGACCACCGCTTCCAAGGCGATGGCCATCACCACCCCATGGTGCCTCTCGTTGGCGTCCAGGTTGCGAGTGCCGAACAGAATGGTGAAAAGTGCCAGCCCCACCGCCACCCAAAACGCCGTCGAGCGGCTATCGGACGGAACCGAACTATTGGGGTCGGCATTTGCAAAACTGGCGAAAGACAACGTTACCGATTGAAGCTGCAGCGCGATATACGGCGTGGTACCAATAACTGCCAAGGCT
>JAABTI010000077.1 GCA_011389955.1 Paracoccaceae bacterium | reverse complement strand
GCCGCCCTCGTGAAGGCCGTCGGCCTGCGGGACGCGGCGGGACGCGCGATGGTCGGGGTACGACCCGAAGACCTGCGCCTGCAACCGGGCGGCCCGCTTGCGGTATCGGTGCGGGTTGTGGAGAGGCTGGGAGCCACCGCGAACCTGCACGGGTTTCTCGATGACGGCGAAACCGAGATCATCGCCAGCCTTTCGGGCACCGATCTGCCGGGGCCGGGTGAAGTGCTGCACCTGGGCGCCGACCCGCAGAATCTACACCTGTTCGATCCCGATACCGGTCGGCGGCTTGCGTGATGGTGCGCGCACCCTGCCCTGATCGCGGCCTGCCTCGGGGACATCCGGGGCTTGCCGGTGCAACACCGGGCAAGGCCACACGGCGCGCACCGATGAGCGGGGCGCAGGCTTGACCGGCGTGGTGATTTTCGTCAACGATCGAAGGCGGAGCGCGCGCGGCAGGACCGACGCCCCGCGACCAGCCGAACGTCTTGATCCACCTGCGGAGAAATTCCATGAAGGCTGATTACAAGCAAGCAGCAAAAACCGCAGGGGATTACTACGACAGCGCGGACGCTGACGCGTTCTACGCCGCGATCTGGGGCGGCGAGGACATCCATGTCGGGCTGTATGAAAGGGATGGCGAAGATATTGCCGAGGCATCCGCGCGGACCGTGCGTCACATGGCGTCCAAGCTTGACCTGGCGCCGGGGACGCGGGTGATCGATATCGGCGCGGGGTATGGCGGTGCGGCGCGCTATCTCGCGCGCAAGACCGGCGCGCAGGTCACCTGCCTGAACCTGTCGGAGAAGGAAAACGCGCGCAATCGCAAGCTGACCGCACAACAGGGCCTGGCGGACAAGATCGAGGTGGTCCACGGCGTATTCGAGGACATTCCCTTTCCTGATGACAGTTTCGACGTGGTCTGGAGCCAGGAAGCCCTCCTGCACTCCGGCGACCGCAGGCGCGTCCTGAAAGAAGTCTCGCGCGTGCTCCGGCCCGGCGGAGATTTCATCTTTACCGATCCGATGCAGGCCGACGATATCGACGACGCGTCCGCATACCAGTCGATCTACAAGCGCATCCATCTGCCCGACATGGAATCGATCGGAGCCTACCGGGCGATGCTGAAAGACCTCGGTTTCGAGACGATCGAGATCGAAGTCCTGACCCACCAGTTGCGCAATCACTATGCCCGCGTGCGCGAGGAACTGAAGGCGCGGCGTCATGCGCTGGAGGACCGGATTTCCCCGGAATATGCCGGGCGCATGCTCGATGGTCTGAAACACTGGGTCGAGGGAGCGGATGCCGGGCAACTCGCCTGGGGCGTGCTACACTTCCGCAAGCGCTGAGCCAAGCGGATGACACATCACCACCGGCTGTTCAGCCCGGGCCGGCGGCATATCCTGCATCACGCGGCCGAGCACCCGGTGCGTGGGCGGCGGATGCGCGGCGGACATGTACGGCAGGGCCACCGCGTCCGGCGCGACGCGCTCAGGCAAAAGGCGGAGACAGAATGACCGACAGGACCGACGCGGCCGGAACGAAACCTGTCCGGGGGCATCCCGGCGAGGTGTTTCGCGCCTTCCTGAAGCTTGGCCTGACCTCTTTCGGCGGGCCGATCGCGCATTTGGGCTATTTCCGCGATGAGCTCGTGACGCGCCGTGGTTGGCTTGGCGATGCCGCCTATGCCGATCTGGTTGCCTTGTGCCAGTTCTTGCCGGGCCCCGCATCCAGCCAGGTCGGCTTTGCATTGGGCCTGATGCGGGCCGGATGGCTGGGCGCGCTTGCAGCCTTCACCGCCTTTACGCTGCCGTCTGCCGTGATCCTGCTCGTTTTCGCCATGACCGCGGCGACGGTTACGGGACCGGTCGGCGCAGGCGCGCTGGACGGTCTGAAGATCGTCGCCGTGGCCATCGTGGCGCAGGCGGTCTGGGGCATGGCGAAGACCCTGTGCCCGGACCGTGAACGCGCCAGCATCGCGGCCGCCGCGGTTGCCATTGTGGCCTTTGTTCCCGGTGCCCCGGGGATGGTGGGGGCAATCGGCATCGGGGCCATCGCCGGTTGGATTCTGAGACGCGGGACGAAACAGCAAGTCAGCGGTCATGTCACGATGCCTGTCGGGCGCGTGCAGGCCGGTTTCTGTCTTGCCGTCTTCGCAGCCCTTCTGCTTGTGCTGCCACTTTTCGCGGACGCGGCGCAGGTTCTGGCGGTCTTGGACGGCTTTTATCGTTCCGGGGCGCTGGTTTTCGGGGGCGGTCATGTCGTGCTGCCGCTTCTCCAGGCAGAGACCGTCGCCCCCGGCTGGGTCTCGCCGGATACGTTTCTTGCCGGTTATGGCGCGGCGCAAGCGGTGCCTGGCCCGCTGTTCACCTTCGCGGCCTATCTCGGCGCGGTCCTCGGCCCCGAACCGAATGGCATCGCCGGCGCGGCGATCGCGCTGTTTGCGCTGTTCCTTCCCGGCTTCCTGATCCTGAGCGGGGTGCTGCCCTTCTGGGACCGTTTTCGCACGATGGCCACGGCGCAGTCGCTGATGCAGGGCGCCAACGCCGCGGTCGTCGGCATCCTCGGTGGCGCGCTGTATTCCCCCGTCTTCACCAGCGCCATCGCAGACATGCGCGACTTGGCGCTGGCGCTTGTGTGCCTCGTGCTTCTCATGGCCTGGAGGATGCCGCCTTGGGCTGTTGTTATCGTGGCCGCTCTCGGGGGCGTGGAGCTGTCGCTGACGGCATGACAGCGGGAGACGGAACAGAGCCTGGTGCGGTGCAGCCGAGACCCGGAAATCGAGAATTGCCGGTTACAGGGGGGTGACGGGCCCTGCGCGCATCCGGCGGGTTCGGAATTGTTCGCGACCAGTGACTTGAAGCAAGCCGGATAGACGCGGGGCGCCGGGTGCGACACCATGTCGCAGTGCAGCGGTGATTTATTAATCGCCGCCCGAGATTGAGCGCTACATCAAGGTCGCGTTGTAATCAAAATCAAGGGACCCTTCATGGAACAACTGAGCATCGGTCAATACGACCTAATATATAACGCGTTTTCGTTCGCGTTCGCGACGCTTGCGGCGGCCACGCTGTTTTTCTGGCTTGGTCGCAGCCAGGTGGCGCCGCAATACAAGACGGCGCTGACCATCACCGGACTGGTGACATTCATTGCCGCCTATCACTACTTCCGGATCTTCGAGAGCTGGAGTGACGCCTACACGATCGTGGACGGCGCGATCGTGGCAACCGACAAGCCATTCAACGACGCCTATCGCTACGTTGACTGGCTGCTGACCGTGCCGCTGCTCCTGATCGAACTGATCCTGGTGATGAACCTGAGCCGCAGCGAGACGGTAAGCCGGGCCACGCGCCTGGGTCTGCTCGCCGCGTTGATGGTTGCGCTTGGATATCCGGGCGAAGTCGCCGAGACAACGTCCGGCGCGTGGCTGTGGGGCAGCCTGTCGATGATCCCGTTCCTCTGGATCGTTTACGAGCTGTTTGTCGGTTTGGGAAAAGCCGTCGAAAGCCAGCCCGCCGACGCACGTGGCCTGGTGAACCTGGCACGGTGGGTGACCATCGGCGCGTGGACTTTCTACCCGGTCGTCTATTTCGCCGCCCTGGTCGGTGCTGATGGTGCGATGGCCGAAACGGTGATCCAGGTCGGCTACACGATCGCGGACATCATCGCGAAAGCGGCCTTTGGCGTGCTGATCTACATGATCGCCGTGCGCAAGACGGGTGCGGCCTCCACTGCGAACGCGGCCGCCGCTGCGGCCAAGTAACAAGAACCAAGGGGGCCGTCCGCTGCTTTAGCGGGCGGCCCCGTTCCTGCTTTGAGGAAGTTCACATGCGCGACGCCGCCGTTACACGACCCGCGACCATCCGAGAGGTTGACGAGCAGATGGCCAGGATCCTGGGCAGCGGCCCGGTCGCCGATGCGGCCCGGTTGCACCTTGGCTCCGGTGGAGCGAGGATCAGAGCGCGTATCGCGTTGGACGCCGCCACGAAACTTGGCCTCGACGCGCAGGAGGCTTTGTCGTGCGCCGTATGCGCCGAGCTTTTGCATAATGCGTCCTTGATCCATGATGATATCCAAGACGGGGACCGGACACGCCGCGGGGATGAAGCGCTCTGGGTTCGGTTCGGAACCGCCACCGCACTCAGCGCCGGCGACCTGATGATTTCAGGCGCCAATGCCGCACTTGCCGGACATCCGCACCCTTCTCAAGCCTTGCTGCTCACGCACACGGCCATCGCGGCCACGATCCGGGGCCAGGCGGAAGATCTTTCCGCACAGGATGCCTACACCACCCGTTTGCGCATTGCCGCCGAGAAGTCAGGCCCCCTGTTGGCGTTACCCCTAAAGCTGGCGCTGAGCGCCGCGCAGTCCGATGGGCTGAGCACCGCGGACTTTGCGGCGCGCGATCTGGCGCAGGCCTACCAGGCACTCGATGACATGGCCGACCGTGACGATGACCTTGCCCATGGCTCGGCCAACCTGTGCCTGTCGCTGGAGCGCGAGGGGATTTCACAGGCCGAGGCCGTGTCGCGCCTGCGCGAGACGGCGAGGCGCGCGATCCGGGACGCACACGTTCATATCTCGCATCTTCCTGCCGCGACGCGGTCTTCGTTCTCGGGTCTGGCAGACCGCATGGATCGTCAATTGAAGGACTCTTCCGATGCCGCGTGACACTTTCACACCGAAAGCGACGGCAATCGTCGCGGGAGCTGGCTTTGGCGGTATCGCAGCCGCTCTACGACTTGCGGCGCGCGGCTATCAGGTGCGCCTGATCGACCGTTGTCCGCGTCTTGGCGGGCGGGCCCAGGTGTTCGAACGTGACGGGTTCCGGCACGACGCGGGTCCGACCGTTCTGACCGCTCCGCATCTTTTTACGGAACTTTTCGAGCTCTTCGGCAAGGACATGGCCGACTACGTCGACCTGGTCGTTCCCGATCCGTGGTATCGTTTTCACTACGCCGATGGCGAAACATTCGATTACGGTCCGACAGAAGAGGCAACCGAGGCCGAGATAGCGCGCCTTTCGCCCGATGACGTGGCCGGCTATCGCCGCATGGGCGCATGGTCAAAGAAAATCTACGATGTCGGCTTTACGCAACTGTCCGACAAGCCGTTCCATTCGGTTGCGTTCATGGCGCGCCAGATTCCCAACCTGTTGCGCTTGCGGTCCTATGAAAGCGTCTGGTCCATGGTGTCGCGCCACCTGAAGGACGACCGTCTGCGCCGGGCGTTTTCGATCCAGCCTCTGCTCGTGGGTGGCAACCCGTTCGATACCACGTCGATCTATGGCATGATCAATCACCTGGAGCGCGCCCATGGCCTGTGGTTCGCCATGGGCGGGACAGGGGCGCTGGTCGATGCACTGGAACGGTTGATGCGCGAACAGGGGATCGAGATCGACCTTGGCACGACGATCAGCCGGATCGAGGTAAGCGACGGGCGCGCAACGGGCGTGCGGCTTGAAGACGGGCGCCGTGTCAACGCCGACCTGGTGGTTTCCAACATGGACCCGGTTCATGTGTATCGCAACCTGCTGCCGGGCGCGCCGGTCTCGCGGGTGGCACGGATGCGAGAGAAGGCCGGGCGGCTGTCCATGGGACTGTTCGTGCTGTATTTCGGGGCGCGCAAGACATGGCCCGGGGTCGCCCATCACACCGTCTGGTTCGGCGAGCGTTACAAGAGCCTTCTCAACGACATCTTTCATCGCAAGCATCTGGCCGAGGATTTCTCGCTTTATGTTCATCGTCCCACGGCGACGGACCCGAGCTTTGCCCCCGAGGGGTGCGACAGCTTCTACGTGTTGTGCCCGGTGCCGAACCTTGCAGGCGGCCAGGACTGGACGGTCGAGGGGCCGCGCCTGCGCGACCGCATCGTCGAGGCGCTAGATGCCAGCATGCTGCCCGGCCTCAAGGAGACGATCACCGCCGAATTCGCCATGACACCCGAGGATTTCGCCCAGGATTACCTGTCGGTCGATGGTGCCGGGTTCTCGCTCTCGCCGTTCTTTTCGCAATCGGCATGGTTCCGGTTTCACAACCGGGGCGAGGGCGTGCGCGATCTCTACTTCGTGGGGGCAGGAACGCATCCCGGTGCCGGGCTTCCCGGCGTGGTGTCGTCGGCGAAGGTGCTTGACCACATCGTTCCCGCTGCGCAAGGCACATCAACATGACGCCCAGCCAGATCATGGCCCACCATGCGCGCAGCTTCGCGCCAGCCGCGCGCATGTTATCGCGGCGAGACCGGGATCGCGTCGCCCGACTTTACGCCATATGCCGGACGGTGGATGATATTGCTGATCGCGAGGGCGGGGCGACGGCGGCTGCCCGGCTGGCCACCATTGCCGCGGATTTGCACGAACCCGAGCCGCGCGACAGCGTGGCGATCGAGGCACGGGCACTGTTTGCGGGCCGTGAAACCGGGCTTGCCGCGTTCGAAGAGCTTGTCAGCACGGTTCAGGGCGACACGGGAACGGTCGAGATTTCCGACATGGAAAGCCTGCGGCGCTATGCCCACGGCGTTGCCGGGACGGTGGGGATAATGATCTGTTCCCTTTTCGACGTTCCGAGGCGTTGGCATGGATACGCGGCGGACCTTGGCTGCGCCATGCAACTGACGAACATCTGTCGCGACGTTCGCGAGGACGCCTGCGAAGGGCGCCGGTATCTGCCCGCCACCTTGTGCCCCCATTCCGCGGCAGACATCGCAGCGGAACACAGCGCGGCCATGATCGATGCGCGATCCGCGATCGCCGAGCTGCTTGTCGAGGCTGACCGGCTTTATGACAGCGGGCGCGCGGGTCTTCCCGCGCTGCCCCTGCGCTTGCGCCTGGCGGTCGCCGCGGCCGCGGCAATGTACCAGGGCATCGGCGATGTTTTGCGGCGGCGCGGCTGCGCACCCGACCAGGGCCGAGCCATGGTTTCGCCGCGGCGCAAGGCATTGCTGGCGATGAACGCCCTGCTCGGGCAGGCCCTAGGGCGCGGGGAAAGGACCATCGGGGGACATCATGTCGAGACCTGATGTCGATGTCGCGATACTCGGCGGTGGCTGTGCCGGTCTGAGCCTTGCGGCGCGGCTTGCGGGTGGATCGCTGAGCTTCACGGTGATCGAACCGCGCGGAGGCTACGAGGATGACCGCACCTGGTCGTTCTGGCGCATGGCGTCCGACCCGTTTCAGGATTGCGTCCGACGCCGCTGGTCATGCTGGACAATCGCCGGACCACGCGGGATCACGCGGCGCAGCTCCGATCATCTGTCCTATCAGACCGTCAGCGCGGGCGCTTTCTACCAGCGCGCCGGGGACATGATCGATGAATCGCGAAACGGATCGCTGCGATTGTCTTGCGCCGCCGGAGACGTCATGCGTCACGGCAATGGATGGCGTGTCGAAACGGATGCCGGATCGCTTGACGCGGCCACGCTGATCGACACGCGCCCGACGACACGTCAACCGAGTTACGGCCAGTTCTTTCTTGGCCGCGAGATCCGCACCGACCGGGCGGTTTTCGATCCGGAAACCGTGCCGCTGATGCATTTCCGGCCGGCACGCAGCATGGGTGTCGATTTTGTGTACATCTTGCCCTTTGCCGCCGATCACGCGCTGGTCGAAGTCACGTCCTTTGCCCCCGTATCGCCCGGTATCGAGGTCTTCGAGACATGGCTGGACGGGGAGATCGACGCGCTTGAGGCCGGTGCGGTCGAGATCGTGAAAACGGAAAAGGGCGCATTGCCGATGGAGGTTGGCTATGGAGGTTCCACCGCCGACGGGCGCATTCGCATGGGGCTGTCAGGGGGCGCGGCGCGGCCCTCGACGGGATATGCCTTTGCCCGCATCCAGCAACAGGCCGATCGGATCGTGGCAGACCTGCGCGCCGGAGAACCACCGCGCCCCGCGCTGGACAGCGCGATGACGCGGTTCATGGACAGGGTTTTCCTTCAGGTGCTGCGCAGGCATCCCGAACGGGGCGCGGCGCTGTTTCAGAGCCTGTTTCACCGGGCACCGGCCGACCGCCTGGAGCGGTTCCTGTCCGGCTCTACCGCTGCGACTGACCGGCTGGCGGTCATGACGGCGCTACCGCCGCTACCTTTCATGCGCGCCGCGCTGTTGCCGGCATGACCCTGCCCGCAGCATGGCAGACGATGTTCTTCATCTCGGTGTCGACCGGGATGAGCTTGATATGGGTGCTCTATCGACCGGGAATGGAGGCGCAGGCGCTGCTTCTGGCGCCCATGGTCGTGGTTCTCGGCCTGCCGCACGGGGCGCTGGACATGTCGATCGCCCAGCGCCTGTGGCCGCTGGATACCATGCGCCGCACAGCGCTTTTCATCGGGCTGTATGTTGGCATTGCCGCGGCTGTCGGCGGGATCTGGCTGGTGCTGCCATCGGTCGCGCTCGCCGCGTTCCTGATCTATTCGGCGTGGCACTTCTCGGATGACTGGGCAGATGCGCCGGTGATGTTTCGGATCACCGGCGGGATCGGGGCCGTTACGGCGCCCGCGCTTTTTCACCAGGCGGAGGTTGCGACGCTGTTTGCCTATCTCGCCCCGGCATCCGCATCGCGTATCCTTGCCGCCGGGGCGTGGGGCCTCGGTTTGGCAACTCTGGCCGTTTTCGTGGCGGTATTACTGACGCAATCGGCGCGCCGCGGCCGCAGCGCGCTGGAACAGGCGGCGATCTGGGCCCTGGCGGCGATCCTTCCGCCGTTGCTGTATTTCGTGTGCTATTTCTGCCTGCTGCATTCGATACGGCATTTCGACACTGCCATGGGCAAGGTCGGTGACAGGCGGCGTGCCATCAAAACTGCCATCGCCCTGTCGGTGCTTACGCTTCTTGGCGCCGCGGGATTGACCTATGTTCTGGTCGGTGCCGAACAGACCGGCACGTCCTTGATTGTCAAGCCGGTCTTCATCGGTCTGGCCGCGCTCACCGTTCCACACATGCTTCTGATCGATCGGATGCGCGAGCAGCGTTGAAGCTGATTGCATTCATGACGGCCTGTGCGATGCGAAGACGGAGTTTCGGTTTCGACCACGGGGTCAAGCGCAACAAACCCTCTGCGGTCAGGCCGTGAGCCGACCACGAAGCACCCCGATCCGGTTGCGTATCTCGGATCTGATCGGCCCGTCGCGCGGCGTGTCGGCCAAGGCGGTGATCCAATGCG
>JAABTI010000076.1 GCA_011389955.1 Paracoccaceae bacterium | reverse complement strand
GGGTTCGGATAGCGATAGCCTGATTGACGGTGGCGTTCTGGCCAAGGGGCGCCATCCGCGCCTGCACCTCGAACCCGTCATGCGGGCCGATGCCACGAAGCAGGACGAATTCGCCCGCGGCATGGAAATCATAACCGACACCATCAAGCGTGCGCAGATGCGGGTCGCCGCCGGTCCATATCGCCTGCGCGTCAAGCGGCAGATCCGGCGGGGAAACGGCGTGAGGAGGCGGCGGTTCGGCCGGTTCGTCGGAGAATTTCGCCAGGTCCACCGCACCATCGGCAAACAGGGCCGTTTCCACACCGGTCAACCAATCCATCCCATCGGCCCCGGCACCGCCCCCATGGGTCACCCACAGGGCGGCGTCGTCAGGATCAACGCGGATCTCATACTCCGCCAGCGGCCCTGAAAACACCGCCCAATCATGCCCTGCGCCACCCAACAGCGTGTCATCGCCGCCGCCTCCGGTCAGGGTATCATCGCCGGACTGGCCGCCGATGGTATCCGCGCCCGCACCACCGGCGAGGTCATCGGCGAAGCCTGTTCCCTCGATCTGCAAGCTCTCGGGCTGGGCGGGAGCAGTGGTCAGAAGGTCGGGCGGCATGTAGCGCGCCGGTCCGAGCAGATCGAGCGCGTGCACCACTTCCTCGCTCAGCGGTGCGCTATCGACCGTTTGGACGATCAGCACCTCCTGTCCGAACCGGATCTCGGCGCCGGTTGCGAGCGGGGTAACCTGCAACTGGGTCGCATTGCGCAGAAAGGACCAGCCGGACAGGTCTATCCGGTCAATACCCGGTTGAAAATCGGCGATGATGTCGGCGCATCCGTCCTGTGCCATCACGAAGATATCCGCACCCGCACCGCCGCGCAGGATATCGTCGCCGGCGCCGTCTGTGATCACGTCGCCGCCATCGCCGCCTCTCATGTCATCATCCGCCGCACCACCGATCAGAAGGTCACCGAACTGGCCACCATTGACCGGGCCGGCCATGGCACCGCCCGTGGAAATCATGCCACCGGCGGTTTGCGAATCGAAGCGTAGCGCGGTCAATCCCGGCTCGGTCTCGCTGCTGACAAGCAGGTTGAGAGCGCCACCTGCTTCGGAAAGCGAGATCGCCGACGGGTTATCCAGCGTCAGGTTATGCGTATCGGCCTGCGTTCCAAGCATGACGAGGCGACCTTCGGGGAGCAGTTCGAACAGGGTCAGACCATCATCCGATCCGGCGGCGACGATATGGGCGCGCCCGCCCATCACGGCGGACTCGACTATCCTGACCCCGTCGAACCGGCTGTCGCGCCCGTCCATGACGTGATCACGCAGCGTCAGGTGGCCGTCGGGATGGACCTCGAACACGCTCAGGGTGCCGCTACCGGCACCCCCGACAATGGCGAACTCGGCCCCGTGCACCGACAGGGTGGTCACGGCGGCGGGCGCGTTCATGCCGATCCCCTGCGCAGCGCCCAGGCGCGCGATCTCGGTCAGTCGGCCCTGGGCGTCCGGCAGGTAGCTGACCAAGGCATGATCCGCGCCCGAGGTTGCAAGCACGACGCCGCTGGCCCCGTGGGCCAACCCCACGACCGCCGTCTCCAAGCCGGGCGCGGGCGGCGCGAGCGCTTCGAGCATGTCGCCGTTCACCCGCCATGCCAAGGGCACCGGCGCGTCAGCCGTGAACCCGTAAAGAAATGCGCCGCCGTCCGGGGATGGCAGAACAAAGGCGCCCTGCAACGCGTCAGGCGGCCGATCACCGGACAGAGCGCGCGCACTGGCAAATGTGCCATCGCTGTCGAGATCGACCAGGTGGACGCCAGTCGTCCCCAACCCCGAGATGACCGCGACATCACGACCTTCCAGAGTGGCGATGGACACGTCGCGCGCCACCCCCGCCGCCATCCCCTTCGGGATGTTGAAGGCGTCGATCTGCCGAGGGACACCGTCCGCGCCTATGCGGTAGGCACGGATGACCGATTGATCAGGACCATCGAGAACATACGCTACCACCTCGCCGGCCACGAAACGCGTGGTCATGCCCGCTATCCCGGACAGGCCAACGTCCTGTGCGCCCGCAAGCACGACAACGCGTTCGAAAGACGAGCCCCCCATGGCACACCTCACCCAACTCCACCGGGTGAATTGATGCGCCCTCAATGCGCAGGTGCGCGGCAAGGCCTGTGACCAAACAGGGGCGTTTGCGGGCAAGTCTAGTCGAATTGCAAATACAGCAGCCGCGCCACCCTCGACGCGAAGTATCAGCAGTATGGCAAGACAGCGAGCAGAGCAGCGGCAGGCCCCTTGGCCAGAACCGCCGTTACCGCGCGGCCCGGGCCGCCAGCATGCGGTTGACGATAAGGCCGATACCGCCACCGACAAGCGCCCCGATACCATCGGCGACCAGGTCGGCACCCTCGGCAAAGCGGCCAGTGAGCGGCTGCGCCAGCTCCAGCGCCCCGCCGAACACGATCACACCCATCACCACAACGATGATGCGCGCCGGATAAAGCATTACCGCCGGAACGCTCAGCGCGCCAAAGGCCAGCATGTGATGCAGCTTGTCGCTACCGGCCGGTTGCGGCATGACTTGCGCCGGCACCAGCATCGCAACCGCGATCAGCAGCGCCAGACCCAACATCGCGCCCATGAGGAACGGACGCCATCGCGCGGGCACGTGCGTTCGTCCTGTCGGCATCATACCTCCCGTGGCGGGGTGTGGCGCCGCCTATTCGACCGTGACGGATTTGGCGAGGTTGCGGGGCTGATCCACGTCGGTGCCCTTTTCCACCGCCGTGTAATAGGCCAGCAACTGGATCGGAACGGCGTAGACGATGGGCGCGAAAATACTTTCGAACATCGGCATTTCTATCGCGTTCCACAATCCTTCGCTGGCCAGTTCCAGACCGCGTGCATCGCTTATCATCGCGATCTTGCCGCCGCGCGCCATGACTTCCTGCATGTTTGATACCGTCTTGTCGAACACCGCATCATGCGGGGCCAGCACGATCACCGGCATCTCTTCGTCGATCAGGGCGATGGGGCCGTGTTTCAACTCGCCGCTGGCATATCCTTCGGCGTGGATATAGCTGATTTCCTTGAGCTTCAGCGCCCCCTCCAGCGCCAGTGGAAACATCACGCCGCGCCCCAGGAACAGGGCATGGCGGCGGCGCGCCAACTGGCTGCTGACCGCTTGAATCCGCTCCTCGCAGCGCATGGCTTCGCTGACCAGGCTGGGCACGTGACGAAGCTGCGCCTCCAGCGCCTCGATGCGGGCGCTGTCCAGCACAGCGCGATGCTCGGCCGCGCGCAGGGCCAGGACCGCAAGAACGGTCAGCTGGCAGGTGAACGCCTTGGTCGAGGCGACCCCGATTTCAGGTCCGGCAAGGATCGGCAGGGCGATATCGCTTTCTCGCGCGATCGAGCTTTCAGGCACATTCACGATGGCAACACTGCGCGCGACCTTGCCGGCGCAATAACGCATCGCCGCCAGCGTGTCGGCGGTTTCGCCCGACTGGCTGACAAAGACGGCGAGTGTGTTGGGCGAAAGGGGTGGCTCACGGTAGCGGAACTCGGACGCGATATCAACCTCGACAGGCAGGCCCGCCAACTGCTCGAACCAGTATTTCGCCACCGAGCAGGCCAGCGCCGCAGTACCGCAGGCCACCATCACGACGCGGTCGATTCCAGTGAAATCCACGCCGTCGCGCAGCAGTTGGCGACCTTCCTGATCGCGCAGGTAATACTCCGTCGCTTCGCCCAGAACCGACGGTTGCTCGGCAATTTCCTTGGCCATGAAATGCTTGTATCCGCCCTTGTCAGCGGCGCTGGCATTCACGCGCACTCGTTTGCGCGGCCGGCTTACCGGGTGAAGCCCTGAATCCAGGAATTCCGCACCGTCCCGGGTGATGACCGCGATGTCACCTTCTTCGAGGTAGGTGATCTCGTCTGTCATCGGCGCCAGCGCCAGCGCGTCCGAGCCGACATACATTTCCTGCTCGCCCCAGCCCACGGCCAGCGGGCTACCCTTGCGCGCGGCAACCAGCAGGTCTTCTTCGCCATCGAACAGGAAACAAAGGGCATAGGCCCCTTCGAGGCGCGCCACCGTCAGCTTGGCCGCCTCGACCGGGGTGCTGCCCTGATCGAGGTACCAGTTGCACAGCATCGCGACCGTTTCGGTGTCGGTATCCGTTTCGGGTGCGACCTGTTGTTCTGACAGAAACGCGCGCAATTCTCGGAAATTCTCGATGATACCGTTATGCACCACCGCGACGCGGCCCCGCGCGTGGGGATGGGCGTTGCATTCGTTCGCGGCGCCATGCGTGGCCCAGCGCGTGTGCCCGATCCCCGCCGTGCCGCGGAGCGGTTCATGCACCAGCACATCGGAAAGGTTGACCAGCTTGCCAAGCGCGCGGCGGCGCTCAAGGCGGCCTTCGCTGATCGTGGCGATGCCGGCGCTGTCATACCCGCGGTATTCCAGCAGCTTAAGACCTTCGACCAGAATCGGGGCGGCCTGATGCCTGCCCAATACGCCTACAATCCCGCACATAACCTAATTATCCAATCCATAGGTGTTCTGTTTTGACCGCTTCGCCCTGAGCGCCAACAGCTTGTCGCGCATGCGCCGCGCCAGCCCCGGCTTGTTCACCTGCGGCGCCCGCGCGATACCCAGCGCGCCCTCGGGCACATTGCCGGTAATCACCGACCCCGCCGCCGTCATGGCGCCCGCCCCCACATCGACCGGGGCCACCAAGGCCGTGTTGGTACCGATGAACGCGCCTGCGCCGACCTCGGTGTGATGCTTGAAAACGCCATCGTAATTGCAGGTGATGGTGCCCGCGCCGATATTCGCCTCGGCCCCGATCCGGGCATCGCCAACATAGGACAAATGGTTGATCTTGGCGCGATCACCCAACTCGGCATTCTTGGTTTCCACGAAATTGCCGATCCGTGCCTGGGCCCCGATCCGCGTTCCGGGGCGCAACCGCGCATAGGGGCCGATCACCGCGCCCGCCCCGACGTGACAGCCCTCGAGATGACTGAATGCGCGCAAACGCGCACCATCGGACACCGTGACACCAGGGCCGAAAACGACGTGCGGTTCGATACTGACATCGCGCCCAAGGCGGGTGTCATGCGCGAAGAACACCGTTTCGGGCGCGGTCAGCGTCGCCCCCTCTGCCATCGCCCGCGCCCGCGCACCGTCTTGATATGTGGCCTCGGCGCGCGCCAGTTCGGCGCGCGAATTGATGCCCATCGTCTCGGCCTCGTCGCAGATCTCGACCGCGCACCGCAGCCCGTCGCCCGCGGCCAGTCCAACGATGTCGGTCAGGTAATACTCGCCATTGGCGTTATCGTTTCCGACCCGACCGATCAGCGCGAGCAGCGTTTTCCAATCGGCGCAGACGACACCCGAGTTGCAAAGAGTGATCGCCAGTTCGTCCGGCGAGGCGTCTTTCGCCTCGACGATCCGGGTCAGGCGATCGCCCTCGACGACAAGACGGCCATAGCGCCCCGGGTCCGCCGCATCAAAGCCCAGCACGACAACATCCGCGCCGTCTCTGCGCCGCTCCTGCATCCGGCGCAGGGTGTCGGGGCGGATGAACGGAGTGTCGCCATAAAGAACGATGGCGTCCCCGGAAAATCCGTCAAGCGAATCACCGGCCTGCGCCACCGCGTGGGCAGTGCCCAGTTGCTGTTTTTGCTGCGCGATGCGCGCGCCGGGGCTGATGCCCTGCACCCGGTCGGCCACCATTTCGCCGCCATGGCCCGTAACCACCACGCAGTGTTCGGGCGACAGCGCCCCACCCGCCATCATCGCGTGTCCGATCAGCGGCGCGCCCGCGACCTCGTGCAGAACCTTCGGCAAGTCCGACGACATCCGCGTGCCGCGCCCAGCGGCGAGAATGATCAATGACAGTGACATCTCTGGGACTCTCGCCTTTCGTTGAATGCGCCCTTCTTAGGGTTTGCGGGGCAACGTGCCAAGGGACCATCGGCTAGGCACTGGTCGCCGCGGGGGCCGCCTGATTTATCGCGCCCGAAATGTTGTCGATCACGTCATGCATCAACGCCTCGTCCTCGCATTCCACCATCACCCGGATCAGGGGCTCGGTTCCCGATGGCCGGATCACCAGACGCCCCGTGCCGATCAGGCGGGTTTCCTGTTCGGCAATCGCGGCGCGCACCATTTGCGAAGCCAGGGGATCACCCCCCGGCGTAACAGCAAGATTTTCCAGGTGCTGCGGCACCGGTGTGAAATTGTTCAGCAACGCGCTGGCAGGTTTGCCCGTCTCCACCATCGCCGCAAGGAGTTGCAAGCCGGCAATCAGGCCATCGCCAGTCGTGGTGTAATCGGTCATCACGATATGGCCGGACTGCTCTCCGCCCAGGTTGAAACCACCCGCAAGCATCCGTTCGACCACGTAACGGTCACCCACCTTGGTCCTCTCCAATGCCAGCCCGCGGTCCTGCATGAAACGCTCCAACCCCAGGTTGGACATCACCGTGGTCACCAGCGTGCCATTGGCAAGGCATCCCGCCTGCGCCCAGGTGCCGGCGAACAACGCCATGAGCTGGTCACCATCCGCCAAGCGCCCGGTTTCATCCAGCACGATCAGACGGTCGGCATCACCATCCAGGCACAGACCCAGATCGGCGCCCGACTCCTGCACCAGCCGTGCCGCGGCCTCGGGGCGGGTCGAGCCACAATCGCGGTTGATGTTGGTGCCATCGGGCTCTACGCCCAGCGTGACAACCTCTGCACCCAATTCCCACAGCACGTCCGGCGCCACCCTGTAAGCCGCGCCATGCGCACAATCGATCACCACCTTCAGCCCCGACAGCCGTTTGTTTCGCGGAAATGTCGTCTTGGCATATTCCACGTAACGGCCGCCCGCATCTTCGATCCTGCGCGCCCGGCCGATATTGGACGGCGCCGCCGGTCTGATTTCGCCGTCCAGGATCTCTTCTATTTCGGCCTCCGCAGCATCGCGCAACTTGAAACCGTCGGGACCGAAAAACTTGATCCCGTTATCCTTGTGCCCGTTGTGGCTCGCGGAAATCATCACGCCCAGATCAGCGCGCATGGACCGGGTCAAAAAACCGACCGCCGGGGTCGGAACCGGCCCAAGCAGCAGCACGTTCATCCCCGTCGAAGTCAGCCCGGCAGTCAGGGCGTTCTCGATCATGTAGCCCGACAGGCGCGTATCCTTGCCGATCACCACGCGGTGCCCGTTGAGGCCATCACGGCGAAAGAACCGGCCCGCCGCCGCGCCGAGCCTGAGCGCCATATCCGCCGTCATCGGATAACTGTTGGCCTCACCACGCACACCGTCGGTGCCGAATACTTGTCGGGCCATGAAAGCCTCCATCGTTAAAACATGCACCGCCCCGGGCGCGTTTTTCATTTTGTTAAAGCACACGCGGCGCGCGTCCAAGGGCAAGCGGCGCTATCGCGCGCCGGATACGGGCCCAAGGGCGGGGTTTTGCCTATACGCGCATATTTCCAACAAGTTGTGAGCCGCCCTGCGTATCCATTTCGGCCTTGAAATGAAACACACTGAAATACTACGGGAACTGGCACCGTGCCCGCCTCGGCAGGCCAATCGGCCTTGCCGGGGCGGGCTATGACGTATCAGGCCGACTACACGGCGTTGAAATCGGCCATATCACCCAACAGCACCGCTTCCAGGGATACGAAAGCGCCACCCGCGCCAATGGCGGCGATGTCGACTCCTTCCTCGGTCGGCACCGAGTTTTGATCCGCGCCGGATACGTCCAGGTTCTGATCCAGGAACACCCATTTCGGCGCGGTGCCTCCAGGGCTGTCGAAGCCAGCGGCGGCGCGCAGCACCTCAAGGGCGTCAGCGGATGTCACTTGCCCATCACGCGTCACGTCGGCGGCGACGAAGTCCATCCCCTCCGCCGTGCCCCAGCTTGGCTCGAACCCAACGGCCAAGCGCAGCACATCCAGCGCATCGGCGGATGTGATCGTGTTGCTGGCGTTGGTGAATTCCATCGTGCCATTGACCCGACCGCTCGTGCCTTCGCCGACCGAGAGGCTGTAGTCGCCGCCACCGTCATTATCGGCGAGGCTCAATGCAGTCGTGTTGCCCGCCGAGAAGCCGACCTGCGCGCCATCGACATCAAAACCATCGCGATCCTTGACGTCGATCTGAAGCGTCGCGCGCGCCTGTCCCTGATCGAGGGTCGACGCAACCGATGCTGTTTCCGGCGCCGCGACCTCTTCGTTCGCCGCGCTCTCCACGAAGCTTTGATCGCCGGTCAGCAGGAAATCGAGAACCGCGTTGTCATAGTTCACCGTTCCCGGCGTCAGGCCGGCGGCCTCCGCCTGTTGTTGCGCGGCCTGCTGATCGGCCAGGTCGAAATCGTCGACCGTCGTGACCGATCCCGGTTTGCTCGGGTCATAGAAACCCGCAAGGGACTCACCCGTGTCATATGTGAACAGGCTGTCAGGCTCGGAATCGACCCGCCAATCATCGCGGTAACCACCATACAGATCGTCGAAGGCCAGCGGACGCTCCAGCACCGTGCCATCGGCCAGCGCGACATCGTTGCTCTTGTCGCCGTCGCCGTCACCCAGCAGACCTTCGAGTTTGCCGGCCAGTTCATCGCTTGTTGATTGTCACTGAGACCTGACCCGGCAACGGCCAAAATTGTCACCGAGACCTGACCCATGTGCAACCTTTCCCCGGCTTGAACCAGCTGGGGATTATCGGAGTGATCGACATGGGATTTTTGAGGGTTATTCGGAAATGGGCGCTGCGCGACAAGATGCCCATTCGCGAGATCGCACGGCGGACGGGCGTGTCGCGCAACACGATCAAGAAGTATCTGCGGGAGGGGATTGTTGAACCGGCGTTTCAGACACCGGATCGCCCGAGCAAGCTGGATCCGTATTCTGAGAAGCTGTCGGGCTGGCTGGTGGCCGAGCAGCGTAAATCACGCAAGGAGCGGCGCACGGCCAAGCAGATGCATGCTGATCTGGTTCAGCTTGGATTTGATGGCTCCTATGAGCGGGTCGCGGCCTTCGTGCGGGAATGGAAAGGCGAGCGGCAGCGCGCGTATCACACGACCGACCGCGGGGTCTTCGTGCCGCTGGTGTTCCAGCCGGGCGAAGCGTTCCAGTTCGACTGGAGCGAGGACTGGGCCCACGTCGGGGGCGAGCGCATCAAACTTCAGGTCGCCCACATCAAGCTGTCGCACAGC
>JAABTI010000009.1 GCA_011389955.1 Paracoccaceae bacterium | reverse complement strand
ACACGTCCATCATTCGCTGTGCATCCGGCGTCATTGGCCAAATGCCTCGCACAACCGTTTCATCGCGGCATCGACGCGCGCTCCGTCGGATCCGCGGACGACGATCTGCGCGCCGAAAACGCCGTCCGTCTGGAACGGGTATGATCCGAAAGAAAGATCGGGAAACTCTGCGGCCAGCGCGCGCAGTGGTCCGGCGATCTCGCCCTCGCCGCGCATGATGCGCAGGCTCTGCGACATCAAAGGCTCACCGCCGGTCAGCGTGGGCAGGACGCTGGCGACCATGGCCTGGAACACCGCTGGCACCCCGGCCATGACATGGACGTTCTCCAGGCTGAAACCCGGCGCGGCGCTGACCGGGTTGTCGATAAGGCGCGCGCCCTCGGGGATGCGGGCCATGCGCAGGCGCGCCTCGTTCAGGTCCTGCCCGCTGCGTTGATAATGGGTTTCGAGGATCGCGCGCGCATCCTCGCGCACGTCAATGGAGCGGCTGAACGCGCGCGCGATGCAATCTGCCGTGATATCGTCATGGGTGGGACCGATACCACCGCTGGTGAACAGAGTGTCATGGCTGGGCGACAGGGCCCGCACCGCCGTTTCGATCGCCTCGGCGTCATCGCTTACAACGCGGACCTCCCGCAGGTCGATGCCGGCCTTGGTCAACTCGCCGGCAAGGTAATGCATGTTGGAATCGCGCGTGCGCCCCGACAGGATTTCATCGCCGATCACGAGCATCGCTGCGGTGGGGTTGGTCATGGCGCTCTCCTTGAACCGGGTGTCGCCTCGGTATAGGCCGCCCGCCATGCGCTTTCAAACCCCTCTTGTGCCAGCCGTGCTGATCCGCCGCTACAAACGGTTCCTCGCGGATTGCCGCCTCGAGGACGGGCGCGAGGTGACAGCCCATTGCGCGAACCCCGGCTCGATGCTGGGGCTGGCAGAGCCGGGCACGCGCATCTGGCTGGAGCCGAACGACGATGCACGCAAGAAGCTGAAGTTCGGCTGGCGATTGGTCGAGCATGGCCAGGGACATTTCACTGGCGTGGATACTGGCATGCCCAACCGGATGTTGCGCGTTGCGCTGGAGGCTGGCGAGGTGCCGGGGCTGGAGGGTTACGACACTGCCCGCCCGGAGGTGAAATATGGCGCGCAAGGCAGCCGGATCGACTTTCTGCTGACCGGGCAGGGGCGGCGCGACGCCTATGTCGAGGTGAAGAGCGTGACCCTGTCGCGGCGGCCCGGTTTGGCCGAATTTCCCGACAGCGTGACCAGGCGCGGCACCAAGCATCTGGAGGAACTGGCGACCATGGGGCAGGCCGGCGCCCGAGCGGTGATGTTGTACCTGGTGCAGCGCACCGATTGCGACCGCTTCGCGCTGGCGGCCGATATCGACCCGGCCTATGCCCGTGCCCATGCCTGCGCGACCGAGGCCGGCGTCGAGACGCTGTGTTACGCCACGCAAATCTCCCCGCAGGAGATCACTTTGGGCCCGCCTCTGCCTCATGGCGACTGAGCCGTGGTTGTGCCCTGCGGCATTTCGGCTTAGATGACAGTGATGATTTTCGGACGGAGACGGCAGTTGAACGATCAGCACAAGGGCCGCATGACACGCGACGGCATCCGCATCCACGAGCCCGCCGATTTCGCGGGCATGCACCGGGCAGGCCGCGTAGCGGCTACGATCCTGGACGATATCGCCGAGCATATCTATCCTGGCCAGACGACGGGCGAGATCGATCGCCTGATCGAGGAAAAGGTCGAAGCCGCCGACGCGAAATCGGCCACCATCGGGTACCGCGGCTATCAGCATGCCAGCTGCATCAGCCTCAACCATGTCGTCTGCCATGGGATACCGGGCGACAAGAAGCTGAAGGGTGGCGATATCCTGAACATCGACGTGACCGTGATCGTCGATGGCTGGTTCGGAGACACCAGTCGCATGTACGTTGCCGGCCAGTTGCCGCGCAAGGCCGAGCGCCTGATACAGGTTACGCATGACGCCCTGTTCAAGGGCATCGAGGCGGTCAGGCCCGGCAATACCTTTGGCGATATCGGCCACGCGATCCAAGCCTATGTTGAAGGGCACCGCATGTCGGTGGTGCGCGATTTCTGCGGGCATGGCTTGGGCCGGGTGTTTCACGCGCCGCCCAACGTCTTGCACTATGGTCGTCCGGGCACCGGCGCTGTTCTGGAAGAAGGGATGTTCTTCACCATCGAACCGATGGTGAACCTTGGCCGCCCCGAAACCAAGGTGCTCGCCGATGACTGGACCGCGGTCACGCGCGACCGTAGCTTGTCGGCACAATTTGAACATTCCATAGGCGTGACGTCCGAGGGGTTCGAGATCTTCACGCTATCGCCCGCAGGCAGGTTTCACCCCACCTACAGCCAGGGCTGAGCGCGCCGCAGCAGGGCCGACAGCGCCCCCAGATCACGCCTCAAACGTCACCGCAGCACGATAGAGGTGCCATGTCGCATGACCCAGTAGCGGCATGACGACGATCAGGCCCACGAACAACGGGATCGCGGCCACCGCCAGCAAAACCGCCACGATAAGCCCCCATGTCAACACGGTGACGGGGTTTTCGCCGGCAACGCGCAGCGACGTGGCCACCGCCAACGGAAGGCCGACGCGGCGATCCGTCAACATCGGGAACGACACCAGGCTGGTGACAAGCACCACCAGCGCGAACAGCAGCCCCACGCCAAGGCCGAGGCCGATCATGGTCCACCCTTGCGGCGTGGTCAGGACATCGTTCACGAAGCCGCCGATGCTTTCGGGCGCTTCGGGACCGAGCGTCGAGATGTAGATCGCGTTCGCGGAGAACATCCACAGCGCGAACAGCGCCAGCAGGTAAAGGCCGAGCACCATCACCGGGCCGACGACATGGGCCCGCAGGGCCCCCAGCGCCGCGCTCCAGCTCGCGGGTTCACCGGCCGCGCGCCGCCGGCTCATTTCATAGAGGCCGATCCCCGCCACCGGGCCGATCAGGGCAAAGCCCGCCGCAACCGGAAAGAACAGTGGCAGCAGCGCCATGTCGAACGCCATCAGCGCCAGCAGGATGCCGATGATCGGGTAGATCGCCACGAGGAAAATCACATCGGTGCGAAAAGCGGCGAAATCATCGACGCCCAGCCGCAGTGCGCGCCCGATCGTATCCAGCCCTATCTTGTTCACCATGGGTGGGCCGGTCGTCCTGCTGCCCAGGTTCCCGGCTACGGTCTCGGCGGTATGGCCTGTTTCGGCCACGGCCTGCGCCATCCATGACAGCGGATTTCCAATCGTTTTGACCATTGCGTCCTCCATGTTTGTGCAACCGTCTCGCCATCGGCCACTGAAGGTTGCTTGCAGGGGCCGGAGAGACGGCCATTCGAAAATATCAGTACCACTCTAACACAGTAAGGGCCCAAAAATATTCACGATTTCGGGGGCATGGGCATCAGCGCGCCCGCAAGACCGTGATTTCCGTGTCGCCGTACCGCCGGCTGTCGAGTCGCGCAAGACCTTCGGGCGGCGCGATTTCGGCGCTTTCTTCCCAGACGACAAGGGCCCTTGGCGCGATCCATCCGCCTGCCAGCGCGGCGGCGAGGGCCTTTTCCCCCAGGCCCTTTCCATAGGGAGGATCGAGAAAGACAAGGTCATGCATGCCATCTTCGTTCTCGCCAAGGCGACGCGCGTCCCGGCGCAACACGGTGCAGCGCTCCTGCGCCCCGCATAGCTCGATATTCTTGCGCAACAGCGACAAGGCCTTGCGCCCGTCCTCGACGAACCTGGCGCACGCCGCGCCGCGCGACAACGCCTCGAGGCCCAATGCACCGGTGCCGGCGAACAGGTCCAGAACCCGTGCGCCGGTGATCGGATCGCCGAAACGCCCGCCGGACAACATGCTGAAGAGGCTTTCGCGTGTCCGATCCGTCGTGGGCCGCAAATGCGCCCCGGCATCGCCCTTGCCGACCGAGGCCAGTGCACGCCTTCGCCATTCTCCGGCGATGATCCTCATGGCCGCAGCAGCGCCTTGAGGTCGGTTTTCGGGTCGGCCACCTGCGCGGGGGCGGGGGATTGGCCCGCCTCGATCAGGCGTTTGCCGATCATGTAGGCGCGCGGTTCGTTCGCGGCGTCAACCGCCAGCAGGCGATCGCCCGCGAAATACCAGAACGACACGCTGCCCTCGCGCGTGCCGGGGCGCGTGATGACATCGGTATAGCCCGTGTTCAGCCCCGCGATTTGCAGTTTCACGTCGTATTGATCCGACCAGAACCACGGCTTGGGCACGTAAGCCGTTTCCGCCCCCATTATGTTGTCCGCCACGCACTCGGCCATGTCGATTGCATTGGGCACGGATTCCAGCCGCAATTGCCCGCCCTCGTGCGGGAACGATGCGCAATCGCCCGCCGCCCAGATGTGGCGCGCGCTGGTGCGGCCCCGCGTATCCACGGAGATGCCGTTGTCGATGGCTAGGCCCGTGGCCTCAGCCAGCGCGGTATCGGGGGTGATGCCGATACCCACGATGACAAGATCGGCCTGCACGTTGCTGCCATCGGCCAGGCGCGCACCGGTGACATGGCCGCCTTTGCCCGTCAGATGGTCAAGCGCCACGCCCTCGCGGATGTCCACGCCGTGCGCGCCATGCAGTTTTCGAAAGAAATCTGCGGTCTCGGGCGCGGCCACCCGGCCAAGGATGCGCTCGGCCGCCTCGATCAGCGTGACGTGAAGCCCCAGCTTCGCAGCCACCGCCGCGGCCTCCAGCCCGATATAGCCTCCGCCCACGATCAGCAGGCGCGCGCCAGGCCGGCAGGCCGGCGCCAATGCATCGACATCGGCCAGCGTGCGCACAACATGCACGCCCGCCAATTCGCCGCCCATTCCGGCGGGCAAACGTCGCGGCACCGCGCCGGTGGCCAGCACCAGGTTGCCGTAGGAAATACTTTCTCCCGTGGCCAGCGTAATGTGCCGCGTTTCGGGCGCGATGGCGCCGACGGCGCTATCGGTGCGCAGCGTTATCGCGTTGTCACTGTAGTAGCTTTCCGGCCGGAGCAGAAGGCGGTCCACGCCCATGTTGCCCAGAAGATAGCCCTTGGACAATGGCGGGCGCTGATAGGGGGCGACGGGTTCGTTTCCCAGAAGCGTCACGCGCCCTTCGTATCCCTTGCCGCGCAGCCGCGCGACCAGCGATGCGCCGGCCTGTCCGGCGCCTATGACGACAACATCTTCCATGACTGCCCCTGCTTTTGCGACGCTGCGATTGCATCCATCCTGTCGGAACCTATATCGCAACATCAGGTAAACGCAATTAATGAGGGTGTTGAACATTATGTCCATTTCCGTAGACGACAAGCTGCCCGACGTGACGCTGGTCCGCATGGGCGATGACGGTCCCGAACAGGTCGCGCTGGCCGAGCGGCTCAAGGGTCGCAAGGTGGCGATTTTTGCGGTACCGGGGGCGTTTACCCCTACCTGTCATTCCGCCCATGTGCCAAGTTTCATACGCACCAAGGATGAGCTTGCCGCCAAGGGCGTGGACGAGATCATCTGCATCAGCGTCAACGACCCCTTCGTGATGCGGGCATGGGGCGAGGCCACAGGCGCGACGGATGCCGGAATCACGATGCTCAGCGACGCTTCGGGCGAGTTCACCCGCGCCATCGGCATGGATTTCGATGCGCCCCCCGCCGGCCTGATCGGGCGGTCGCAGCGATACGCGATGCTGGTTGAAGATGGCAAGGTCGCCATTCTGCAGACCGAGGACAACCCCGGCGAGTGCGAGGTGTCCGGCGGCGAGGCGCTGCTGGCTGCGATGTGAGCCGCGCAAACGCGTGAGGCGGATCACCAGCGCTTGACACTGCCTGTCTCTCCCCTCTGTATGCGCAGGCAAAACAGAGGGGAAACAGACATGAGCGCAGACTGGATGCCGCCCGCATCGCTGAGTGATAACAGCCGAATGGCCGCTTTCATGGCGTGGCTGGAAAACAAGCGCGATCTGAAGTTCGACGATTACGGCCAGATGTGGACGTGGTCCGTCGAACAACCCGAGGCCTTCTGGCAGGCGCTGTGGGACTGGTTCGACCTGCACTCGCCCACGCCTCATACCGCCGTTCTGGTGAAGCGCGAAATGCCCGGGGCCGAATGGTTTTCCGGGGCCCGTGTGAATTATGCCGCGCAGGTCATGCGCCATGTCCGCCCCGACCGCGCGGCGATCCTGCATCAGTCCGAGAGTGGCCAGATCACCACGCTGGACTGGCAGCAGATGAAGACGCAGGTCGCCGGGCTGGCAGATGCGCTGCGCGAGATGGGCATCGGCCCCGGCGACAGGGTGGTGGGTTATCTGCCCAACAATCCGCAAACCGTTGTGGCGTTTCTGGCGGCGGCCAGTGTCGGCGCGGTCTGGTCGCTATGTGCTCCCGACATGGGCGCGGATACGGTGCTGGACCGGTTCCGCCAGATCGACCCCAAGGTGATCTTCACCGCGACGGGCTATGAATTCGGCGGGCGCTGGTATGACCGTGGCACCGAAGTGCAGGCGCTGCTTGACGGGCTTGACAGCCTGGAGCATTGGATCACCCTCGATGACGGTGGGCAGGTAAACGCGCCCGCGCGCCTCACACGGCACGAATGGTCGGCGCTGGTCGCGCGTCAGGCCGAGTTCTCCCCCGAAATGGTGCCCTTCGATCACCCGCTCTGGGTGGTCTATTCCTCGGGAACCACCGGCAATCCAAAGCCGATCGTGCATGGCCATGGCGGCGTGGTGCTGGAACATCTCAAGCTGCTTGGCCTGCACTCTGATCTCGGACCCGACGATGTGTTCTCGTGGTTTACCTCAACCGGCTGGATCATGTGGAACGCGCAGATCGGCGGGCTTCTGGTGGGGGCCACCATAGCCCTGGCCGAGGGTAGCCCCAACGTGCCCGACATGGGTCGGCTCTGGCGGTTCATCGACGAGGCGAACCTGACCGCCTTCGGCGCCGGCGCGGCGTGGTTTACCGGCTGCATGAAGGCCGGGACCATTCCGCGCGAGATCGCCGACCTGAACCAGCTGCGTATGCTGGGGTCCACCGGATCGCCGCTGCCGCCCGAGGCGTATGAATGGGTTTATGACACCGTGCGGCCCGATATCTGGCTTGCCCCGATCGCCGGCGGCACGGATTTTGCCGGTGCCTTCCTGGCCGGCAACCCGATGCTGCCGGTCCGCGTGGGCGAGATGCAGTGCCGGGCGCTCGGTGCCAAGGTCGAAGCCTATGACGAGGCGGGTAGCCCGGTGATAGATGATGTGGGCGAACTGGTTTGCACCATGCCGATGCCGTCGATGCCACTCTACCTTTGGGGTGATACCGATGGCTCGCGCCTGCATGAAAGCTACTTCAGCACCTACCCCGGAGTCTGGCGGCATGGTGACTGGGTCAAGATCACGCCCGAGGGCGGCGCCATCATCTACGGGCGCTCCGACGCCACCATCAACCGCCACGGCATCCGCATGGGCACCGCCGAGATCTACCGAGTGGTCGAGGATCAGCCGGAAGTGGCCGACAGCCTGGTCGTCGATCTCGAGTACCTCGGGCAGGCGTCGTGCATGATTCTGTTCGTGCGCCTGACTGAGGGTTCGGAACTGGACGAGGCCCTGAAGGATCGCATCATCGCGGGACTCAAGCGAAACGTATCGCCCCGCCATGTTCCCGACAGGATCGAGGCAGCACCCGACATTCCCTACACGCTGACCGGCAAGAAGATGGAAGTGCCGATCAAGAAACGCCTCCTGGGACAATCGATGGACAAGGTCGCGACGCCGGACGCCATGACCAACCCCGGCTGTCTGAACTGGTACGACGCCTATGCGAGAGCGCATCTCGATAAATAGCGTGGCGGTGCCGGGTCGTCCCGATCGCTGCCGGCGTGACATGCAAACCGGGTGGGAGCGGTCATCTCCCACCCACCATGACTATTCCCCGGCCAACTGATCGAACTTGCGCGCCAGCTTTGCGTCCAGCGCGCTTAGCCCGTCCACATCATGGGTAGTCAGCGTGACCTCGACGGTCTTGTAGACGTTGCGCCATTCGGGGTGGTGATCCCACTTCTCGGCCCAAAGCGCGGCACGGGTCATCCATGAAAATGCATGGGTGAAATCGGAGAACTCGAAGGTCTTGGTGATCGCGTCGCGCCCCTCGACCATCAGCCAGCCGTTATCCAGAAGTGGTGCCAGCATGGTCTTGCGGCCGGTTTCGCTGAGTTTCTCGGTCATTGCTGTTCCTCCACTTGTGCTCTCCTGAACGGGCCGTAGTCCGTCAGGATTTCGATGTCTTCGCTGATCGCGGCGCGTTCCGCCTCGAGGTATCGGGCAACCGCCTGCGAAAATCCGGAATCCGTGAACCAGTGCAGCGAATGGGTGCGCGCGGGCAGGTAACCGCGCGCGATCTTGTGTTCGCCCTGGGCACCAGCCTCGACCCGGGCAAGCCGATTGTCGATGGCAAAATCCATAGCCCGATAGTAGCAGCATTCGAAATGCAGACATGGGTGCTCTTCGACGCAGCCCCAATACCGGCCAAAAAGTGCCTGCCGCCCGATAAAGTTGAGCGCCGCGGCGACGGGTTGGCCGTCCCGTTCGGCCATCACCAGCGCGACATCGTCGCGCATGGTGTCCTGCAGGTGATCGAAGAAATCGCGCGTCAGGTAGGGCATACCCCATTTGCGCGTCCCGGTATCCTGGTAAAAGACCCAGAACGCATCCCAGTGCTTGGGTTCGATCGCGTCGCTGGTAAGCGTGCGAATCGTGCCGCCGAAGTCGTTGGCGCGCGCGCGTTCCTTGCGGATCATCTTGCGCTTACGCGAATTGAGCGAGGCAAGGAACGCCTCGAAACCCGCGTAATCGCGATTGTGCCAATGGTATTGCTGCGTGATGCGATGCATCAGGCCAAGATCTGTTGCGTCCCCTGCTTCGGCGTCCGTGCAGAACGTGATATGGACCGACAACAGGCCGTTTTCCTGCGCGAGTTGCTGCGCGCCCTGTATCAGCGCGGCACGGCCCGCTGCGGTGTGTCCCGGGCGCGTCAGAAGTCGCCGGCCCGTGGCGGGAGTAAACGGCACAGCGATCTGAAGCTTTGGATAATAGCGCCCGCCCGCGCGTTCATAGGCGTGTGCCCAGTTGTGATCGAAGATGTATTCGCCTTGGCTGTGCCCCTTGGCATAAAGCGGCGCGCAGGCAATCATCTGTCCGGCCCGGTGCGCGGTCAGGTAGCGCGGCTGCCAGCCGGTGCCCGGCCCGACAGAGCCGCTATCCTCCAGTGCGCGCAGAAAGCGATAGGTCGTGAACGGGTCGTCGGGACGCCCGCCGTCGGCCGATTCGGGTGTGGCGCAGGCATCCCAGTCGGCTGCCGCTATCTGCGATAGCGAGCCATGCACGTTGATCTCGATTGTCTCGGTCACCTGATCGTCCAATTTTGCCCCCACCCCCCGAAACTGGAGCCTTGCTGGGCGTGTTCAAGACGGGATCGCGGGAAGATAGCCTTCGAAAGTGATGTTGCGCGCCACCTTGCGTGCCTGCGCCTCTTGCTCGGGGGTGCGGATCGTCCAGCACAGGATCGCCGCGCCGCGCGTCGCCAGATCGGCAATGCGGGGGCGGTTCAGATCGCGCGCCTCGTGGCTGATGAAGCTGGCGCCGACGTGTTCGTAGTCGGGGATCGCACGCAGCCGGTCCAAGGTGCCCGCAGGCAGTAGCGGCCAGTCCTCGGGCGAGTAAGAGCAGGTGGTCAACCCGCGAGGCACGTTCGGGGCTAGGGCGGCCATCTTCAACATCGAATGCGGGTTGAAAGACATCACGGCGACAGGGCCTTCGTAACCCGCCAGCGCGTCGGCTGTGGCCTGTTCAAGCCGCCCGACATTGCCACCCATGGCACCATCCTGGTCCTTGATCTCGATCAGCAGGGGCACTTGCCCCGCAACCAGTTTCAGAACTTCGGGCAGAGCGCGCACGGTGTCGCGCCCGCCCTTTAGCGGGATGCGCGCCAGTTCCGTCGCGCTACGCTTGCGGATCGGGCCGCCTTCGATGGTCAGGCGGCCAAGATCATAGTCATGGAACACCATCGCCTGCCCGTCTGACGACAGTTGCAGGTCGATCTCGATTCCGTAGCCCGCCGCGATTGCGGCGCGAATCGCGCTGGGCGAGTTTTCAGGCCGCCCTGCCGACAGGTCGTGCAGGGCACGATGGGCGATCGGGGCCTTCAGGAAGGCATCGGGAAGCACTGTCATGCGATCTGGAACAACCCGTCAATTTCCACGGCTACGCCCTTGGGCAACGACGCCACCGACACCGCAGCGCGCGCATGTCGTCCGGCATCGCCGAGCGCTTCGATCAGGAAGTCGGACGCGCCGTTGATGACGTCCGGCTGCTCGATGAAATCCGGCGTTGAGTTGACGAAACCGGTCAGCTTGACCACTCGCACCAGCCGGTCAATGTCGCCGCCGCAGGCAGACTTCAGTTGCGCCAACAGCGCGATGGCGCAGGCGCGCGCAGCCTTGGCGCCTTCTTCGACGCTCATGCTCTCGCCCAGCTTTCCGGTAATCAACCCGTTTTCATCGCCGGAGATTTGTCCCGAAATATGGACCATCTCGCCAAGCTTCACGAAGGGCACGTAGTTGGCAGCGGGTGCGGGGGCTTCTGGCAGGGTGACGCCCAGATCGGCAAGACGTTCTTCGATGGCGCTGGTCATGGGATCCTCCGACAATGGCTTTCGCGCGGACGCTAACCGGAAACACGACGATTGAAAAACGAATTCCGATGCACGCGGGCCGGTGGCGGCATCGGCGAGGCGCAAGAACCGCGCCGCGGTCGCGTAATTGTCGCCAATCTGCCACAACAGAAAGGCAACAGGACCAACGGGTATGGGTTCAACCGCTCCACGAATTAGGTTACATCAGGATTTCACGGTTTTCGCCCTGGTTCTGGTATCACCCTATGGTCCGCTTTCGTGTTCATGATCTTTCACGTGCTGCAGCGATGGCGGCGGTTGTGGGCTTGGCGGCCTGCACAGCGCCCGACCCGTCGGTAACGCGCGGTGAAATTTTCGACCCCTACGAAGAAAGCAACCGCAAAACACACGAGTTCAACCGCGCGCTGGACAAGGCGTTGGTGCGGCCCGCTGGCAATGCCTATGGCGGGGTGATCCCGCAGGGCATGCAGGAAAACGTCGGTAATTTTGCCGAGAACCTGTCGGCGCCGGGGATGATTACCAACAACGTCCTGCAAGGCGATGCACGCGGGGGCGCGATCAACCTGTTTCGCTTCCTGATCAATTCCACCTTCGGATTTGGCGGCATCATAGACGCTGCAACGGAATTCGGCGTTAACGTGGAATACACCGATTTCGGCGAAACGCTGCATGTCTGGGGGGCCCGCGAAGGGGCCTATATCGAGCTGCCAATCCTTGGCCCCTCGACCGAACGCGACGCCCTGGGCAAGGCTGTGGACCTGTTCACCAATCCGCTGACCTACGTGCTGTCTGGTTCCGACAGGCGCTACAGCAGGGCGGCGGGAGTCGCCAAGCGACTCGGCGAACGGAACCGCTACGGCGATACGGTGGATTCCGTGCTGCACGAAAGTGCCGACAGTTATGCGCAGGCCCGGCTTATATATTTGCAATCGCGACGGTTTGACTTGGGCGGAGACATGGATGCGCTCTATGCTGATCCCTATGCTAAGTCCGCCGATGCCGGCGCCGAGAACGCTTACGAGGACCCCTATGCCGACCCATACGCAGATCCATACGCTGAATAGCTTCAACCGCCGCGCAACGCTCGGCCTGATTGCCGGGGCCTTGGGGGTGGCCGTGCGCCCAGGTGCGGCCTGGGCGCTTGATGCCGAGCGCGCCAAGGTGCTGGTCGACAAGGTGGTGGCCGACATCAACGCGGTCATCTCGTCGGGCCGGTCCGAAGCACAGATGTTCCGCGATTTCGAAAGGATATTCGCCAAGTATGCCGACGTGCCCACGATCGCGCGCTACGCATTGGGGGTCGATGCACGGCGCGCCTCGGCGCGGCAACTGAGCGAGTTCACCGAGGTTTTCGCGCGCTACATGGCGGTGAAGTACGGCAAGCGCTTCCGCGAGTTCATAGGCGGCCGGATCGAGGTGGACAGAGCCCGCAAGGTCAAGAGCTTCTACGAGGTCCGAACCACTGCGCACCTGAGGGGCGAGGCGCCCTTCGCGGTTACCTTTCTGGTGTCTGATCGAAGCGGCGCGGACAAGTTCTTCAACATGTTCATCGAGGGCATCAACATGCTGCTTACCGAACGCTCCGAGATCGGCGCGATGCTGGATGCGCGCGGCGGCGATATTGACCGCATGATCGCGGACCTGCGCAAGGTCGGCTGACGTCGCGCCTCAGCCACCTCCCAGAATGCTGCGCAACAGTCGCTCGACCCCACTTTGCGGGCGGGGTTCGCGAGTTGGGCTTTGCCGGTCCGGTTGCGTGGCGATATCCGGTTCGCGCATCGGCAGGGGGTGTGGAGTGTCCCCCTCATGAACGCGCACCATGACCTCATGCCAGATCTCCGCCGGCAAACCCGAACCGGTGACGCCGGTCAGCGGGGTGTTGTCGTCGTAGCCCATCCAGACCCCGGTTACGTAATCTGCGGTGAACCCGATGAACCACGCGTCCCGCGCGGCCTGCGTGGTGCCTGTCTTGCCCGCCACCTGCCAGCCGTCCAGCGCTGCCCGGCGTCCGGTGCCCTCGGTGACGACCCGGTGCATCATCCATGTCAGTTCCTGCGCCGCCTCGCGGCGGATGACCCGCTCGCCGATACCGCCGGTCGCGGTCATGACGGGCTCCTTTTCGCCGAGCATGGTCAGGCTTTCCAAGCCGAATGGGGTTACCGCGCTGCCCCCGTTGAGGATCCCCGCATAGGCGCCCGTCATCTCGATCAGCGTTGATTCCGATGCCCCTAGCGCCAGCGCCGGGCCATCCGCCAGGTCGGATTCGATCCCGAAATCGGCCGCCACGCGGCGCACGCGATCCAGGCCGACGCCCTGCGCGACCTTGACCGCCGGCACGTTGAGCGAACTGCGTAACGCCTCGGCCAGCGTGACGCTGCCGTGAAACTCGCGGTCATAGTTCTGCGGCGACCACGGCCCCGAGCCAGGAACATCGATGGTAAGCGGCGCATCCTCGATCCGGTCCAGCGGGGAATACCCCAGTTCCAGCGCGGTCGCATAGACGAATGGCTTGAACGCCGAGCCGGTCTGCCGAAGCGCCTGCGTAGCGCGGTTGAAGGCGCTGATCGCCTTGATCTCGCGTCCCCCGACCATGGCGCGCACGGCCCCGTCCGCGGACATCACGACAACCGCCGCCTGGGCCTTGGAACCATCGCGCACCTTGTTTTCGAAGATTTCGGTGAGGCCTTCTTCGGCGGCTTTCTGAATGCGCTGATCCAGGGTGGTGCGAATGATGACGTCCTCGGTGGTGTTGCGGGTGAAGAAATCAGGCCCCGAGGACATTACCCAATCCGCAAAATAGCCGCCGGCGCGTGATTCGGCGGCTTCGGACAAGGAGGCGGGATCGAGCAACGCCTGCCGCGCCGCCGCGTCCGACAGGTATCCCTGTTCGCGCATCAGCCCGATCACCACCGACGCCCGGTCGCGCGAGCGTTCCAGGTTGTTGGTGGGCGACAAGGTGGTCGGGGCCGTCAGCAACCCCGCGAGGATCGCGCTTTCGGCGGGGTTGAGCTGAGCGGCAGACTTGCCGAAGAACCGCTGCGCCGCGGCCTCGGCGCCGTAGGCCCCGCCGCCCATGTAGGCGCGGTTGAGATAGATCGCCAGAATGTCGTCCTTGGTGTATTTCGCCTCCATGGCAAGCGCATAGACCGCCTCTTTCGCCTTGCGCCAAAGCGAACTTTCACGACAGTCGGCCTCGTAGGCGGCTTCGCTCTCCCACCTGCCGGGGTCGTATTCCACGCCCAGGCACAGCAGTTTCGCGGTTTGTTGTGTGATGGTTGATCCGCCGTTGCCCGACAGTGGGCCGCGCCCCTCGCGAAGGTTGATGCGGATCGCGCCGGCAATACCTATCGGGTCCACGCCGATATGCCTGTAAAACCGCTTGTCCTCGGTTGCGATAACGGCATTCTTGAGGTGTGGCGAAACGGTGTCGGCGGTCACCACGCCGCCAAACTGGTCCCCGCGCCAGGCGAATACCGCGTCTTCGCGATCCAGCAACGTGACCGACCCGCTCGCCCGTCCGTCAAGCAACTGTCCAACAGGGGGCAGCGTCGCATAAACGTAGCCGGTGGCGATGCCTATGATGAGCACGCTGACCAACGCGATTCGCCAGCCGAACGCCCAGATCACGCGCCAGACCAAGTGTGCCAGCCACAAAAACAACGCGACAATGGGATTGCGCCGGCGCGTGGCCCGTGCCGGGCCGCGCCGCCCGGAGGCCTTGTGGCGCTTTTGCGACGCCAGCTTGCGCTTGGAATGGCGCTTGTCCGCCACGAGGCGTGACTTCTTTCGGCCTGAATCGTTCATGTTTTGCTCTGCCCGGGCTTTGCCTTGTTTGTTTCATCATACGCCCTGGATCGGGAAATGTTGAGCCTGCGCGAGGGTCGCGCAGATATAAAATATGCACAATAATTATGCAGTAATACAAAATAGCACAAAGATTAGGCGAAGCAGTGAACATTTGCGGGCGGATCCCCCGCGATCCCCTTTCGCGGCAGGGGCGGAGACGGCTTTGCTGCAAGTGCAAACAGGCGGGATGTCCGCCGCTGAACACAAGGGGATCAAGGTGAAACTAGTCATAGCAACGATCAAGCCGTTCAAGCTCGAGGAGGTCCGCGAAGCGCTGACCGACATCGGCGTGCGCGGCATGATGGTGACCGAGATCAAGGGCTTTGGCGCCCAGTCCGGTCACACCGAGATTTATCGCGGCGCCGAATATGCCGTGAACTTCGTGCCCAAGATCAAGCTGGAAATCGCCGTGAATGACGCGATGGCGGACCAGGTTGCCGAGGCCATCACCGCCGCGGCCAAGACCGGCAAGATCGGAGACGGCAAGATATTCGTGCTCGATCTGGCGCAGGCCATGCGCGTGCGCACCGGCGAGACCGGCGAAGATGCGCTGTAACCCCCGCGCCCGCGATAGCGAACACATCCCCTCGAAAGGAAAGATGCAAATGACACGTATGACGAAACTTGGGCTGGCCGGCGCACTGATGCTGGTGCCCGGACTGGCTGCCGCGCAGGATGCGCCGACGGCTGTGCCGACCGACTCGGTCTTTATCTTCAACACGCTGCTGTTCTTGATCGGTGGCTTCCTTGTGTTCTGGATGGCGGCCGGTTTCGCAATGCTGGAGGCCGGTCTGGTGCGCGCCAAGAACGTGACCATGCAACTGACCAAAAACATCGCGCTCTTCTCCATCGCTGCCATCATGTATTACATCATCGGCTACGTCCTGATGTATCCCGGCGATGGTTGGATGATACCCTCTTGGCTCGGCGCGCTAGGCGTGGCTGTCCTCGAACCCGTGGGCGTGACCGCCGCGAACGCGGACGCCTATGACTACGCCTCGACCGGCTCGGACTACTTCTTTCAGCTGATGTTTGTCGCCACGACCGCCTCGATCGTCTCGGGCACCGTGGCCGAACGGATAAAACTGTGGCCGTTCCTGATCTTCGTGGCGATCCTTGCGGCGCTGATCTATCCTATCCAGGCAAGCTGGAGCTGGGGTGGCGGCTACCTGTCCGAAATCGGCTTCTCTGATTTCGCGGGTTCGACAATCGTGCACTCGGTTGGTGGCTGGGCGGCTCTGACGGGGGCTCTGATCCTCGGGCCGCGCATCGGCAAGTACAACAAGGACGGCAAGACCGTGCCGATCCCCGGCTCGAATCTGGCGCTGGCGACACTTGGCACGTTCATCCTGTGGCTGGGTTGGTTCGGCTTCAACGGCGCGTCGCAGCTTGCAATGGGCAGCATCGGTGATGCCGCCGATATCAGCCGGATCTTCGCCAACACCAACACCGCTGCGGCGGGTGGCGCGGTGGCCGCGCTGATACTGTCCCAGGTGCTTTACAAGAAGCCGGACTTGACCATGGTCCTTAACGGGGCGCTTGCCGGCCTGGTGTCGATCACCGCCGAGCCGCTGACGCCCAGCTTGGGTGCCGCGACCCTGATCGGGGCCGTCGGTGGCGTGATCGTTGTGTTTGCCGTTCCGATGCTCGACAAACTGAAGATCGACGATGTCGTTGGCGCCATTCCGGTACACCTGATCGCCGGCATCTGGGGCACGCTCGCCGTTCCGCTGACGAACGACGGCGCCTCCTTCGGCACGCAGTTGATCTCGATCCTGATCGTTGGGGCCTTCGTCGTCGTCACGTCGGCGGTGGTGTGGCTGATCCTCAAGGCCGTCATGGGCATCAGGGTGGACGAGGAAACCGAAATCAACGGCCTCGACATGGCCGAGCTGGGGATGGAAGCCTATCCCGAGTTCGCGAAAGGCTGATCGCTCCTTCCTGATCAGGCTTTGCCAGACTGGCCCGGGCGTGCAAGCGCCCGGGCTTTTTCACGCGCCGGGCTGACCGGGTCGATTTGTGACCGTGTCTTGGAACCCTGCGTAATTGCGGCTATCACGGCGCTGTATCACGCCCGCCTTACAGGAGAGATCATGCAGCGCCACCCCATGTTCGGGATATTCCTTGCACTGTTCGGGGCGCTGGTTTTGACGCCGGACACGTTGCTTATGCGCTGGTCGGACATGGATGGTTTCCAGATGCTTGGCTGGCGCGGCAGTTTGATGGGCTGCGTGTTGTTGCTGTACTGGGCGGTGATGCGCGGCGGCAGACGCCGTGCCGATCTGGCCGCCTTCGCCTCCGGCGCGAGCCTGACTATCGTCGTGTGCCAGTTCTTCAACGCGACACTGTTCAGTTTCGGTATCGCCACGGCGCCGGTCTCCGTGGTGCTGTTCGGCGTGGCGACTGTGCCCGTGTTTGCCGCCATCTTCGCGCGGATCGTGATCGGCGAAGCGACGCACCCCTCGACATGGATCACGATCGCCGTCGTTATGGTGGGAATCGGCGTGGCGGTGTTCGGCGGCAATCACGGCGCGGGCGCGCCGGCGATGCGCTTAGATACGCTCTGGGGGGCGCTGGCGGGCTTGGCGGTGGCGGCGTCATTGGCGCTCAATTTCGTGGTGATCCGCGCCCGGCCCACGGTGCCGATCCTGCTCAGCATCGGGTGCGGGGCGCTCTTTGCCGGGATGATGGGGCTTTTCATCACGGGCCCCGGCGCGATGATGGATGGCGGAGTGCTGTCCATAGCGGCGACGGGCCTGGTGATCCTGCCGGTGTCGTTCATGACGCTGTCGCTGGCATCGCGGCTCACCCATGCCTCCAATGTCAGCCTTTTGCTGCTGCTGGAGACAATACTCGGCCCGCTATGGGTATGGTTGGGCACGGACGAATCGCCCACGCCCGCGATGGTGCTGGGTGGGGCGGTGGTGGTCACTGCGCTGGCGATCTACCTGGTCTATACCGACCGGCGGCAGGCCCATGCCCGCCGCCGCGCTGCGGCGATCTGAACAACGGTTCAGCCCGTGACGACCTGTGGCGCGCCCGAGGCCATGTTGGTGCCGATATAGGGCTGCTTGGCCTCTTTCCACGCGGCCATTCCGCCTTCCATGTGCGATATCGTTTCAAACCCGGCGGCGATGGCGGCGCGCGCAACGCGTTCGGATCGCACACCGGACCCGCAATGGAAAACGATCCGCTTGTCGGATTGACCCGGCAGCTTGTCGGCCCGGAAGAATGACATAGGCATCAGCAGCGCGCCTTCGATGTGTTCGAACATGTATTCCTGCGGCGTTCGCACATCGATCACCACGATCTCGTCGCGGTCGAAGGCGTCCGCCACCTCTTCCACGGTCCAGGTTTCCAGAACGGCGTTATCGACTGTTTCTTTCTTCATTTGCGGGTCTCCTGCAGTTGGGCGTTTACCGGCACGGGGCCGACGGGATGCTTCGCATGTAGGTGGGCCAGCGCCTCTTTGCACCGGCTGGCCATGAAATCGCCCAGCAATCTGACCTTGAGGTCCCGGTGCCGACGGCTGGGTGACAGGCAGGCCAGCGGCACCGCGACCGGCGGCGTGGCGCGTGCCACCTCGACCAACGCGCCGCTGGCCAGCAGTGGCGCGACCTCGAACAGCGGCTTCATCACGACGCCTGCCCCGTCCAGCGCCCAGTTGGTCAGGACCTCGCCGTCGTCGGATTCCAGCGGTCCGGACACCTCGAATGGGCGCGGCCCGTCCGGCGTGTGCAGGGGCCAGCGGAATTCACGTGTGCCGGGAAACCGCAGCATCAGGCAGTCATGCCCCTGCGACACCAGTTCCGCGCCGCTGCGCGGGGTGCCCCGGCGCGCAAGATAGTCGGGCGCGGCGCACAGGACACGCGGGCAATCGGCGATGACCCGCACCTTCAGCTCGCTGTCGTCCAGCGGACCAAGCCGGAATGCCATGTCCAGGCCCTCGCCGGTCAGGTCGATCCCGCGATCTGACAGCCGCAGGCGGATACTTACCTCGGGCCAGTCGCCCCGAAACGCCGGGATGGCGGGCGCGATGACACGCCGGCCCAGGCCCAGGGGGGCGGCGATAAACACGGTGCCGCGTGGGGCGCGGCTGGTTTCCATCACCTCGGATTCGGCTTCTTCTATTGCTTCGAGAACCCGACAGGCCCCATCATAAAATCGCCGTCCATGTTCGGTGGGACTGAGCGCGCGGGTGGTGCGATTGAAAAGGCGCACGCCCAGATACTTCTCAAGCTCCGCAATCCGGGCCGAGGCAACAGCGGGCGAAGTTCGTTGATCGCGGGCGGCGGCGCTCATGCTGCCCAGATCGTGCACGCGCACGAACATGCGGATGTTATCGATATAGGCCACTTTCAGGCAATTCTTGAAACTGTTCTCATGATTTGACGGATTAACAGACAAGTCGCACCTGCGATAGCCTATCTGACGAGACCCGAACCAAGGAGACTGACATGCTGGACGTGGTGACGCTGGGCTCGTGGCTGGAATTCGCCATACGCTGGCTGCATGTGATCACCGCGATCGCGTGGATCGGCTCTTCGTTCTACTTCATCGCGCTGGATCTCGGCCTGCATCGCGACCGCGTGCTGCCCTCGGGCGCCGATGGTGAAGAATGGCAGGTTCACGGAGGCGGGTTCTACCACATCCAGAAATACATGGTCGCGCCCGAGAACATGCCGGGTGACTTGACCTGGTTCAAATGGGAAAGCTACGCCACGTGGTTGTCGGGCGTCGCCCTTCTGGCCGTGGTGTATTACTGGGGCGCAGAGTTCTATCTGATCGATCGCCAGATCATGGATATCTCCGTGCCGGTGGCGATCTGCATATCGATGTCGTCGCTGGCCGTCGGCTGGCTGATCTACGATGCGTTGTGCAAGTCCCCGCTCAGGAAAAATGCGACGACGCTGATGATGACACTGTTCGTGATCCTCGTGGCGATATCGTTCGCATATGCGCAGGTTTTCACGGGGCGGGCGGCGCTGTTGCACGTGGGGGCCGTGACCGCCACGATCATGACAGCCAACGTGTTCCTGGTCATCATTCCCAATCAGAAAGTGGTCGTTGCGGACCTGATCGCCGGGCGGCAACCCGATCCCGAGTATGGCCGCATCGCCAAGCTGCGCAGCACCCACAATAACTACCTGACGCTGCCGGTCATCTTCCTGATGCTGTCCAACCACTATCCGCTCGCCTTTGCCACGGAAAACAACTGGATCATCGCCAGCCTGGTTTTCCTGATGGGGGTCACCATCCGGCACTTCTTCAACTCGATGCATGCGCGCAAGGGACGGCCTTGGTGGACATGGGGCCTGACCGCGCTGATCTTCGCGGCGATCATGTGGCTGAGTACCGCGCCCATCCAGGGGGCGGACGACGCGGACAAGGCCATGCATGGCGCCGCCGCGCGCTTTGCCAGTGCAGACGGGTTCGACGAGGTGCAGAACATCGTGCTGGGACGCTGCTCCATGTGTCACGCGCCCGATCCGGGCTGGCCCGGCCTGCATTGGGCGCCCAAGGGGGTGCGATTGGACACACCGGCCCAAATCGCAGGTCAGGCGCGCGAAATCTATCTGCAATCGGGCCTGACCCATGCCATGCCGCCGGCAAACCTGTCATGGATGGAACAGTCCGAGCGCGAGGCGATCATCGCGTGGTATGACGCTGCCACTGGGGGCTGAGGGCGGCGCAAACCCTGTGGCAGAATCGCAGAGGGCATGCTAGGTCTTGTGGTATGAACACCTACTCCCGCAATATACGGCCTGACATTCGGCAACTTGATGACGCGGCGATCAATCGCATCGCCGCTGGCGAGGTCGTCGAGCGCCCCGCTTCGGCGGTCAAGGAGTTGATGGAAAATGCCATCGACGCCGGTGCGCGCCGCATCGACGTGGCGATCGCCGAGGGGGGCAAGAGCCTGATTCGCGTGGCCGACGACGGATGCGGCATCGCGCCCGACCAGCTGCCCCTCGCACTGGCGCGCCATGCCACATCCAAGATCGACGGCGACAACCTGTTGGATATTCATACCTTCGGGTTTCGCGGCGAAGCATTGCCAAGCCTTGGCGCGGTGGGGCGGCTGACCATCACCAGCCGTGCGCATGGCCAGGACGGGGCGCGCATCGCCGTAAGCGGCGGACAGATGGGCAAGGTCGCGCCGGCCGCGCTGAATACCGGCACTGTCGTTGAATTGCGCGACTTGTTCCACGCGACGCCCGCGCGCCTGAAATTCCTGCGCAGCGACCGGGCCGAAACACAGGCGATCACCGACGTGGTCAAACGGTTGGCGATGGCGGAACCCTTCATCAGCTTCAGCTTGCGGGACGTTTCAGGCGGTGGCGAGGGCCGTGTCAGCTTTCGTGCGGATGCGGAAACCGGGGATATGTTCGATGCGCTGCGCGGGCGGTTGGCCCGGATTCTGGGAGCGGATTTCGCGCAGAACGCCCTTCCCATAGATGCGCAGCGCGAGGGTCTGCACTTGACGGGCTATGCCGCGTTGCCGACCTATTCGCGGGGCTCGGCCGTGGCGCAGTTCCTGTTCGTCAATGGCCGCCCCGTGCGCGACAAGCTGCTGGTGGGCGCATTGCGCGGGGCCTATCATGATTTTCTCAGCCGCGATCGGCATCCGGCGGCGGCGCTGTTTCTGGATTGTGATCCGAAACTGGTCGACGTGAATGTTCACCCGGCCAAATCCGAGGTGCGGTTCCGCGACCCGGGCCTGGCGCGCGGGCTGATCGTTTCGGCGCTTCGCCATGCACTGGCCGAAGCGGGTCATCGCGCATCTTCCACGGTAGCCAACGCCACGCTTGGCGCATTCCGCAGCGAATCGGACGAAAATTCCTTGCGTATGTATCAAACCGGCGCCTCTCCGCCCGGCGCACGGGCGGCTGCCTATCCGGCGCAAGCCCCCGGATTCGCCGAGCTTGGTGCCGAATACAGCGCCCGGGTCGAGCCACCGACGTGGGCTCATTCCTCAACGGACGACGCGCCGAGCGAAAGCACGGCCGACGGGCTCCCCCTGGGCGCGGCGCGCGCGCAACTTCACGAGAATTACATCGTCGCCCAGACCGCCGATGGCATGGTCATCGTCGATCAGCACGCTGCGCATGAACGGTTGGTTTACGAGAAACTCAAGCGTCAACTGGCAGAAAGCGGTGTGGCCGCGCAGGCGTTACTTATTCCCGAAATCGTTGAGATGTCCGAGAACGACAGTGCCCGCCTGCTTGAACATGCCGAAGACTTGGCGCGCCTCGGGTTGGTGATCGAGCCGTTCGGTGGCGGTGCGGTCGCCGTGCGCGAAACCCCTGCATTGCTTGGAAATATCGATGCACGCGCCATGGTTCTGGACATAGTGGACGAGTTGACGGACCAAGGCGAAAGCCTGTCGGTTCAGGCCCGGCTCGAGGCGATACTGAGTCGTGTGGCTTGTCACGGATCAGTGCGTTCGGGACGCCGCATGGGCGCGGACGAGATGAATGCCCTTCTGCGCGAGATGGAAGCGACCCCTCATTCCGGGCAGTGCAACCACGGGCGCCCGACATACGTCGAGTTGAAGCTTGCCGATATAGAGCGGCTGTTCGGGCGCTCCTGAGCGGAGCGCCCACCCCCCTCAAATCCGCAGGAACGGCTGCGCGATACGTGGAATCAGACCGCTGAAGCGCAAAGGCGCATCCGTCGCGGCAAGGCAAATGCAATCCTCGCCAATATCGGCGATCGGCGTGTGGTGCAGATCTTCGTTTGCCACCTCGATGTCGCCGGGTCCGAAATGGTCGCATTCATCATGGAACGCACCACGCAGTACCAGCGTCAACTCGGTTCCGCGGTGACCGTGATCGGGCACGGCGGCACCGGCCGGGATGAACAACAGTCGCGCCGTCGCTTCGCGCGACGTCGGCAGGATCGCCTGTTTCACACCCATCCCTACAGGGCGCCATTTCACCGTGTCCAAGTCGCCGCCGATGTAGTCGAACAACGGGGTAGGCAGACCGGAGGGCAATTTCGGCGTGCTGGCGCAAGGCGTGGGTGCGTCAGGCGCGGCCCTGATCCGGGCCATTGTCGCCTCGAGACTGCCTTGATCCATCCGGACACGCTTGCAGCTTTCCAGCATGGCGCCGCCCACGGTGTCGAACGCAGCCTGACGGGCACGGCAGTCATCGCACATCGACAGGTGCGCGGCCACGGTCAGGTTGAACGCTTCAGGCAGGGTGCCGGCGGAATAGGCCATCAGCAAGGCGTCGGTCAGGTGGTGTTTGATGTTGGTCATTACGGTTTTCATTTCATTGCATGGCGCAGACGGTCTAACGCCAATCTGATGCGGGATTTGATCGTGCCAAGGGGTAGTCCCGTTTCTTCTGCGATTTCGCTGTGCGAGAGATCCCCGAAATACGCCTTTTCGATCAGTTCGCGTTGCTTCACGGGAAGGGTCGCTATGGCCTGATCCAGCTGTGCGCATTCCTGTTGCAGGCTCAGGGCGTCTTCCTGATCCGGTTCCGCCTCGGGGCCCCATGTCAGGTCCTCGGGTTCAGGCCTGCGTTGCTTGCGCAGCGCGTCTATCTTGCGGTTACGTGCAATGGTGAAGATCCATGTCGCCACCGACGCGCGTGTCGGATCGAAAAGATGCGACTTTTGCCAGATGGTCGCCATAACCTCCTGCGTGCATTCCTCAGCAAGTGTGTCGTTCGCGCCCGATCGGATCAGGAATCCTTTGACGCGGGGGGCAAAGTGTTCGAACAACTCCGCGAATGCGCGAGTATCCCCACTTGCGTGAATTCGCTCGACATGAGCGACCCAGTCTCGGGAGTATGTCTTCGTATCTGTTGTCACCAAGTCGACCCTGTCCGCAGAGGTTGCTTCGCCCCTGTGCCTAGCACGGCGATGCCGCGCCGGCGAAGAGGCTTTTGCATCTACCAAAGGATCTTTCTCGGCCAACATGCTCTTTCTACGTCGCGCCTAGCGTGCCGGATCACACCGATGACAAGTTTTTTGTCATCCGGTTTCTGCTTTGCGGCGTACCTATGGAAAGATCACAATCAACACGGAGCATGATACATGCCATTCGAAGCTGCCCCCGGGGTATCAGGCAAGGTCGCCGTTATCGGCGCAGGTATATCGGGAATGGGTGCGGCGCACCTTCTGGCCGACGACCACCACGTAACCCTGTTCGAGGCCGAGCCGCGCCTGGGCGGTCACGCCAGGACGATCCAGGCGGGCAGGAATGGGGATCAGCCGGTCGATACCGGTTTCATCGTGTTCAACTACGCGAACTATCCCTTCATGGCCCAATTGTTCGATCGTCTCGATGTTCCGGTGGTCAAGTCAAACATGAGTTTCGGCGCTTCGTTGCGGGGCGGCGCGTTCGAATACGGGCTGGCTGATCTGGCGGCGGTGTTCGCCCAAAGGCGTAATGCAGTGAACCCGAGATTCCTGAGAATGTTGCGTGACATTTTCCGCTTCAATGCCAACGCGCTCAGCGTGGCGCGGGACCGTAGCCTTACGCTAGCGCTATTTCTGGACCTGCTGGGCACTGGTAACTGGTTTCGCGATTATTACCTTTTGCCGCTGTCGGGCGCGATCTGGTCGACCCCGGTGGAAAAGATCATGGACTTCCCTGCCCATACGATGATCCAGTTCTTCGAGAATCACGCGCTGCTGAGTCACACCGGCCAGCACCAGTGGTACACGGTCGACGGAGGTTCGGTGGAATACGTGCGCCGCCTGGGCAACGCGATGCAAGCGCAGGGGGTGGTACTGCGTCTTGGGTCTCCGGTTGGGGGTGTGCGGCGCACCTCAGCGGGTGTCGAGGTTCGGGCACAAGGTGGCGAATGGGAAACCTTTGACCAGGTTGTGTTCGCAACCCATTCCGACGACGCGCTTGCTCTGCTCTCGGATGCGACGGCGCACGAACGCGCCAACCTGGGCGCAATCGCCTATCAGCCTAACGATGTGGTGCTGCATGCCGATACCAGCATCATGCCAAAACGGCGTGCTGTCTGGTCGTCGTGGAATTATACCGAGATGGAAAACAAGAACTGCGAGCGAATTGACCTGACCTACTGGATGAACTCACTCCAGCCGATCCCGCAGGATGATCCTCATTTCGTGACGCTCAACAGCACACGCCAGATCCGGCAGGAAAAGATTTATGATCAGGTCACGTTGCGCCACCCGGTCTACGACATGGAGGCGCTGGCCGCTCAAGGCCGGATTCGTGCGCAAAACGGTGCGGGCAACACATGGTTCTGTGGCGCGTGGATGGGCAACGGCTTTCACGAGGATGGGCTGTCAAGCGCTGTAGACGTGGCTCAGGCCATCCGCTCTGCCGGCGCATTGGAAATTGCCGCGGAATGAGCAGGATCGATCATATCGCTGGCCACACGTGGCACGGGCGTAAGGGGGCCGTGGAAAACGCGTTCCGCTACGGCGTCGACTATGTCCTGCTGGAGCCCGATAAGGCGATGCGATCCAAGTCTGCCCTGTTCTCGCGCAATCGGCGAAACCTGCTGTCCTTGTGGGATCGCGATCACGGCGGTGCGCCAGGTCAGGGGCGCGGCACGGATTGGGTGCGCGACGTGCTGAAGGTGCATGATCTGCCTGGGTCGAAGCGGATTGAATTGCTGACGCAGCCGCGGGTGCTGGGTCATGTATTCAACCCGGTTTCGTTCTGGCTATGCCGTGATGATGAGCGGGCGCTGCGCGTGGTGATCGCCGAAGTGACGAATACTTTTGGCGATCGCCATTCCTACCTCTGCCACCGGGACGACCTTGCAGCGATCGGCGCCCAGGATCGCCTGCGGGCGCGCAAGGTTCTTCACGTTTCTCCCTTCCAGCCGGTCGAGGGGGGCTACGAGTTTCGCTTCGACATTCGCGATGATCGTATCGGTGTGTGGATCGATTTCACCGCTGGCAACGGCGGCGTCATTGCAACGCTGGTTGGCGCGCGCAAACCATTGCGCAGTAGCGGCTTGCTTGCGTCTTTGTTGCGGCGGCCTTTAGGGTCGCGCCGCGTGCTGGCATTGATCCACTGGCAGGCGCTCAAGCTCTGGTGGAAGGGCGCGCGCTACAGGCAGCGGCCCGCGGCACCGGCCGACGAGGTTTCGCGGTGACCCATCCGCGCGTTCCGTTATCAGCCTACGGCGCGTTCGCCGCGCTTCTGGCGGCGGCGGGTCTACCGCTATACATCCACGCGCCCAAGTTTTATGTGGATCAATACGGCGTCTCATTGGCGGCCATGGGGGCGATTCTGTTTGGCTTGCGGTTGCTTGACGTGGTCCAGGACCCGCTTCTGGGCCGGTTGGCGGGGTCATTGCGCAAGTGGCGCGGTGTCAGCGTGACGGGCGCCGTGGTTGTAATGGCGACCTGCATGATATGCCTGTTCGCCGTGACGCCGCCGATAGCGCCGATTTTTTGGTTCGCGGTCATGCTGGCGGGGGTGTTTTCGGCGTTCAGTTTCCTGACGATCACTTTCTACGCCCAAGGCGTGCAAACGGCTCCGCGCCTTGGCTCGAACGGATATTTGCGGCTGGCACGCTGGCGCGAAACTGGCTCGTTGCTTGGCGTGTGCGCGGCCGCAGTGGCGCCTGTCGCGCTCGGAGGGTTTGACTGGTTCGCATTCGGTTTCGGGGTGTTTTCCGCGCTGGCGCTGGTGATGATGCGGGGACAATGGGACGCGGGCGCGCAGGTGGAGAGCGGGGTCACGCCGGTGTTGCAAGACACGGTTGCGCGGCGACTTCTGGTGATTGCATTGGTCAACGCAGCGCCGGTCGCCGTGACATCGACACTGTTCCTGTTCTTCGTCGAGAGCCGCCTTGGCGCGCCGGATCTGGCGGGGCCTTTTCTGTTACTGTTTTTCCTGTCCGCGGCGGGCGCAGCGCCGGTTTGGGGTCACTTGGCCACAGCTTATGGCGCCCGTCGCGTTCTGATCGGTGCAATGTGCCTATCAATAGTTGCCTTCGGATTTGCCATCGCGCTTGGAACCGGAGATGTCTGGGCCTTCGCGGTGATCTGCGTGGCATCGGGTGCGGCCACCGGTGCGGATATGACGCTGCTGCCGGCCTTGTTCGCGCACCGGATGGAACATGTTGCACCGGGGGCGTCCGGGGCGTTCGGCTTGTGGTCATTCGTGTCTAAGTTCACGCTGGCCCTGGCGGCGCTGGTGGTTCTTCCATCGCTTGAAATGGCAGGTTTCGTGCCAGGAGACAGGAACGACCCGGACGCATTGCTGGCGCTCAGCCTGTCTTACGGATTGCTGCCGTGCTTGCTCAAGCTGCTGGCGATTGGTTTGCTGGCTTCGACGCGCTGGCGTCAGCCGCAGGCGCATGATTCACTGAAACCCGGGGGAGGATAAATGGTCGAGTGGCAAGGAAAACGGTATTGGCTGATCGGCGCGAGCGAGGGCCTTGGTGCGGCGCTTGCGCAGCATCTGAGCCGCGCAGGCGCGCACCTGATCTTGTCTGCCCGCAGCGTCGACAAGTTGAACGCTCTGGCAGATAGCTTGCCGGGACGGACCACGGTCCAGCCTGTGGACGTGCGTGACGACCACGATGTTGCCGAAGCGGTGCGTGCCGTGGGGCCGGTCGATGGCGTGGTTTACCTGGCCGGTGTCTACACGCCGATGGCGGCGGGCAACTGGGATGTGGATGCAGGCGCGGCAATGACTGATGTCAACCTGTCCGGGGCGATGCGCGTTCTGGGCAGGGTGGTGCCGGAGATGGTGGCGCGCGAGACCGGGCATATCGTGCTCACCGGAAGTTTGGCGGGCTTTCGCGGGTTGCCTGGCGCCGTTGGCTACGGTGCCTCCAAGGCAGGCATCATGTCGCTGGCGGAAACCCTGCGTGCCGATCTGCATCGAACACCGTTGAATGTCCAACTGGCCAATCCTGGCTTCATCCGCACACGCCTTACCGACAAGAACGACTTCCACATGCCGTTCTTGATGGAACCGGACACGGCCGCGCGCGAGGTGTTCGAACTGATGTGCACGCCACAGCGATTCGCCCGCAGTTTCCCGACACTGTTTTCCCTGGTGTTCCGGCTGGCGAAGTTCCTGCCCGACAGTGTGTATTTTCGCCTTTTTGCGTAGGGGTAAGAAAGTCCCCTTGTCATGAGCCGCCAACCGAGGGAACAATGGCACCCGGAGGGTCGCCTATGCTTGATATCAGCGTTACCAAAGTTGCCAACATCATCCTCATGGCGCGTGAGCTTGACCGTGCCGAGGGTGAATTGAGGGCGTTCGTGGATCGCCTGACCGAGGAAGAGCAAATTGCGCTTGTTGCGCTCATGTGGATCGGTCGCGGTAGTTTTGCACCCGACGAATTGAACGAGGCGCTGGAAACCGCAGCGACCGAGGCAACGACGCCGACGGCAGACTACCTGCTGGGATCGCCTCATATGTCGGATCATCTGGAAAATGGCCTTGAGGCGCTCGGCCTTTCTGCATCCGAAGAAGAGGATGACCTGATCCGCCGAGGATGAGTCGCGCGCATTTGTGGCCGGGTCTGTGCGCAGGCGCGCGGCGTGGGGCATTCGGGTCTGCGCGCGCTGCGTCGGGCCGATCACGAAATCGGTAACCGTTTGGAAACGCGGCTGTGATCTGTGAGTGATGTTACAGTCGCGTCAAGTACGGGGCCCTGTTTTGCAGGGGTCATGGCGGAGTTGGTCGGTGCCGTGCCGTTTCGGGCGACGGCGCTCTCATCGGTGCACGGACCGGTGAGCGGACGTGTTTTGAAAGCGCCGGCCATGGGGCGCATGTTGAGGGCAGATCAGGAATGATCCTGAACCACTCGACGAAAGGAAAGACCCATGAAAACCGCACTCATAGCACTGACCGCCACCCTTGGCCTGAGCACGGCCGCCGCCGCGATGACGCCCGATACGGGCGCGGTATCCACCCTGTCGCCGCGCGACAAGGTGCAGATCGACGTCGCGCATTTCTCCGACACGGAGCTCAAAGGCGCCTCTGTCGAGGCCGACAAGGTCCTGGTCCCGCGTGACCGGATCCGCGCCGGTGAGCGGGTCAGCGTCTACAGCGCCAACTCGGACGCCCCCTCAACCCAGGGCACCCCGCGCTGAGCGGAGATGCTCATCCCTGATAATCAAATCGCCCGCCGGTGCATCCGGCGGGCGCTCTTGCATACCAATGGTGAAGATGCCTAGTCGGCGTGCATATGATCGACGATTTGCAAATGCTGCGCCTGCATGTCGATCTCATGCATCCAGCGATTCACGAGCGCCGGATCAGAGGGTGCGGCGATGACCCCGGCGGGCAATTCGCCATCAAGCACCGCGTTGACGGCCATGGACACCGTGACCGACACGAGGCGCGCCATCGCGGTGCTGCTGTCGTCGCCCCATGCATCCATCACGTAGGTCTTGTGCCAGACGGGTTTGCCATCCTTGTCGGCCTCGAGATCAACGCAAAGGACAACTCGGTCCGGCTCTCCCTCGTCATATGCATTTTCGCGCCAGAACCGGTCAGACATTTCCTTGAGCCGGGTCTCGCCTGCTTCGCCTTCCAACGTTTCAATCTCCCGAAAGATATCCGACCAGGCGTCGGTCCAGCCGTTCAGCCGCAACGTGCCGCGCACGAACTGGCGCACGGGCCACTCTGCCCCGAAATTGTATTCCTCGATGAATGGCAGGGAATCACGGTTGGGGTAGACCTCGAAATCCTCGGGCGTCGGCAGTGGCGCGGTGTATGTGCTGATCGCGTCCCACGGACGATCGACACGGAGTTCTTCGAACTCGCGGATGGAACGCGAAGGCGAACGCAGCGCCTTGAGCACACCCAGTGGCGACCAGCTGAACTTGTAGCGGAAGGGGTTGGGATGCTTGGGGACGCCGCCACAATAGGAGGTGAAAGCCACCTCATTGGACGGATCATAGGCGTCCGAGGCACGGTATTGCGTCACCAGGTGGTGCGCCATCAGGTGATCAATGCCCGGATCCAGACCGACCTCGTTGACGAAGGTCAGCCCTTTTTCGCGCGCCGCCGCATCCAGCGCGCGCATCTCCGGCGCGATGTAGGAGGAGGACACGAAATGCGCCCCCCTCTCAAGGCACAACCCGGCCAGTGGCACGTGCCAGTCCCCCGGCAGCATCGACACCACCACGTCGCCGGGTGCCAGCGCCTTGTCCAGCGCGGCCATGTCGAACGGCACGATGCGGTCCGTCAGATCGCCAACCGCGTCGTGGGCCTTGTCCACGCTGCGGTTCCAGACGGTGATATCGCGACCTTCCTTGATCAGGCGTCGCAGGCCTGGAATGGCCGAAAGGCCAGTGCCGCACCAATGAGTTGTCATTTTGTCCTCCTTGTCGATAGGTGTGGGTCCGGCCCCGTCAGAGCCGCGCCATGTGATCGTGAAATGTAGTTTCTGCCCGGCCCCAGACGCCGTTTTCATCTGCCGCCAACGACAGCAGCGATGGAAGCAGTTGTTCGGCATAGTCCGTGGAGCTTTCGACC